>JACZRV010000001.1:0-74783 GCA_022574555.1 SAR324 cluster bacterium
TGAAAGCAAACTGACCTGCGCGGCCCGAGGTGCGCGATCTGGATAGGTAAATCAATTACCGACGATTATGAGGCTTTCGCTCAAAAAGCGGTGGAGACAATGCCGGCAGCACAAAGGCGGTAAACTTTACGTTGATATACCCTTGGCGCGCGCCCAATGGCTGGACGAAATCCGCGTCGAGCGCACCGCCAGTCAAACCGATGCAAAGGATCACTTATACAGATGGTTCGTATACCATTGAACGGTTTTTTCGACGCCTTCTTGGAATGCGACACGTGGGCTGAAGCCCAGCCTTTTCGACGCCTTTCCGATGTCAGCTACGAATCGGGTCACCTCGCCGATGCGCGATGGTTCGAGTGATATCTTGGTATGCTTGCCGAGATGCCCTTGGATCAGCTCTGCCAACTCGAGGATCGATTTGCCTTGCCCATAGGCTATGTTGTACGTGTCGTTTTTCGCTTGGTCGAAACGTTCCAATGCGAGTTGAATCCCATCAACGGCATCGTCAATGAAGGTAAAATCGAGGAGCTTATCGTCCCCATAAACGACTAGGCTTTGATCGGCTTTGAGGCGCCTGATGAATACGGGGATGACACGGTCACTGTCGTCAAACATCCCATATACATTGGAAAAACGCATCGTGATGAATTCTATTCCGTAGCAATGATGAAATGAGCGTATCAATGCCTCGCCGGCGAGTTTGGACGCGGCGTATGGACTTTCGCAGTTTTGCACGCGAACCTCATCCTCGTTACAGGGTATTTTGTTGATGTTGCCATAGACTTCGCGGGAAGATGCAAACAAAATCCTATTGATCTCGTTACGGCGGCAGAAATCCAGCACATTATACGTCGTATTGATATTATCTTGCGCTTTATCCGGGTCGACGACGAGATCGTACACCCGTGCGTTTGCGGCCAAGTGTATTACAATATCAAAATCGGCACCCAGCTTTTGATATGCTTCCGGGTAGCGTAAATCTTGCACCACGGTAATATTCTGAACTCTGTCGCTCCATTTGTTGGGTATTCGATCTACGCCACATACTTTATATTCAGTGTTGTCCAGCAGCCGGTCACACAGCCGTGTACCGATCATACCGCTGCTTCCTGTCACCAAAATTTTTTGTAAATTCATCCATTCCTCGTGTGTCCGGATTGTAAATATATCTGCTTTAAGTTGGTCTAATATATAAACCTAGAACAACAAATATCTATATAACATTGAGTCGATGACTAACGGGCATTGCTACCGGAATATGAATAGTTAACCGGCCCCATGTCACGACATATTATAGAAAAATTAAAAAAATTGCTTCGTTTGCAACACACGACCAGTGTTATGCCGGGCACATTGTGTTTCATTCGATCTGAAAACTATAAGGAACGAACCACATCGTCCGGATGAAGTTATCTAGAAAACTGATCCATAACGTTAGAAACGAGATGTTAATAATAATCCACATTTAAAATCAATTAGCCGAATACATATTGCATCCAATATCGCAAATTTATCTTACCCCACCATGAGCAGCCTGTCCTTGTGGATCGCTTCCTGAGAGCGGCCCGCGGTCGTCGTGCCGTCGATAATGGCTTGCAGGTCGTTTGCCGAAAAATTGACCCGGCCCACGCCGAGCTTTTCACGGTCGCGGTTGAATATCTCCACCACGTCCCCATTTTGAAAAGTCCCTTCCACCTTGGCGATACCGGCAGGGAGGAGGCTCTTGTCATTGTGGAGGGCGTCTGCAGCGCCATCGTCCACGATCAGTTTGCCGCTGATACGAGCCCCGATACGTAGCCATTGCCGGTAACTTTTCAAGCGCTTGGCACGAGGATGAAACAGGGTTCCAATGGATTCGCCGGCCATGATGCGGGGTACCGCTTCCGGCTCGCGTCCCGAGGCGATGTATGCCTGGATGCCGAAAGAGGTGGCCATTTCCACTGACTGGAGTTTGGAGAGCATGCCGCCGCGGCCCCCCTCCGCAATGACAGCTTCACAGGAGTCCCACATTTCGTGCGTGATCTCGTGGACTTCCGGCAAAAGTATTGCGCCGCGCTTCCCAGCGGGATCGCCCCCCATGTAGAACCCGTCGGCAGTGGTGAGAAGAAACATGCGGTGGGCGCCGATCATGGAGGCGACGGCGGCGGCTAGGTAGTCGTTGTCGCCGAAGGTGAGCGCCTCGGAGGTCACCACGTCGTTTTCGTTGATGATGGGCAGCACACCTGCGCGCAGCAGGCCTTCGAACACATTGCGCACGTTGAGGTAATGGGAGCGGTCGGCAAAATCCGAGCGCGTGAGCAGGGCCTGGGCGGTGACGATGTGATATTCACGAAAGAAATCGGAATAGATCTGCATCAGCCTGCTCTGGCCTACGGCCGTCATCATCATCCGCCGCACCAAGGGGTTTTTCTCCCGCCCATAATCCGCCAGACTGGCGCCGGCCCCCGCGGCACCCGAGGTGACCAGCATCACCTTGTGCCCCTGACCGCGCAGAACGCCGATCTGCTCCACGATGTGGTGGATCGCGTTGAAATCGAGTTGCTTATTGGCCTGAGTGAGAACGTTGGTGCCGATTTTAATGACGAGACGTTCGGAGGTCATATTGCGATGAGCGGATCGGTTGGCGCTGGAGCCCCGGGCGAACGCCCCGGCGGCTTGGGTTAGGCTATTGGCATGCTCGCTGATTTTAGCCGATTCGGCAACCGGGCCCTGGAACCATGCCGTGGCCGCCCATCAGTGAGCGCATACCTGGCACGATCTTCGATTTGCTCAGCGGCGCCCCGGCGGTCAATTGACGAGATGCTTCCATTTTTCTACGATCGCCGGCAGGAGGGTGGCCGACTTGCCGGCCAGCACGACATCCGAGGGCAATTCCCGCGCCGGTTCCAGGTTGATTTCGACGATCCGACCTCCCTGCTGCCGCACCTGCCAGGGGATGCCCGCCGCGGGGTAGACCTCGCACGATGTGCCTACGACGAGGATTAAATCGGCGCCGTCTACCAGCCTTTCGGTTCTTGTCAGGGCTTGGGGCGGAATCATCTCGTCAAAAAATACCACGTCCGGTTTAAGGATCGTATCGCAGGTGCGGCTCTCCACCTCGCGGGTACAGCGCGGCGGTTTAATCATTGCCCGCACGTCATCCCTGGGATACACCGCGCCGCAAGTGAGGCAGGAGTATGTGCGGCTGGAACCGTGGAACTCCACAACGTTGCGGCTGCCGGCCGCCTGGTGCAGACCGTCCACGTTTTGTGTGACGATGCCCGCGACTGCTCCTGCCTGCTCCAGTTCTGCCAGCGCCGTGTGTCCGGGATTGGGTTGCGCCCGTAACAATTCATCCAATTCGGCCAACATGAGCCACACTTTGGCCGGATCGCGCAGAAAGGCACCCAACGTGGCGTATTCCGCCGGGTCGTAGCGGGACCAAATACCGTCGGCGCTACGAAAATCGGGGATGCCGCTTTCCGTGCTGATGCCCGCGCCGCTCAGCACGATAGCCTTATCGGCACTGGCCAGCCACCGGGCCGCCTGCTCGATCTTTTCGTCCATGGCGGATGGCCCACTTTTCCGTACTGCGGGTTTTTATCGCGAATCGCCTGTGCTCTGAGGCCGCCAGTGGTGAAACGGACGAAAATTTGAATTCGGAATCCGTCCAACCTTAAGCGGGGGATAATTCACCTGTTCGCAGGCCCCCGAAGAAAAGTCATAATTTTTGCATTCTACAGATACGACGCGGTTTAAACACCCTAGACATCGTGATGGCCCAGAAAAAAATACAGACCGTAGGTGCTTTTGCATTGCGGGGTCGCACATCGGGATCGATGTTGGCCCTTTTCGTCGCCACGCTTTTAGCGATTCCGTGGGGTGGCACAATCGCGCAAGAGCCGCCACAGGAAGACGAGTTCGTCGAGGATACTGGGGCCCCGGCCGAAGAAGAAGAAGCGGCAGCATTGCCCCTCCTCGCCGGAGAACAGATCATGCGCATCACGTTCTTCAGCGTCGACCAGATGGCCTATATCACGCACCCTTTTTTTCAAATCACGGGGGATACTGATTTTCGGGGCGGTCAGGCCGGCAATTCCGTGTTGGGGATTTCGCAAGCAGCCACCGACAAGAATGAAAGCACGTTCCTCAAGGCGTTTCATACCATACCCGCCATCGGCTTCGAGACCGGGCAGAATCTGGAATTTTTCTTCCCCAAAGCCGCAACCGTCGGATTCGACTACGTTCGAATTAGCCAGACGGACAAAGAATCTCTCGACACCACCAAAAAAATCGTCACAATTCCCCGCATCACGATGGATACCTACTATTACGCCATCTACGCCAAAGCGTATGCGTTCAACCTCACTGAGCCCGGCCTCAATTATTTCATCGGCTCCGGTCTGGCCCTCATACAAGGGTCGTTCTTGGCCATCCCCTTCGAAGGCGCATCGGAGAAGAGAATCGAATTTGGGCAATCGCCGGTCGGGTTTACCCAACTCGGTCTGGAAATCCTGGGCGACGGGTTTGGGGTCCGCTACGAATTGCGGTTGGTCAACGCAAAAAAAGTAAGGCTGTCGCGCAATCCCTACTTGGACCAGGCGAGCGCAACGAAGATCGACTTCTCTGGCTCCATGGTGCGCCTATCGGTCTTCTATCAATTCTGAGCCGGTTTTGCCCGAGACTGTCAAATTACGTGACCGTCCCCATGGCCGGGACGAATGGCCCAGGCGTCCGGGCTTTGGCGGCAATTTCCGCATACGGCCATGACACGAATTCTGGTCACCCGCCACGGCGAGGGCGAACACAATCTGATCACCAACGTCTGGGTGGGCCGAGCGGCCCAGGCGCCCCTCACCGCGCTCGGCTGGGAACAGGCCCGGCTGTTGGGCGAGCATCTGGCCATCGAGTCCCCACCACAACGGATCATCTGTTCCAGCATCGGCCGGACGGTCGACACCGCCCGTGAGATCAATCGGTCGATCGGACTGGACGCCATCGAGCCGGACGACGCATTTTGGGAATTGACCAAAGGCAGTTGGGAGGGCACGATGCCTCGGGTGCTGCCCCCCGACGTTCAGCGCGAGCTCGACGCGGACCCGTTTGGATACCAGTACCCAGAGGGGGAGTCGTACCGCATCCTGTGGCAGCGTGTCGCTCCGGCCTTCGACGACTGGGTGGCCCGCTACGCCAATGAGACCATCCTATTCGTGCTCCACGGCGACGTCATCCGCGCCCTGCTGTACCACATCATCCGGTTTCCAGAAGACCAGATCAGCGATTGGGTCATCGACCCGTGTTCGATATCTGAATTCCGCAAGGAGGACGACGGCCGCATGATCATCGTCCGCATCAATGATACCGCCCACCTGCAGGAAAAACGGTAATACACTCTCAGGCTGAAATATTCGAGTGAAATATACGAGATAGCCTTGCGGCTACGTATGCGGGAAACAGGAATCGGCGGGGTCAGTTGGTCTTGATGGCTGCGTCGCCGCTCGCATCCTTCATTCGGCTCCACCACCTTTGCCATGCGGTTCGCTGGGGCCGCTCCACAAATGGAATAACGTCGCGGAATTGCATGTCGTGCAGCTTCTTGTATTGTCCGCCCAATTCGAGCAATTCGTTGTGCTGGCCCGACTCGACGATCCGGCCTTTGGACATCACGTAAATCCGGTTGGTGCGGCGGATGGTGGAAAGCCGGTGGGCGATGACGAATGTGGTTCGGGACACCATCAGCCGCTCGATGGCTTCCTGAACTTCGTTCTCCGCCTCTGAATCGAGTGCGGAGGTGGCCTCGTCGAGGATGAGAATCGGAGCGTCCTTGATGAGAGCGCGGGCGATGGCCAGGCGCTGACGTTGGCCGCCTGAGAGCTGCATGCCGCTTTCGCCGATTACGGTCTGGTAGCCTTTGCTCATTTCCATGATGAACCCATGGGCGTTCGCCGCCTCCGCCGCCTCCTGGATGCGGTCGCGAGGGCATTCGATGTTGCCGTAGGCGATATTGTTGGCGATGGTGTCGTGGAAGAGGAAGATTTCCTGGGTCACGATGGCTATTTGGTCGCGCAGTGAGGAGAGGGTGACGTTTTGGATATCCTGGCCGTCGATCAGGATTGCTCCGTCACGCAGGTCAAAAAATCGCGGAATCAAGTTGACCAGTGTCGTCTTGCCGCTGCCGCTAGTGCCGACCAGGGCGACGGCTTCGCCAACCTTTACGACCATCTTGATGTCCCGCAGGGCCGGCTCGTTGGACTCTTCATACTGGAAGCTGTCCACCCGTATCGATATTTCCTTTTTAAAGGGCGGCAATGCGGGCATCCCTCGCTTTTCCAACCCTTCGGGCTTTGCGTCGAGCAGTTCGAACACGCGTCGGGCGGAGGCGATCCCCTCCTGCACTTTCAGCGAAAATCCGTTGAGTTTCTTGATCGGATCATTAAGGAGGAAAAAGGTGAATATGAAGGATGCGAAGTCGCCCGTGGTGATCATGCCGTGGATGATGAGGTATCCCCCCAACATGAATATTCCGGCCGCCGCCAATGCCCCCAGGGTTTCTAAAATAGGGACAGAATAAGATGCGACGCGGATAATTCGCTTCTGGCGCACCAGCAATTCCTGGTTGGCCTTTTCGTATCGCCGCTCCTCATAGCGCTCCATGCCGAACGCCTTGACCACGCGGATTCCCGCCAGCGCCTCTACCAGGAGCGCCGTCAGTTCTCCGAACGATGCCTGCCGCTTGGCCACATAGGCGTTGTTTTTCTTGCCGAACCTGGAAATGAGCCAGATCGCGATGGGCAGGATGCCCAGGGAGGCTATGGCCAGATGCCAGCTGCGGTGAAAGAGAATGGCAATGTAGAGCCCGAGTGCCGGAACATCACGCAAAGGTCCTGTGATGCTCATGCTCAGAGCGGAACGCAACGCCATCAGGTCGGCGGTGACACGGGATATGAGATTTCCTGAGGATTCCGAGGTAAAGAATGAAAAGGGGAGGCTGAGGAGATGACGGTAGACCCGCATGCGGAGATCGGCCACCAAACGCACTGCCATTACCCCGATCAAATACGTATGTCCGTAAAAAAACAATCCTCTTACGGAGAAAATGAAGATGATGGCGAAGCCGACAATAACGAAATTTTCCAGTGGTGGGACTTGCCCCGATTCGATGGCGTCGACGAGATCCTTGATGTACCAGGCGGGAGCCGCAGTGAAGATGGTGTAGCCCACCATGCAAAACACGCCCACAATCATCAGCAGGCGGTAACGAAACAACATCACGCAGAGGCGTACCAATACGCCGAATATTTCTTTGCCACCCCAGAACTTCTCCCCCAGGAAAGTAATTGCGCGGATTGTCGCTTTGAGCAAAACGCCTCCTCCCGATATTTTCTTGGGGCAGTGCACAGACAGACAAAAAGACTGGAAGCTCGCCGCGCCGATGTCAAGCCGTCGTGCGGGTTGGCTAATCGTTTACGTCGACCGGCGCACCGGGAATAACTATGCGGAATCCCGCCGCCCTGCCCGCCTCATGGTGTAACGTCAAGCTGCCCCCTTTCAGTTCGACGATTTTTTCCATGTAGAGCCAGTCAACCACCGTTACCGCCGAGACCCCGGGCTTAAAGATCATCTGGGATGGAGATTCCACATTTACCAACCCATCCACACCACCACCGCATGCAATAGTCAGGCAAAGGACCTCTCTGGAACCATCGGATGGCCCCGAATCCAGGTGGAGGGTCTTGACCTCCCCCATAAGCTGCCCGGCCACACGGGCCAGCGTTTTCACCACGGTCAGGATGGATTGGGGTATGGCGCCCACCATCGGGGGCACGTTCCCCGTGATCGCAATCCCCGTTCCGAAAGCGGACATCTCCGCGGCCAACGCCTTGCGAAAAATCGCGGGTTCCAGCACCGCCTCTTCTTCCGCGAGGGAGTCGATGAGGGCGCGATGATTCTCGCTTATTTTGCGGAACGTGTCGAAGAGATAAAAGGCGGTCTGTTGGCAATGCTCCAATTCCTTGCGCATCTGCGGGTCCTGCACCTGCACGATCAATCGATCGAGGCGGGCGGTCAGTTCTTCAGTGGGGGTTTGCAACCGGGCAGCAATCTGAGGTGCAAAGGCAGCGTTCCACGCTGCGATCGCATTCCGGCCGGTGGTGGGAGGCTCCGCACCGCCGGCCTGGGCCGATTGCGGGGAATCACTTCCGCCCTCCTGCTGAGCCGTCAACTGGCCTTGCAAGGACTTGAGCTGTGCTTTGAGGTCTTCAATGATGCTGTCCGACTCGTCGGGCAGCTCCATGCCTTCCGATCCCGGGCCCTCGGCTTCGGCCTCACGCTCCAGAATATCTTCCGATTGTTTGCTCATTCCTGCGCCGCATGGGTATTCGATTTCCGGGATTGGGGAGCATCTCTGCCCGCTGCTGACCGCAATTCGCCTGTCATTTGCGCAATTCAGTGACGATATGGCCCAACTCGGGCAGAATCAGGCGCTCCATGGCCAGGCGCACCGCACCGCGCGAGCCGGGCATGGAAAAGACGACCTTGTTCCCAACGGTGCCGGCCGTGGCCCGGCTCAACATCGCCGCCGATCCGATCTCCTCGTAGCTGAGAGCGCGGAACAATTCGCCGAATCCGGGCAGATTCTTCTCTAACATGGCCTGGATCGCGTCAAAGGTCACGTCCCGCTGGGCCACGCCTGTGCCGCCATTGATCAGAACGGCGTCGATTTTGCTGTTAGCGAGCAGGGAATCGAGCAGGGGGCGGATGCGAGTGGGATCATCGGGAACAATATGGTAGGCGATGGAGGTGTGTCCCGCCGCTGCCAGCATCTCGCGGATCATCTGTCCGCTGGTATCGGTCTCTTCCGTACGGGTATCGCTGGCGGTTATCACGCCGCACCCGACGGCAATTTGTCCCTTCTCCTTGTGTCGCTTGTGGGAAGGTGTGCTCATCGGATCAACCACGCGCCCATGAAGATCGTCTCCGCGGAATTTTTGGTCAGTGCTGTTTCGGACAGCCAATTTCCATCCAACTACCTACCGGAAGTTGCCTTTCTGGGCAAATCGAACGTCGGCAAGTCGAGCCTGATCAATTCACTCTTGAATCGCAAGGGGCTGGTCAAAACCAGTGGCACGCCGGGTAAGACCCGCCAGATCAACTTTTTCCTCATCAACGGAAACTTCCGCTTCGTCGATCTGCCGGGCTACGGTTTCTCCAAGGCGCCGCGTGCCATGCAGGAAAGTTGGCAAGAGCTGGGAGAAGGCTACCTGCGGGAACGCTCGTGCCTGCGAGGAGTGGTTATGATCGTCGATGCGCGGCACCCCACCAGCCCACTCGATATGGAAATGAAGAATTGGCTGGACCACTTCGGCGTGCCCACCCTCATTGTCGCCAACAAGGCCGATAAGCTGAGCAAAGGAGCACTGCGAAGCCATGTAGACGTGCTGGGCGGGGATTTGTGCCCGGACAGCGCAGCCCTGGCCCATTCAGCCAAATCGCACTTGGGCCGGGACCGGCTATGGCGTCTGCTCCTGCCTTGGCTCACACCAGCGGCAAGAGGCAGGGAGGCCATGCCATGAGGAGTTCTACCCCATCGCCCTCATCGTCATTGTATCCGCCGGTCACCACTGCATATGGTGCGGCAGGACTTGCCCGTGGCCGCGAAATATTGCCGAAGTGTCATCCAATACGATTTGAAAATGGTGCCCCTCGGGGCCAGCGCCAGAGTATCAGTGGGGAAAAGTATCAGTGAGGAATTGGTGCACTGGAATTGAGACAGCCTTCGGGGATTGCGATCCGAATGGATCGCAATCCCCGATGAACCCATCATGCGGGGAATAGTTGCCATGGATCGGCGAAACTTGGGGAAATGCGGCTGGAGCGTGGGTGAAATTGGCTGCGGGACCTACCGCTCATTCGACCGCTCGGGGGCAGCCGCGCAGAAATCGATCACCCGGCTGGTCGGAGTCAACCTGGCAGCCGGAGTTGACCTGTTCGACACTGCGCCTATGTACGGCCTTGCGGAATCCACTCTGGGGCGGGCCATATCCGCGGCGGCGGCGTCGGACCGGCCCATCGTCGCCACCAAGGTGCTGCAAAACGAACTGAGCGGCGCCAAGAGCCAAATCGAAGACTCGTTCGGCTTGCTGGGCAGGATCGACCTGTTGCAGGTGCACAACATGGCCGGCTGGAGGGTCGTGGTGCCCTACCTGGCCGAATTGAGGGCCCAGGGGAGGATTGGGGCCGTGGGCGTGACCCACTACGATCCGGGCGCGTTCGGAGAGATCGAGGTGGCCTGTAAGACCGGCCAGGTGGACGTGATCCAGATTCCTTACAACCTGATGGAACGCCAAGTGGAGCGGCGATTGTTACCCATGGCCAACGACATGAACCTGGGTGTGTTGGTGATGACGCCGATCCAGCCCATCTTTCGGCGCAGTGAGTTGCTGAAGAAACTTGCGGGATTGGATCTGGCAGCTTTTCGCGAATATGGGGTGAGCGATACCGCCTCGTTGTGCCTGAAATATCTGCTCAGCAAGGATCTCCGTTTGGTGCCCATCCCGGCCACGTCACGCGACGCACGGGCCGTTTCCAATACGAATGTGTCAGGCAAGCCGCCACTGCCGCGGGACCTGATCCGGCGGCTGGAGCAACTTGCGGGGTCGTGATCGGCTGACCCATCGGTGTCCATCGTGAAGCGGGGCCGATCGAGAAGCGAGGGCCGATCGAGAAGCGAGGGGAAGTCTTTGAGACCCGTCAAAACTCGGTATAAAAAGTGAGCAGACGAAGTTCCCGGTCGGTTTTCCGCTGGGCGAGCATGCCGACGGAAACCAGGAAGTTCCACCAAAAGTGGACCGCCACGCCCTGATCGATGCGGTACCCGTTGATCTGCTGCAAGTACCCGATGTAGAGTCCGAAGAGCCCCGCCCCGGCCGCCGTGGCCTGTCCGGCGTTGCCTTGGTGGGCCAGGCCGAATATCACGGAGGAGGTAAGCAGTCCGTACGTGTCGCCGAAGCTGCTGCTGAATCCATTGTTGAGCAGGCCACGAAAAAATGCCTCTTCGCCCACGGCCACCATGTTGTGCCGCACGGCGAAGCCCACGGCCATCTCTTCCCGTGTGATCGAGTCGTCCGGATTGAACAGGAATTGCTCGTCGGCGGGCGGGGTGAGTGCAAAATAGAGGGGAATGAGCAGGGGCACGAACGTGGTGGGGCGGATCAGCAGATCCCACTGAAACGGTGCCGAGGCCAGATCGGCCAGCGATTCACCAGGTGCGGGGGTTTCGTATCCCTGATTGGATATAGCTTGCCGCCCATCCCGGTACGCGGCGAAGGAGGAATAGAGTGACAGGTTGAAAAGCGCGCTGCCCCACAAATCCGCCTCGTACGAGGTGCGGTTGATATCGATCTCCTTGTTCTTGTTGTCCACCCGGTCCGCTGGCAGGATGTAATCTTCCTTCTCGACCTGAATCGAATACTGACTGGCGAGCACCAGCGCCGAACCGAAGTGAAGCCCCGCCTTGCCGTAATCGGAATTGGCCGCTTGCCCCAGCCCCGGGAGAAAAAAACTTCCCGCCGCGGCCAATTCGGGACTGGCCCCCCAGACGATCTTGGGCGCACAGATACACAGGCCGGCCACTATAGCGGCCAGCACGGCGGCTAGCATAGCGCGGGATATCCGCGCAATGCGAGCCTGCGGCAGTATCATGCTTTTTCCCGGCCCGTGTAGGCCAGGGCCAGCAATTGGACAGGATGAACGATCCGGATCGCAAGGCCCCGCTGTTCGGCTCCCAGAGCAAGCTGAAACAGGCAGCCTGGATTGCCGGTGGCCACCGCCTGCACCCCTGCCGCCGCGATGTGGTTCATCTTGCGTTCGAGGACACGGGCGGCCATTTTGGGGTGGGTAAGGCTGTAGCTGCCGGCACTGCCGCAGCACCAGTCCGCCTCCGGGAGTTCCACCAACTCCAACTCAGGCACGGCCTGGAGCAGCATGCGGGGTTGATCGCGGATATTCTGGGCGTGAGCCAGATGACAGGGATCGTCGTAGGCCACACGCATCGGCACCGCATGCTCTGGGGGCCGAATCGTTTCACGCGTCAGCAATTCGCTGACGTCGACGACGCGGGCACTGAATCGCTCGGCTCGTCCACGCCACGCCGAATCCCCGCTGAGTAAACCGCCGTAGGCCTTCATCGCCGCTCCGCAGCCAGCCGAATTGACCACCACTGGCGGATCCCCAGCCGCTTCGAATGCGGCAATGTTGCGCCGTGCCTTCTCTTTTGCCAGTGCCTCGGCTCCCGAATGTAGAGCAAGTGCCCCGCAGCAGCCCTGTCCGTTGGGGACGACGGGCGTGTAACCGTTGTGGCGCATCGCCACCAGGGTGCACCGATGAACTTCGCCGAACACGGCGTCCATCACGCAGCCGGAGAAAAACAGCGCTGGTTTGGCTCCCCCGGAACGCGAGGCGGCCGGCAGCGGACCGATCTGCCCCCGCCAAGATGCCGGCCGTGGCAGTGGCGGCAATCCGCGCTCCATGCGGGCCAAGGTTGGCGCCAGCCGCAGGAGCTGGGTCAGCCGCAATAGCTTCTGCAGGCCGCTGCGCTGATAGAAGTAAAGGGTGCGGGCCGCCAACTTGAGAAATGCCGGCGAATCGAGCAGCGTTCCGAGCAGGAAACGAGTAAACCCGGCAGGCCCCTTTTCGCCAGCGACGTCGATCCGTCCCGCTTCGAGCAATTCGCCGAACGGAACACCGGAAGGACAGGCGCTCTGGCAGGCCAGACAACCCAGGCAAAGCCCCAATGCCGGTGCGATATCGGATAATTCCAGTTTGCCATCCGCGGCGGCATACATCAGATCCAGCCGGCCCCGCGGAGAGGCGCTTTCCGCCCCGGTCAGACGATACGTGGGGCAGACAGGCAGGCAAAAGCCGCAGCGATTGCAATGGGACTCGGCGGCGTCCCAGGCCCTTCGTAAATGGGGCGCCGGGCTGAATCCACGAGACGGAGCCAATCCACTATCCGTGAGGGTCGCGGTCATTTCTTTCTCAGTATCGTTCATCGGAGTATCGTTCATCGGACGGCACAGCCGAGCCCATTCGAAAACGCCCATCGCGAGCGATTGCCCCCGATTGCGGGGTAACAGAAATTCTCTGGGCATGTCCAGCCGGGACAGAATTTCGCTGGGCGATTTCCAGGGCCGCTGTTACCGAGGGTGATGCTATGGGCCGAATCACGATAGTGGGCCTAGGTGGCCGTTCATCTCGGGAAAACGGCCCGGAGCGAGTATGCCCTTGGGATCGAGGCGGGACTTGATCAGGCCCATCGCCCGCTCTGCACCGCTGGACCTTCCCCAGGGGCTGATCCGAGACTTGTATGGCGCCGGGGCCTGTTCCAAAACCGCGAACCCTGCGTGCTCGTCGAGCCAAGCCCGGATCCGTTCGATACGGCCGGCGGTTTCGGTCAATTGGGACTCGCCGGGATGCTCGGGCAATGAGAAGAGAAGCGTGATCGCCCCTCCGGGATGGTCGGCCACGGCGTCGATCGGTTCATCCCCAGGCGATTCCGTTTCCAGATAGGCCAGGGTGTCTCCAACATCGCCGGGCGCAACGCCCACCCGCAGCCGGAGCACCGACGGTGGGCTCTCCTCCTCTGCGGTGAGGCACCTGCCCCCGGCCTCGCCGATAGTGTCGCATGCTGGCCGCGGATCTCCGCCGGCTTGGGTGATCAGAGCGCGGGCATCGGCGATCTGCCGGCGTATCGCTTCGGATCGGCCATCGAAGCCCGCCACCAGAGTCCACTCCCGCGCAGCCCCGGCCAGCTTTTGTGCCTTGGCCATCCGTTCGGCGGCGAGTGGCGAAAGCAGGAACAAACAGGCGGGCCGCAACGGTCCATTGGCCAGCCGGGTGGCGAGCGAGGCGGCCAGAATGGGCGAAGCCAGCGCGGCGGCCAGATAGGTTTCCCGGTGGGGAATTGCGAACAGCTTGAACGTGGCCTCGACGATCACGCCCAGCGACCCCAGCGAACCGATGACGAGCTTGGTCATGTCGTAGCCGGCGACATTCTTCAGTACCTTTCCCCCGAACCCCACGAGGCCCTTTTCCGCCAGGGCGATGCGGATGCCAAGGAGCTGATCCCTCACGCTGCCGTAAAGCAATCGTTTGGGCACCGGACGATTGGCTGAAATCAATCCACCTACGGTGCGCCGCGACCAGGGCCATCCCGCGGCGAGCATCTGGTTGTGCGCCACCGTGGTGCGAGCCGCCTCCAGCAGCGTCACACCGGCCTGGGCCGTGAGCGTGAGATTTTCCACGTCGTGTTCCATGATCCGGTTCAGGCGAGAAAGCGAGATCGCGATATCGTAGCGGCTAGGCCGGGCGCCCAGGCCGATCCGGCTGCCGGAACCCCAGACCACGACGCCCAGCCCGTCCTTATGGGCCCATTTCAGCACCTCGGCCACGCCCTCCGATGTATCGGGAACCGCGACCACGGACGGAGACAGTCCGTCGAGAGCATGCTGCGCGAGCGCTGCCTGGCTGGTGTGTACCCCATCGGCACCCAGCAGCGACTCGGCCGGTGAAGCCAGCACGGCGGATTTATTCATGGGCCGGACAGTTGCAGCCGGTCGAACATGGCGACGGGAAATATTTTGCGCGGATTGCAGCGGTCGGCGGGATCGAAGGCGAGTTTGAGGGAGAACATCGCGTCCAGTTCCCGGCCGTTGAACAAAAGCGTCATCTCCTCCTGCTTTTCCACTCCGATACCGTGCTCACCCGTGATCGTGCCCCCCATCTCGACGCACATGGCCAGCAACTCCCGCGCTGCTTCAATGACCTTTTCTTTTTCGCCGGGAATGGTCTGATCGTAGGGAATGAGGGGATGCAGATTGCCGTCGCCGGCATGGGCCAGATTGATGACCTCCAATCCTTTCCGGGCGCAAATTTCTATTGCGCGGCCGATGGCTTCGGAGAGCCGGTTACGGGGCACACATCCGTCGGCAATGTATATTGTGGGCGAAATGCGGGCCATGGCGCCGTATGCGGCCCGGCGGGCAAGCCAAATGCGGTCGGCTGCTTCCGGCGTCTCGGCGGTCTGGATTTCCACGGCGTCGTTGGCGGTACAAATTTCGCGCACCCTCCCCACCTCGATCTCCAACCCCTCCCGGACCCCATCGAGCTCGATAATGAGAGCCGAGCCCGCCGCATCGGGAAAACCAATATGTACCGCGCGGTCCACGAGGGTCATCGATCGCCGGTCGAGCAGTTCCAGGGCTGCGGGCAGGATACCCGCGGCCATGATGCCCGATACGGCACGCGCGGCGGAATCGAGGTCGGGGAACAAGGCCAACTGCGTCAGCACCGCCTCTGGCAGCGGAAGGATGCGGGCGATGATCCGCGTTACGATTCCCAGTGTGCCTTCCGATCCGACGAAAAATCCCGTGAGATCCATGCCGGGCCGGTCGGGCGTCTTGCCTCCGACCTCAATGATCTCCCCGCCGGGCAGCACGACCTCCAGCCCTGCGATATGGTTGCTGGTCACGCCGTATTTCAAACAGTGCATGCCGCCGGCATTGTTGCCCACGTTGCCCCCAATGGTCGAAACCACCTGGCTGCCGGGATCGGGTACGTAGCTGAAGCCGAAACCCCGCTTCGCCAAAAATAGTTTGAGGTCCTGATTGACCACTCCAGGTTCCACGACGACCAGCCTGTTATCGGGATCGACCTCCAGGATGCGATTCATACGGGACAGCTCAATTACGAGCAAATCCTCCTGGGGCAATGCACCTCCGTTGATCCCCGTACCGGCTCCGCGCGCTACGAAGGCCAGCCCCTCGCTATTGGCCAGCCGCACCAACTCAGCCACCTCGCCGGTGCTGCCGGGCAATGCGACTGCCTTGGCCGGACGGCCCCGAAAGACCGAAGCATCGTATCCGTAAACGAAACGGTCCGCCTTGCTGTGCAACACGTTGCCGCGTCCCACGATCGCTTCCAGGCGGGCGATCAGCCGGGCGGGTGGGTCTGATGTATTATCGGGTTGTAGGGCTGTCATTACACCTGATGGGTGAGGCCCCCGCGCAGGAGCAGGGTTCGCATCTCCGTCCACGAATGAATACCAGTTTCCGCTGCACGCCGATATCTACTCCCATGCACTAGCCGCGATGCTGGTGCTTGTCAAAAGGGCACACCGAACCGGACCGCTCGACCCGCCTGAACCAGAGGACGGCCCGGCGGTCAGTTTTTTTAGCCCGGCAACCGAATCGATGGGGACTCTGGGTGGGGCCTATAAATCAGCAACGTGCGGCCCAGCACCTGCACCAAGGCCGACGCCGTAGCCGTGCTCAGCGCCTGGGCCAACTCGCGACGGGGCATGGGGCACCCTTCCAGCGCCTTCACCTTGACCAACTCATGAGCCAACAAGCAGTCATCGATTTGCCGGATGAGCGCATCCGTGATCCCGTCCTTTCCCACCAGCACCAACGGTTTCTGCCCGTGTCCCAAACCCTTCAAATGACGTTTCTGCTTACCCGTCAATTCCATTTCCTATCCTTGATTATTGGGTCTCGCCACCCGTTGAGCTAACCCTTCGTATTTCAATGGATACACGGCGGACTGATTCCGCGTCGCTGCGGCGGATGCAACCCAGCCGATATGTAACCCAGTCGATAGTGGACAAAACGGAAAAAAACCTTCCATCTCAAATAGTTCAATATCCCTAGGCTTGTGGGGCCGCGATCCCTTTGATATGCTTTAGCGAGCATTTGGCCGGCATTTGGCCGGCGTTGCGTGCGACGCCCCAAATGATATCAAATCGGTGTCGCGCAAAGAATCCTGAAAGGTTTGGGGGATGGATTACGTAATTATCGGTGGCGGAAATATGGGCCGTGCGATGGCGGTTGCTCTGGTGGAAACCGGAGTCTGCGCACCGGAGCGCCTGCTGGTCGTCGATCCCGAGCCGGCCTGCCGCGAAAAGCTTGTCCCGTTGGGTTGCGCCCTCGCGTCGGTCGCCGACAGCCGGGTGGGCGAGGCCAGCGTTGTGGTGCTGGCGGTTAAGCCCCAGGTGTCCGGCGCGATGATGGCCGGTTTGCGGCCATTTTTGAAATCCGGACAGGTCGTCGTGTCCATCATGGCCGGAGTGGCCATGGCCAAGCTGCGCGACGGTTTGCGCCATGAATCCCTGGTGCGGGCCATGCCCAATACCCCGGCCCAGATTGGCCAGGGTATGAACGTCTATTTTCCGGCAGAGGTGGTCCCTGCGAATGACCTGAAACGTGTTGAAGCCCTGCTTGAGGCCTGTGGGGAGGTGTTGCGCGTCGATACTGAAGACGCGATCGATGCGGCTACGGCGATTTCCGGTAGCGGTCCGGCCTACGTTTTCTATGTGGCCGAAAACTGGATTCGCGCCGCGGAAGCCCTGGGTTTTGACTCGCACCAGGCTACCAAGCTGGTGCAGCAGACCCTGCTCGGGGCCACCGAACTATGGAAAAGATCCGCGATGTCCGCTGCAACACTTCGTGAGCAAGTGACCTCCAAGGGCGGTACGACCGCCGCTGCGTTGGAGCACTTTAACGCCGCCGCGGTCGGCGAGGGTATCCGCGAGGGCATCGGCCGGGCCTATCAGCGGGCCAAGGAGCTTTCGCAATGATCGGCCCTACTAATCGATTACCGGGACCGCACGCCGTGCCCACCACGTGGAGGTGAGCCATGAAAGGAAACGGTTCGGCCGCTCACGGGCAGGACAGCAAGCCCCGAATTATGGTGGTAGACGACGATCCGGCCAATCTGCAGGTCATCCGGATGGTCGTGGTTCGCGAAAAGTTTCTCTGCGACCTGATATTGTTCGAGAACGGTCAGGCTGGCCTGGATTATCTGAACGATCACCGGGTCGACCTGATTTTGCTGGACGTGGTGATGCCCGGCATGAACGGATTCGAGATGTTCGCGAAACTGCGAGAGAATCCCGCGTGGGCCGAGATCCCAGTTATTTTCCTCTCAGCGATCCAGGAACCGGAATACATCATTCGCGGCTTCGAGATGGGGGCATCCGACTATGTGGGCAAGCCGATTATTTCTCAGGTGCTTACGGCACGAATTCGTGCTGTTTTACGTATAAATTTTTTGCAGAACGAGTTGAAGGAACGAAATGCCGAATTGGAAGGTGCCAATAGCCTCAAGGACGAGTTTCTGTCCATTTGTTCCCACGATCTGCGGGCGCCGCTTTCGGCCATCGATTTGACTTGCCAGTTGCTCAACGAGGAGTCCGGCGGGCTGTCGGACTCGTCCAGTGAGTTGGTTGGACGCATTGTCAATCAGACCAGACTCGCTCGCAGGCTCGTGGAAAATATTCTCGATTTGAACAAGATCGAGGAGGGCCGGCTTGTACCCCATCCCACTTTCTTTTCGATACAGGAATTGCTCGACGGGTGCGTGGTGGACCAACAACCAATCATCTTGGCAAAAAACATTGACTTTGCTAAGGATATGCAAAGCGGCGCTGCGGTATGCTATGGCGACCGTGATATGATCGCTCAGATGGTGCGGAACGTCCTGGACAACGCCATCAAGTTCGCGCGAAACTCCGTCAGCGTGTCAAGCCACGTGGCGGAACTCGATGCACCGGAGGGGGGACGCTGGGATTTGGTGGTGCGTGACGACGGCGTGGGTTTCAAACCGGAACAGGCGGAGACATTATTCCACAAATATGTCACCACAAATTCCAACGACGCCGGCTATGGACTGGGACTGTATATCTCTCAACAGACCGTCAAGATGCACAACGGTTCGATCTCCGTGCAATCGGTTCCCGATGAAGCTACGACACTCGCCATCAGGCTGCCGATGATTTTCGATCCTGATTCGTTGCCGGATCTAAGCGAAATCAGCCACGCCTCCGTGCGAATATTCACCTCATCCCGCGATACGGGTGTGCAGATGGAGAATATTCTTCTCGAAGGCGGGCTGGTCGATGTAAGCATCGGCAGCATGGAGGGCGAAAATCAGGATCAAATCACGGCGCCCCTTCCCGATGTGGTGATCATCGACATGCAATCGCCGCCGCAGGACTACTATCCGCTGGTGCGGCTGATGAACAACGGTACGGTGGCCACACGCTGGATTTTCCTGGGCACACTGCCGGAACTGGAGGAGATTGCCATGTTGACCTCCATCCCGATCGGCCGAATGCCGAGACCCTTGAATCCGGCCATCTGCCTGCGGATGGTAAAGACGATGATGCGGGAACCGCCGGCGGCGTTGCTGACCCGTCTCGCATAGATATTGGATAGATATTGGATAGATATTGGAAACCAGTGTCCTTGCAAATGCCGTCGCGGGTATCGACACCGCCTGACGACGCTGCCGATTAACGAAGGCGCCTTTTTACGACCCTACCGCGTAGCCGCCATGCCCAATCAAACATTACTTATCGTTGACGACGATCCGGCGATGCGAGAGACGCTGAACACCATCTTCGCCGGCGATTACAACGTGCACTTTGCCTCGAATGGGAGGGATGCATTGGACTGCGTGGATTCCGTTCGCCCGGACTTGGTTATTCTAGACATCATGATGCCCGGGATGGACGGGTTGCAGACTTGCCTGCGTCTGCGTCAAATGGAACAGACCAGGCACACACCGGTGATCTTTCTCACTTCAAAAAGGGAGCCCGAAACCGAATCCTTCGGGCTGGAATTGGGGGCGGACGACTTCGTCACCAAGCCCTTCAGTACCGAAGTGCTCAAAATCAGGGTAAAAAAACGGCTGTCCGGCGGCACCGACGCGCCCACCGAAATCACCAATATGGACGATTACGAGATTCACTGGGATCGCCAGGAAGTGATCCACGGCGAAGAGCGCATTCCTCTCACCGTAAAGGAAAGCCGGCTGCTGCGTTTGATGGTGCAAAACAAGGGGCGCGTGCTCACGAGGGACACGATCCTGCAAAAAATATGGGCAGATACCTACATTACCGACCGCACCATAGACAGCCACATCAAGGAACTGCGCAAGAAAATCCCTCCGTTGGGCAAGAGGATCAAAACCATCTACGGCACCGGTTACCGCCTGGACGATTGATTCGGAACGAGCGGCGATGGGCGGCACGTAGATAGCCGCCGGTATTCACCTAGCCGCGAACCAGAAGCCTCGCCCCGGTGCGGCGCCACAGTCCGGACTGAGGCCGGAGGTCGAGGTACCGAAAAATCGAGAGATGACCCGGCCAATCGGATTCGAGAGCCGGATCGATCAGGTGGGGGTCTCGCATGTGGGGGATACCGTGTTACGGCATCCGAGCCCAGTGATTAATGCTGCAAACGTTCCCGTTCCCGGGCCGCTTCCTTTTTTCTGACCTTCGCCGCCTGGGCGCGCTTGATGCGCTTGGCTACCGAAGGCTTCATATAGAATTTGCGGCGGCTGAGTTCCTTGAACAATCCCTCCTTGATCAGTTTGCGCTTTAGCTCGCGCATGGCCCGATCCACCATTTCGTTATTAACCTTGACCTCAATCATACGTATCGGATTCTCCCGTTTCGCCGGCATTCCAGGAGGCTTCCACCTCCAGGGGAGCACCTGCGTAATTATCTGGACGTAAACCAAACATGTATACCTCAATCTTCGGGTCATGACAAATCCGCCGTCGTGAGGGCTCGCGGTGCCTCTTGCGCATCAACCGGCGGTCCGTTAGAAAAGATCGAAATCGAAACGATCAGACCGCATAGACGCCATGCGGCACCGGGCTGATTTCAGTGGAGGCGAGTTGAACGTCATCGTATTGATCAAGCACGTCATCGACGTAGAACTGAACGTCCGGGTGCGCGACGGAAGCGTTGTCCAAGATGGCATGACCTACGTGCTCAGCAAGTGGGACGAGAACGCGATCGAAGCAGCGCTCGTGCTCAAGGATGCCCACGACGGCGAGGTCACCGCCGTCACCATCGGGCCTGAGCGCTCCGGAGAGAGCCTGCGCAAGGCCTTGGCCATGGGGGTCGACAAAGGTGTGCATATCAACGATCCGGCCACGGAAGGTTCCGATTCCATGGGCTATGCCCGAATTCTGGCCAAAACCGTGACCCGGCAGCCCTACGACCTGATTTTGGCCGGCCGCCAATCCCAGGACACCGATCAAGGCGGTACCGGTCCCATGCTGGCGGAACTGCTGAACATACCGTTGGTGGGTAACGTGGTCGAGATTGCCGCGGTGGACGGCACCAAACTCACCGCTCACCGAAACGGAGACGCGGGCAAGGAGGTCGTGGAGGTCACCCTCCCCGCTCTGCTGACCGCTAACGACAGCCTCAACGAACCGCGGCTGGCGTCCCTGCGGGGAATCATGGCGGCGAAGAACAAGCCCATGGAGATCCTCACCCTCGCCGATCTCGAGATCGATCCAGCAACGGTCGGGGCGGCGGGAGCGGGGACCGAGGTGGTGGAAATGCAACCGCCGCGGGCCCGGGCGGCGGGCCAGAAGTTCGAGGGCGCGCCCGAGGAGATCACCAAGGAAGTCATGGGGCTGCTCGTCAACGAGGCCAAGATCTTCGGTTGAAATCACTTCCGGACGAAGAGTAAAGACACCGCGGGTCCTCCGCGATTCAAGGGACCCCACGCCACCGTATCCATCGGGAGATTGGCACGACATGGTGAAAATAGTCGTCGTAGTGGAGGTCAAGGCCGGAGAGGTGCGCAAGCCCACCCTGGAACTCCTCAGCCACATTCGCAAATCCGGATTTGAGGCCGACGCGGTGATTGCCGGTGAAAACGTGAAGGGCTTGGCCGACCGGCTCGCTGGGCACGGTGCCGGCACCGTATACGTGGCCGACGATTCATCCCTGTCCCTCTTTTCCGTCCCCGCCTATCTGGGGGCCATCGCCGAGGCGGTGGAGAAATCGCAGGCGAACCAGGTCTGGTTTTCAGGCTCCGAATCCAGCAAGGTGCTGGCACCGGCTCTGGCGGCCCGGATGGACGGTGCTTATTGCGGGGATGCCATCGGGGTCGAGATGGAGGGGGAGACATTGACCGTCGATCACCCGGCCATGGCCACCAAGGTCATTCAAAAAGTACGCTTCCGCAATGAGGGATTGAAAGTTCTTGTGATCCGCAGCGGAACCTTCGATGTCGAACCGGCGGAGCCCAAACCGGCCCACGTGGTGGAACTGGCCGCGCCGGCCCTCGACGATCGGGTGGTCACCAAGGAGGTGATCCAGGAATCCGCCGGTGAAATCGACCTGGGCGACGCATCGACGATCGTTTCGGTGGGCCGTGGCGTCAAAGGACCGGAAGGGATCGAGTTCGTCAGGCCCCTGGTGGATGCCCTGGGTGCGGCCTATGGCGCCACCCGTGCGGTGGTCGATTCGGGTTGGATGCCCCACAACACGCAGGTGGGCCAAACTGGACGCGTCGTCGCGCCCGATGTCTACTTCGCCATCGGCGTGTCGGGCGCGATCCAGCACATGGCGGGCATGAGCGGCTCCAAGCTGATCATCGCGGTGAACAAGGACCCTGACGCCCCCATTTTCTCCATCGCCGACTACGGTATCGTCGGAGACCTGTTCAAGGTCGTCCCCCTCCTCATCGACGAAGTGAAAAAAGTCAAATCATAGACGCGGGTCTGGCCCGGATTGGGCTTTTTGTCTGCTACCCGAGGCATTGCCGGAGATTCCATGAACCCTGCCCTGATCACGTTGATGCTCACCGCTGCCCTGGTGGTTTTTTCGTACGAAATGTACGTCAAGCTGGCGTTGCTGTGGCGTCTGGCGCCCGAGAACCGCTTCGACCAGATGGGCCGGCGATTGGCCAAGCTCTTCCACTTGGGGCTGGCTCAGGAAAAACTGATCGGCCGGAAGCACGAACGCTCCTCCGGGGCGATGCACTTCTTCATCTTCTGGGGCTTCGTCGTCCTGGGGCTGCGGGAGATCATCGTATTTGGCGAGGGGTTCCAATCCGGTTTCCAACTCGGCCTGCCCATCATCGGGGCCACGTCCTTTTTGGGCTATGCGTACACTTTTGCCTACGACCTGTTTGAAGCCATCGTCGCCGCGATGGTGGTTTTCGCCCTGTACCGGCGCGTGGTGATCAAACCCACCCGGTTGGAAGTCAGCATGGAGGCGTACCTGATCCTGGGGCTGATCCTGGGCGTGGTGGGCACCGACCTGCTGTTCGGCGCGGCGAAGGAAAACCTGATCGTGCTCCACGGTCACGCAATTCCCTACATGAGTTCATCGGTCTACGGCACGGAAATGGACTGGTCTCCCATGGCCGGTCTCATCGCCTGGCTGATTTCCGGGTGGAACGAGGGGGCGCTGATATTCGTTTACCAGTTCGCCTACTGGGGGCATCTGGGGATCGTCCTGGTTTTCCTTTGCATCTTGCCCGCATCCAAGCACTTCCACGTGATCACGGCGCTGCCCAATGTGTTGTTCGTTTCTCTGGGCCGGCCCCACACACCCATCGCACTGATGGACCTGGAGAGCGAGGAGGCCTGGGAAAAGGAGACGATCGGGCTGAACCGGATCGAGCAGTTGACCTGGAAACAGGGGCTGGACCTGTATACCTGCACCGAATGCGGGCGTTGCCACGATATCTGCCCCACCTACGTCACGGGCAAGCCCCTGACCCTGAAGTGGTTCAACGACGACCTGCGCCATCACCTGCTGGAGGAAGCGGGAAACATCCTGCGCACCGGCGCCAGCAGCGGCGAAAAATCCCTTGTCGGCGACGTGATCAGCCACGATACCCTGTGGGCCTGCACCACCTGCCGCGCCTGCGAGGAGGTTTGTCCCGTGGGGATCGAGCACGTGCCGCGCATTATCGCCATGCGTCAGGGGCAAATCTTGATGCATGAAAATTATCCCGAGGAGTTGAATTCGACCTTCAAGGGCCTGGAGCGCAACGGCAACCCCTGGGGGATCGGCTACGATAAGCGGTCCGACTGGGCCAAGGGGCTGGACATCCCCATCCTGGGACTTACCGGGGAGACGGCGCAATCGGTGCCCGACAATTTAGACGTCGTCATGTGGGTGGGCTGCATGGGTGCTTACGACGCGCGCAATCAGAAAATTGCGCGGGCCACCGCCACCTTGCTGCAAAAGGCCGGCGTGCGCTTCGCCATCCTGGGCAACGCGGAAAAGTGCATCGGCGATCTGGCACGCCGCTCGGGAAACGAGTTGCTCTACCAGACCCTGGCCCGGGAAAACGTGGAGACCTTGAACCGGCACAAGGTGACCCACGTGGTGACCCAATGCCCCCACTGCCTGAACAGCCTGAAGAACGAATACCCCCAACTGGAGGGCAAGTATGAGGTATTCCACCACTCCCAATATATTGCCCGGTTGGTGGACGAGGGGCGGCTTGTCCTCGATCCGGCTTTGGAAGGAACGGTGACCTTTCACGACCCCTGTTATTTGGGCCGCTACAACGGAGAATATGACGCCCCGAGAACCCTCCTCGCAAAATCGGCGCGGCAGGAACCCGTGGAGATGCACCGCAGCCGCAACGAAAGTTTCTGTTGTGGAGCCGGAGGCGCGCGGATGTGGATGGAGGAAACCATCGGTACGCGCGTGAACGAGGAACGCGTGCGTCAAGCGGTAGAAGTGAATGCCGAAACCATTGTCACGGCCTGCCCGTTCTGCATGACGATGATCGACGACGGCATCAAACAAACCGGCCGGGACGAGACGATGCACGTGCGCGATATCGCCGAAGTAGTGCTGGATTCATTGGTAGCCCCACCCGCAACGGATTCCACCGACGCACACTGATGCTCATCCCCAAACCCGGCCCCCGCCCGGAAGAGGGATTGGGACGCGCCGCGACGGTGCGGATCGCAAAATTGGTTTGCGCCAGTCGAGCAACGGTGGTAATTTATCAAGTTAATGTAGGGGTTTGGAGCGGTTCGGGCCATTATTTGGCCCGAAAGGCCCGTATCGTGGCGTCATTCGGTTGGACGGGCGGCCCAGACCGGTACTCTGGGCGGATTCGACCTCCCTCACGAAGATCGAAACGCTTTCCATTTCGCCTGGAGCCGATCCGGAGCGAGATTCAATCCCACTTCTGATTTCCTGATCCGGGAAGGCGGAAGCCCGGGGGGCGCGGGGCCGGGACGATTGTTCCGTCGTTCCTCGGGCCTTGAGGCTCTGGCGGCCGTTCGGATTGCGGACGGGCAGCAAAACCCGGGTATTCAGGTGGGCGGAGCGGATACCACCCGATCCGGCAATGTGGATCAGCGCCTGGTCAAGAGCGGGCAGCAACATGAATGGCGGTGCGCTGTTGGTGACGCAAGTTGAGCATCTGTTGGATGAGCCGATCCGACAATTGGGCCTGCGGTTGATCGACGTGGAATACAAGTTCGAGGGTGGTTGGGTGCTGAGGTTGTATATCGACAGCGAGAGCGGGATCACCCTCGACAATTGTGCCGAGGCCAGCCAACTGGCCGCGCAAATGCTTGATGAACAGGATACGATCCCGAGTGATTACCATTTGGAGGTTTCGTCGCCTGGGTTGTTCCGGCCTTTGAGGTCGCCCAAGCACTTTCGGCAGTGCCTGGGCCAACCGGTAAAGATCCGGCTGGCGGAAGGCCACCTGCCGGAGCGAAAAAGCCGGAGAATGAAAGGAACGATTGCTACGGTCAGGGAGACCGGCGTGACATTCGACATCGACGGAGAACAATTGGATCTGCCATTCGAGGCCATCGGCTCGGCCAAATTGGACCCGAAATTATAAACGGCGACGCCAGACATAACATTCCGACTGAGGCAACTGATTCGTGGCCAAGGAAAACGTATTGGAAGCGATAGGGGATATCGCACGCGATAAGGGCATCGAAAAGGATCGGCTGATCGAAGTGATCCAGGAAGCGATCACCGCGGCGGCCAAACGGAAATTCAAGGGTTTCGAAGACATTGAAACCCGGCTCAACGTGAAATCCGGCGATATCGAAGTCTTTCGCTACAAGACGGTACGGGAGGAATTGCAGGATCCCGACAACGAGATCTCCCTGGAAGAAGCGCGCAAACTGGATTCCCTCGCGGAGCCGGGTGACGAGGTGGAATACGAAATTGAAAATCAGGAGTTGAGCCGGGTCATTGCCCAAACCGCGCGGCAGCTCATCTTCCAGAAAATCCGCGAAGCGGAACGGGAGACGATCTACGAGAATTTCAAGGATCGCAAGGGCGAGATTCTCAATGGCATGGTGGTTCGCGACGAGCGAAATCGCACCGTGCTGGTTTTCAATCAAACCGAGGCCATCCTGTACGGACGCGAGCAGATTCCCAACGAGCGCTTTTCCACCGGCGAGCATGTACGAGTGATCCTGCTGGATGTGCTCAACGACCCCAAGGAGCCCTCACAATTGGTGATATCACGCGCCCATCCATTGCTGCTTTCCAAACTTTTCGAAATGGAGGTGCCTGAAATTTATGATGGCATCGTGGAGATCGTGGCCGCGGCCAGGGAGCCGGGCCGCCGGGCCAAGGTCGCCGTAATATCCAACGATTCCGACGTCGATCCAGTGGGGGCTTGCGTGGGGATGCGTGGATCGCGCGTGCAGGCCATCATCAGCGAATTGCGGGGGGAAAAAATTGATATTATAAAATGGGTCGACGATTTTCCGACTTACGTGGCCAATGCGCTTGCACCGGCGGAAATCTCGCGCATCAAGATCGACGAGGAGGCCGGGGTGATCGATATCGAGGTCGATCCTGACCAGTTGTCCCTGGCCATCGGCAGGCAGGGGCAAAACGTCCGTTTGGCGTCAAAATTAGCTGGCTTCAAAATCAATGTCTCCTCCACACAAGAGCAAGCATTGAGCTTGGAAGAGCAGATCCGCGAACGGTTGTTGGCTTCTCAGGCGGCGCTTGGTGCCGGGAGCGCGGAACCGGATGAAGGATTGGCTGGCGCCGAAGCTGCAGCGGCTCCAGAGGGCGAAACCGCCCCGGCGGAATCCGAATCGCTGGCGGCCGAACCGATACCTCGTGATGAGGTGCCAGGCGAGGGGTCGACGATCAGACCCAGCCCCCCGGTCGAGGCCGCCGTTGACAGCGCAGAAGCTCCGGCCGCGGAAGCAGATCCGGAGGTGGCGACGTCCACCGACGCTGCACCGCTTGAGTCGGACGTAACGCACCAGGGGTCGACGATCAGACCCAGTCCCCCGGTCGAGGCCGTCGTTGACGACGCGGACTCTCCGGCCGCGGACGCAATCACGGCACTTCCCGGCCCAGAGGCCGACGGGGCAAACGAACGGGTTGAAACCGGGGAGCCGGCGCAAAATGACGGTGAAGAATCGATCGTCGCCGAAGATAAATCGGCGGAATCGGCGGAATCGCCGTCCGGTGAGGCAACCAATGAGACTGAGGTGTCTCGATAGAATCGTTGTGCCGCTGGCGAAGCTGGCGCTTGCATCTGGAGCCAAATAGACAGGCGAGGTGCGCTGATGGAGCGATAGGGTGGTCTGGTGAAGTGGTTGAACTGGTAGAGGATGGAAAATGGTGAAACTGAGGGTATTCGAACTTGCGCGGGAATTAAACATTCCGGGTAAGGATCTGATCCAGCGGCTGAAGGAGATGGGTTACCCGGTAAAGGGTAATTTCGATGCCCTTGCCGAGGATCAGATTGTCCAGATCAAAGCCAAGATGCTGGAGCCTGTGACCCGCGTCGAAAGTGCCGTGCCTTCTTCTGAGGAAACGGAAACCGGCGCCAAGCCACGTAAACGGCGCATCATTTCCGCCAAGCGTTCGGAAGAAGTGCATAAAATTCAGGAATCACTGGGTATTTCCGGCCCGCTGCCCGAGGACGAAAAAACTCGGGAAGAAGTCGAACCGCAAATCGAGCCCGCACCAGCACCACTCGCCGAGGAACCGGTTGCCGCGGACCAACCGGAAGAAGTGCCGCCTGCCGAGCCGCCTGCCGAGGCCGTGGAACCCGTGCCCGTGGCTGCCGAGCCGGTCGAATCAGCGAAGCCCGAAGAAAAGGGCATCGCGGCGGCGGATATTGCACCCATACCTGCCAAGCTGGGCCCAGCGGCGGCGCGGGCCATGGAGATGAAGAAAGAGGCCGAACAGCGCGGCCCGGTTGCCGACCCTGAAAAAGGGCGCGACCTGAAAAAAGATGGCAAACGCACCGGAGAGGGCGTACCAGCCGTCTGGAAGGAGTTCAAACGTGCGGAGCGTAAACGGCCCGGTTATGAAGCCGAAGCCTGGAGCCGCCCGCATCACCGTCGCCGGCCGCAACGGCGGGGACCCAAGCCGGCCAAAATTGCGGCACAGGACGCCACACCAATACCGGTTCGCAAACGCAAGATCCGGCTCGGCCAGTCGATCACGGTGTCCGAACTGGCCGGAGCGATCGGCGTCAAGGCGGGGGAGATCATCAAGAGCTTGATGGCGTTGGGAATCATGGCCAACACGAATCAGACCATCGAAGGACCAACAGTCGAGTTGATCGCCAGCGAATTCGACGTCGATGTCGAGGTCGATACGACGGACCTGGAGGATCTGATCAAGGAAGAGGAGGTCGATGCGAAGGATCTTCGTCCGCGCCCACCCATCGTCACTGTAATGGGCCACGTTGACCACGGAAAGACTTCGCTGCTTGACAAGATCCGCAAAAGTAGGGTGACGGAGTCGGAGGCGGGTGGGATCACCCAGCACATCGGGGCCTATTATGTCAGTTCCCAGGCGGGAGACATCGTTTTCCTCGATACACCCGGCCACGAGGCATTTACGTCATTACGCGCCCGCGGGGCGAACATCACCGACGTGGTCGTTCTGGTCGTCGCTGCCGATGACGGCGTGATGCCCCAGACTGTCGAGGCGATCGAACATGCCCAGGTCGCCAAAGTTCCCATCTTAGTGGCAGTAAATAAAATCGACCGTCCCAATGCCGAGCCGGACAAGATCAAACGGCAGTTGATGGATTACAATCTGCTGTCCGAGGAACTGGGTGGGGAGACTATATTCGTCAACGTATCGGCGAAAAGCGGAGAGGGTATCGACCATCTCCTGGAAATGATCCGCCTGCAAGCGGAGGTGCTTGAACTGAAGGCGATACCCACGGGCCACGCACGGGGCTTCGTGATCGAATCCAGGATGGACCGGCGCCGGGGGCCCATCGCTACCGTTATCGTCCAACGAGGCAAGCTTGAAGTAGGCAACGATATCGTTGCGGGTGCAACCGGCGGACGCGTGCGTGCGATGTTCAACGACAAGGGCGAGTCGATTCAGGAAGCCCTACCCTCGACACCCGTGGAAATCCTGGGCTACGCCGAGCTGCCCCAGGCCGGTGAACTCTTTGTGGTCACCGAAGACGAGAAGACCGCACGGCAGATCGCTTCGGCACGTAGCGAGAAACTAAAGGTGACCGATACCATCCAAAGACGGCACATGCACTTGGAGGATTTCCTGCAAGGGATTGAAGAGGGCCAGGAAAGCACCCTCAATGTCGTTCTCAAAACCGATACTCAGGGATCCCTGGAAGCCGTTCGCGCATCCCTGGAGAAGCTGGCAAACCAGCTGGTCAAGGTGAATCACGTCCGCGCCGGTATTGGGGGCATTACCGAGACCGATATCTCCCTAGCGGCGACCACGAACGCGGTGGTGATCGGCTTCAATGTCCGGCCCGATAGCAAGGCGCAGGCGCTTGGCGCGTCTGAAGGCATGGAGATAAAATGCTACACGGTCATTTACGACCTGATCAGCGACGTCAAGGACGCACTGCAAGGATTACTCAAACCGATCGTCCGCGAGGAAGTCATCGGCCATTGCGAAGTGCGCGAGGTCTTCTCCACTCCCAAGGACGGCCAGATCGTCGGGGGCTACGTAACCGATGGCCGCCTGCAACGAAACAGCTTCATCCGGTTGTTCCGGGACGATGTGCTGATCCACAGCGGTGTCATTGGTTCCCTGCGCCGTTTCAAGGAAGACGTGCAGGACGTTCAGACTGGATATGAATGTGGCGTACGCGTACCCAATTTCAAGAACATCCGGGAAGGGGACCTCATCGAGGCCTTTGTCAAGGTCGAGGAAACCCCGAAACTGGACGATGTGGCCCCATCTCAGCCATCGCGGTCATTAACGCAGCAAAGTCAAAGTAGTGGGAATATAGGGTGACCAGCCGCAGAATCGACCATCTGACCGAAAAAATTCACCAAAAACTGAGCGCGATCATTCAACGAGAGGCGAACGATCCCCGCTTTACCTGGGTCACCATTACGGGGGTGAAACTGGCCAACGATCAAAGTTTCGCCACAGTGACCTACACTTGCTTCAAACCCACTACGGACATTGATTCACTGACCGCCTCACTCAATCGTGCCGCTGGATTTTTCAGTCACGCCCTAGGGCGCTCGCTGAATTCTCGCTCGACCCCCAAGCTGCGATTCGATTACGACCCGGGCTTCGATTATGCTCAGGAAATGGATGAGCTGCTGGCGAATTTGCACGATGCAGAGGGCCAACCCACATGAACGGGGTCATCAATCTCGACAAACCCACCGGAATCAGCTCCAACGGGGTCTTGACCAGGCTCAAGCGCTTAATCGGCGAGTCCAAGATGGGCTTTGTCGGCACTCTGGACCCAATGGCACAGGGCGTTTTACCGGTTTTTGTGGGAAAGGCGACCAAGCTTATCCCCAATTTCGAAGGCCATGATAAGGAATATCGCGTCACATTGCGGCTCGGTGAGCGCACCGATACATTCGATACCGATGGAAATTTGATCGAGCGCCGCGATGCGAGCCATCTCGACGAGGCTCGGGTGAGGGAGGCGATCCTTGCCTTCCAGGGTGAAATAATACAGGTCGCACCTGCCTATTCGGCGGTCAAACATAACGGGGTGCCGGCTTACCGGCTGGCACGGCAAGGTAAGCCCGTGCCGGAAAAACGGCGCCGCGTGCGGCTTTGCAATATGGTCGTCGAGCGAGTTGACTTGCCGGAGGTGACTTTTCGGGTCGCTTGCACTCCGGGTACCTATATGCGCAGCCTGGGCGAAGAGATCGGCAAACGGTTGGAGGTGGGAGCTGCGGTCAGCCGACTCATACGGCTACGGTGTGGTAATGTATTCCGCTTGGAAAATTCGGTCGCCATGGAAGCGATCCAGGAAGCGGCGGATAAAGACGATTTCGCGTTCGTAATCAATCCCAGCGATATTCTTGTCGATCATCACCCCTATACAGTAGGCGGGGCCGAAGAACGGAGCCTGCGCATCGGGCGGGTATTGCCGCTGGCAGACGGATGCGCGCCACCGAATCTGTTAGAAGGGCCCGACCCGCCACGAATCAAAGCGATCCGGCCTGGTGGCACTCTGGTGGCGGTTGGTGTGGTCGTACGAACGCGGGAAGGGGGGTGGGGCATGCAGCCCACCAAAGTGCTGGTTTGACCCGGCCCCACCGATGCACCCCGCGAGGAACGGGTGCGCACAGCATGTACTTGTGCTAACATTTTTGGGAGAATCGTATGAAGAGGATCAAGCTGGTATGTTAACTGCTGAAAAGAAGAGCGAATTGATTGCCGAGCACAGCCGGGGAGAAAAGGATACTGGCTCTCCGGAAGTGCAGATAGCGCTGCTGACGGAGAAAATCCGTTACCTCACCGATCACCTGCGAATCCACGGCAAGGATCACCATTCCCGCCGTGGCCTATTGAAGATGGTGAGCCGTCGACGCAGCATGTTGAATTATCTCACTAAAAAGCACCGAGACCGGTACCGCACAATCGTGGAGAAGTTAGCGCTCCGCAGATAATCCCCTTCGCCAAACGGGGGTCTAAACGAGAGTCCAAATGTCCGGGACCGGAAGATTTGGGATGCTAACGGACCTTTCAGCATAGTTTTCAGCATAGTCTTGAAGGTCGGTTCGGATCCCAAATGGGTAAGGTTGCGGGCTGTTAATCCTGAATCCCTACCTATTTGGAGGTCCGATCATGCATATCCTTTCATCAGAAATAGGCGGTAGGCCGATATCCATCGAGACCGGCCGCATGGCTCGTCAAGCCGGCGGTTCGGCATTGGTGCGCTACGGCGATACCGTCGTGCTGGTGGCCGCCACGTCGGCGCCCGATGCCTCCGTTGGCCTGAATTTCCTTCCCCTTGCCGTGCACTACACCGAAAAGATGTACGCTTCCGGACGCATTCCGGGGGGCTTCTTCAAGCGGGAAGGACGCCCGACCCTGTCCGAAACCCTGATATCGCGGTTCATCGACCGGCCAATTCGACCGCTTTTTCCCGATGGATACGCCTGTGAAACCCAAGTGATCGCAACGGTGCTCAGCGCGGATCACGTCAATGCTCCCGATGGCGCAGCGATGATCGGCGCTTCGGCGGCGCTGACCCTGTCCGACATTCCCTTCGCAGGCCCCATCGCCGGAGTGCGGGTGGCGCGCTCGGACGGAGAATTCATCATCAATCCCACGCCCGATCAGTTGCAAAACGCGGATCTGAATTTCTTCGTCGCCGGATCCGAAGACGCTGTTCTAATGGTTGAGGGCACGGCCCGGGAAGTGCCGGAAAGCGTGGCGCTGGATGCCATCATGCTGGCCCACGAGGCGATGCAACCGGTGATCCGCATTCAGCAAGAATTACGCGCGCAGGCCGGAAAGCCCAAGCGGAAAGTGGAACTCCGCGAGCCCGACTCCAAGCTTCGCAAGGCAACGGAAAAATTGGCCGCCTCTAAGCTGGCAAAGGCCATCCGCATCCAGGACAAGGTTGGACGCACCGAGGCTCTTCATCGGATTTCGGAAGAAACTCTGATGAAATTATATAACCCTGAAAAGGACGATGGGACGGTAAAGAGCGACATCAAGGATGTGATTAAGGAAATGACCAAGCAGGAGATGCGAAATTCGATCCTCAAGGATGGCCAACGAATCGATAGCCGCTCTACCACCGAAGTCCGGCCGATCACCATCGAGCTTAATGTTCTGCCCCGAGTCCATGGCTCAGCCCTGTTTACCCGCGGGGAAACCCAGGCCCTCGTCGTGGCCACCCTGGGTTCCCGGGAAGACGAGCAGATGATCGATGACCTGGCTGGTTTGCACTTCAAGAGTTTTCTCTTCCACTACAATTTTCCCTCGTTCTCCGTTGGCGAAGTATCATTTCCGCGGCCGCCCGGCCGGCGGGAGATCGGGCATGGATTTTTGGCGGAAATGGCGGTTAAGGCGGTGTTGCCGGAACGGGAGAGCTTTCCGTACACGATCCGTATCGTGTCGGAAATCCTCGAATCGAACGGTTCTTCCTCGATGGCCTCGGTATGTGGCGCTTCGCTGGCCATGATGGATGCCGGGGTGCCGATCAAAGCCCACACTGCGGGAATCGCCATGGGCTTGATCCAGGATAAATCTCAAACGGTGATCCTGACCGATATTCTCGGCGATGAAGACCATCTGGGAGATATGGATTTCAAGGTGGCCGGAACGGAAAACGGCATCACAGCCCTGCAGATGGACATCAAGATTTCCGGAATTGGAAAACAAATTTTGGAAACTGCGTTGGCGCAAGCGAAGGAGGGGCGGCTGCACATCCTCAGTAAAATGAATGAAGCCATCGCCCAGCCACGATCTGGGCTATCCCAGTATGCACCGCGATTTGTGGCCTACAAGATCGCCCCGGATAAAATTCGAGACCTGATCGGCCCGGGCGGCAAGGTGATCAAGGGCATGGTGGAAAAAACGGGAGCCAAAATCGACGTGACCGACGACGGTGTGGTGATGATTACCAGCCGCGAACACAAAGCCGTCGATGCGGCCCTGGAGATGGTCAAGGAATTGACCAAGCAAATCGAAATTGGCTCGGTCTACACGGGTCCGGTGAAGAAAATCATGGAATTCGGCGCTTTCGTCGAATTGGTGCCCGGTACCGACGGACTGGTGCATATCTCACAGTTGAGCGATGAGCGCGTGGACAAGGTCACCGATGTGCTTCAGGAGGGGGAGATCGTCACCGTCAAAGTGATTGGGTTCGACAAGCGCGGGAAGCTGAAGTTGGCCATGGTGAACAACGGGGGTTGACCCTCCCGGAAAATCAGACCATCACCGGCCTCGTCATAAGGGGGCGCCCGTGCCCCCGATTCCCTTACCGTCTGTGTAAATTCATCCCCGGATTCGCATTTTTACGGAACACTTAGTCGAAACAGCTAGTTTAATATTGGGTTATGGGGTAAATATTTTCGCCATCCGCTTGATAGGGGGGAGACCTGATATATGGTTGAATGCCAAAAGGCGACAGTGGAGACCTTCCAAATTCTGGTGGTCGAAGACGAGGCACCGATCCGCATGGTATGGAAGCGGTTCCTGGACCGCTGGGGTCTGTCCGCAGATCTGGCCCAGCACGGCCAGGAAGCCTTGGATAAAACTCGGCAAACCCCCTACCACTTGGTCATCACCGATCTCACCATGCCGGTAATGACCGGCCAGGAGTTGATTTACACACTCAAGCGGGAACAGCCGCAGCTTGAAGTCATTGTGACCACCGGCCAGGGTTCTATCGAAATAGCGGTGGAGATGATGAAGGCGGGTGCCTATGATTTCATTACCAAACCCATCAACTTCGAGAGCGCGGAATACGTCATAAAAAAATGCCTGGCAAAAGTGGAAGCCCAGGAGGAGAATTTACGGCTGCGTCAGATCAACCGAGATCTGGAAGAATTAAACATGATCAAGGAGAAGTTCATCGCGATCACCAACCACGAGTTGCGCACTCCGGTGAGCGTAATCTGCAGCATCGTAGATATATTGGCCCCGCAGTTCGATGGAAAGGACGAGGAACCCTTGCTCGGAATGATCACCAGTGCGGCTCAGCATCTCAAGGAGATCGTCAACGAGATGCATGAGTTATCTCAGATCAACTCGGAGAAATTGAACCTTCGGCCGACATTGTTCGAGTTATTACCTCTGTGCGAGGAAATCCAGGCGGAGCTCGCGTGGACCATTAACGAAAGAAAGCACGAAACCTGTTGGAAAATTCCGCCTCAATTGTCGGTGCGGGCCGACCGTGTTAAGCTGAAAAAAGTCCTTCGTGAAATGGTGCAAAACGCTGTTAAATTCACCGACGACGGCGGGAAGATCGATGTCGCAGCCGTATTGGATGACGAAAATCGCTTGGTGTTGACCGTGCGTGATAATGGTGTTGGTATTCCCCTGGACGAATCGGAAAAGATCTTCCAGCTGTTTTATGAAGTGGGCGATACCATTAATCATCATACGTCGAAACTGGAATTCCGGGGTCGAGGAATGGGTATCGGTCTTGCAATCGTCAGCGACATCGTGAAGGCGCATCGCGGAAAGATTGACGTGAAGAGCGAGGTCGACAAGGGATCCGAGTTCACGGTGACCATTCCGCAACAGCCCCCGAATTCGCTAAGTTGATCCTCGTCGTTTTCAATCCCTGCATGACCCATGTCAAGCCCCCGAGGGGACATTCTATTTAGCCGGATTGGCTATAGCTTTCGAGAGCCCTCACGCTTCCTCCAATCCGTTACCCACAAATCCTTCGTCAACGAGCATAAATCCCAGGCGCCCGAGCATAACGAGCGGATGGAATTTCTCGGCGACGCGGTGTTGGATTTCGTGATCACGGACCTGATTATGGAGCGATTTACCGCGCTTTCCGAGGGCGATCTCTCGAAAATCCGGGCCAGCCTGGTGAGCGAGGCGACCTTGGCCGAAGTCGCCCGCGAGATCGGCCTGGGGAAGTATTTACGCATGGGCAAGGGGGAGGATCGATCAGGCGGCCGGGAGAAGAATTCCATTTTATCCGATGCATTGGAGGCGCTGATCGCCGCGATTTACATGGACAGCCGCGAGACTGAAGGCGTCGCAGCCGTATTCGCGTCCATCGCGCGGCTGTTTGGCGATAGGATCGCGCACGTGCGTTCCGCGCAAAAGGTGTTCGATTTCAAAACCGAATTGCAGGAAATCGTGCAAAAACGCCATAAGGAGCGGGTAAACTACAAGATAGTCGCCGAGGAAGGACCCGATCACGCCAAGGTCTACGAGGTGGCGGTATACATCAAGGAGCGTGAGTTTGGCCGGGGCCGTGGCCGGTCCAAAAAGGAATCGGAACAGGAAGCCGCGCGCATCGCGCTGGATGCGCTCGCGGTGCAAGAAAAATCCCGCGTTTGAGGAGGGTTTTCCCGTGGTATCGACCGGTGTCCGCTTACAAAAAACCATCGCAGCCGCGGGATTGGCTTCCCGCCGCGCGGCCGAGCGCATGATTCAAGCGGGCCAGGTTCGAGTCAATGGCAAGATCGTAGTGGCGCTCGGGACACGTATCGACCCCGAAACGGACAAGGTGGAAGTCGACGGCCGTCCATTGCCCCTCGTTGCCAAGGTCAAACGGGTCGTCTGGGCACTCTACAAGCCGCGCGGCTGCGTGACCACCCTCCATGATCCCGAAGGACGGCGGACGGTGCGGGATTACTTCCCCAGGACAAATCAACGGCTGTTTCCAGTGGGAAGGCTGGATTACGACACTGAGGGACTGATCTTGCTCACCAATGATGGTGAATTTGCCCAGCGGGTCGCCCATCCCTCACATGCCGTTTCGAAAACCTATCTGGTCAAGGTAAAGGGAATCGTCGACCCGTCGAATTTGCGACGGATGGCTCTGGCGCCGAAGGTGGACGGCAAAATCCGGCGGCCCTTGCGCGCGCGCATACTGCACTCGTTCAACGACAAAACCTGGTGCGAGCTTGTGCTGAGGGAAGGCGTCAACCGGGAGATCAGGAAATTGTTCCAGGGTATCGGACACCGTGTGTTGAAAATCAAGCGGTATCAGATTGGCACCATCGCACTGGACGACATGCGGCCCGGGGATACGCGGTTGCTCGGGCGCAATGAAGTTGAAAATCTCCTCAGCGGGAGTCATTGATAGAAGAATCCGTTTGTGGCCTCGCTCCGCTTCCATTGGCCGGGGATCGCGCCCGATCAGCCCACAGACATGGCGGGATTCATCCACAACGCGAGCCGTGCCCGTGCAGCGAACCACCAGGGGGGATGATTTTCCCGTTTGTTGTACCATACGGGTGTAGCCCGCGTGAGGCCTCATGAAAAAGTTGATCAGGTTAATCTGGCGCATTCTCTTCGCAGTGTAATATACAGGTGGAATTCGCGGTATGTGATCCGGGCAGAGGAACCCGCTGTGGCAGAATTTCCCGGAAGGTATAAATTTCGGAGATGGTGTGGTGGCTAGCGAAAAACTGTACGAATTAAAGGTCACCCTCAGCCAGGTGATGCTGCGGGTCACTCCGCCGGGCGACGGTAGAAAGGCCAACCTCAACGACATTCAGAAGGAGTTGAATTCCCGCAGCATTCCCTATCGCCATAATGACCTTTTTGAAATCTATCGCCGGGCCGCCGACAAATTTGAGCTATTGTCCAAGCGGGAGACGGAAGAATACGAGGTAATAGTAGAAGTGGCTCACAGCGGCTTGGAGGCGTCGTTGAAAGTTGTTCCGCCCTCCATGGGCAACAGCAAGCTGGACTATGGCATGATCAAGCAGGCTTTGGTGGCGGCCAAGATCCAGGCCGGTATCCAGCAGGACGAGATTCGCGGAGTCGTCGAAAATAAAATCGAAAATAAATCGGTCGTGGTGGCCAAGGGCAGGGAACCGGTTCACGGCACGGATGGCTGGGTAGACTTTCTGCAAGAGAACGAAGATCAGGACGATCAAGATGCTCAGGACGAGGACGGGCAAGAAGACCTCGTCGATTACAAGGAATTGAATCTGATCAAGAACGTGAGCGAAGGGGATTTGGTCGCACGAGTACACGCGCCCACGCCGGGCGAGGACGGATTCACCGTATTGGGAAAGGTACTCAAGGCCCGCTCCGGCAAGCCGGCTCGTGTGCGGGCTGGAAAAAACATCAAACGGAGCGAGGACGGCAGCGAAATCTATGCCGCTACCAACGGGTTTGTGGTTAAAGACGACGATCGCCTATCGATTGAAAACGTGTACGTGGTGGACCAGGTCGATGCATCCACAGGGAACATCCGTTTCGCGGGTGTCGTCGCCGTGCGCCATGGTGTGGAAGACAACTTCACTGTGGAGGCCGCCAAAGGGATCGATGTCGGTGGCGCCGTGGGCAAGGCCACCCTAAAGAGCGAATCCGATATCAACATTCGTGGCGGAGTGATGGGAGGCACGTTGGAAGCGAAAAACAACATTTCGGCCAAATTTCTCTCCGAGTGCAACGTAAACGCCGGAGAAAACGTTACGGTGAGGGACTATATCCTCCATTCCGATGTTCAGGCGGGCAAGACGGTTCAGGTCACCAAGGCCTTCAGCGGATTTATCAACGGCGGCATCACACGAGCCGGGGACATGGTCGCCTCGTCCAATCTGGGCTCCGATGTCGGCGAAGAAAAAACCCAGATCGAAGTGGGGGTGCGGCCCAATCTGCGGCAAGTTTTCGACGGTTTGCAAAGGAAGTTGCAGCGCAACCAGGTGGTATTCGACAAATTGAGCAAGAATCTGCTCGTCCAGCAAATCCAGCGGGAAAAGCAAGGGGAGTTCGACGAGGAGAAACAGGAATCATTCAACAAGTCCCTGGCAGGAGCCCGCCGGCTGCGTGACGACTTGTTCAAAGACCTGGCCCATTACCACGACATGGCCAATGAACTCGCCCAAAGCACCATGAGTATCGGGATTGTGTTCGCCGAGAATTTGACGAACCCCGGTGTCACCGTACAGATCAAATTCTCGCGGGTCACGATCAAATCGCCCATCGTAGGCAGTGCATTCAAGATCATGCGTGGCGAGCTCAAGGTGCAAGACCACGACGAGGCCATGAAGCTATATAAGAATTTGCTCTCCAAGCCGCAGGCATAGGTTGAGACCAGGTACCAGCTATGGCGGAAAAATTAAGCCGGGAAGACTTGGAAAAACAGGCTCGCAGCTATGAGCGTCTTTGTGACGCCGACTTGCAAGGGATCAATCTGGAAAACGCAAACCTGGCGGGCGGGCATTTCATTCGTTGCAATTTTCAGAACGCGCGCATGGCCAAGGTCAACCTGGAATGCGCCGATCTGTTCGGGAGCAATTTCAACGGCGCGGACCTGCGGGGAGCAAAATTGAGAGAAGCGGCCCTGGAAGAGGCCGACCTGACCACTGCGAATTTGTCCAATGCCATTCTCGTGGAGGCGCGCCTTACCAGGGCGATCCTGGATAAAACAGTGCTCGTTCAGGCCGATCTGCGAACGGCGTCGCTGAATGAGGTCCATGCCGTACTGGCCGATTTTACGGGTGCGAATTTGAACCGCGCCACGTCACGGGCGGGTAGCTTCGTCCTTTGCCTGATGGATAACTGCCAAGCCGCCGGTTTCATTGCCGTCAAGGCAAACTTTTCCGGCGCCTCCTTGAAAGGCACCATTATGGACCGCGCGGTGCTGATGGGGGCCAATTTCAGCCTGGCCAATCTGGAAGAGGCGTCTCTGCGGGGCTGTCCTTTGAAACAGGCAAATTTCTTCGGTGCCGAGATGCGTGGCGTAAAATTTACCAAATCGAATCTGGAAGGGGCACATTTTCTGCACGCCAATGCGGAACAGGCGATGATGAACGGGGTCAACCTGCGCGGTGCCAATCTCAGCGAAGCCAACTTCAACGGCACCAATTTCGACAATTCATTTCTATTACAGTCGATCACGGTCCACACCCAGTTCGAAGGGGCCAGCTTCAAGGAGGCAAAGCGATGAAGAGGTGGACTCGGTGGGCCATTTTCGCGGCTGCCATGATCTTCCTCTGGCCCATTCCATCCGCCCTGGCCGAATACCGTGCTTACGAGTTGGAGGTGGTCGACGTCTACGAATGCCGGATCAACAAGCGGGAGCGCTGTCGCCGCTCCATCGTGCGTGGTTCTCTGCCACCGGATATGTACGCACGCCTGCATGGCGGGAGGTCCAGAATATCGGTCATTATGCTGGCGACCTGGATGTGCTGGGGAGACACTTCCGGATTTCGGGTCACCTGTCCGCGGCCGGCACCGCGTGACGCAAAATTCGGATTGGGCGATCTGGTGCGCATCGACCTGGGAAAACATATCACCGACGGCTGGGAGGGCAAGGTAGAAATTGCCTACTTCCAAAGATCGGTGAACAGTAATGTTTACGGAGTCCGCTTTCCCGACCGGCAGGAAGTCTTCGCCCGCTATTTCGAAAAAGATCTGGTGCCTGCCGGAGCCACCCCTCCCCGGCGCGAGCCACCGCAATGACCGCCCCTTCTCCGGCCAAGGGTATCCTGGTTCTCGGCAGGGGCAGAACCGGCAAGACCTTCATCACTGCCCATCTGGCCATGGCCTTCAACTACCTGGGAGCCAAGACCCTCGTCGTCGGCTGCGACCAGAAGCGCGACACGTTGCGGGCGATCTGCGAAAAGACTGCGCCGTCCTTGATGGAAGCCTTGGAAACCAAGGATTTTGGCTATTCCGAATTGGATCCCGCAGAAGTGGTGGTGCCGATTTCCGAGTATATCGACGCCATGGAACTCGGCCCATCGCAGCTTTTGTCGGGCCACTATGGGGCCGTGCTGGACGAGGCCTTTCATTACTTCCGGGTGCATCGGCTTCTGGAGCGCTACCGCAACGTTGTCTACGATGTGACCGATGAGCGTTTCGACGGGGCACTGGCACCCCTCTTCCGGCGGGCAAAATCGGCGATCGCCGTGACCGACGAGTCGGTGGAATCCTTGTTCGTGCTCAACCGCCTGTTCCGGGCCTCGTTGATCGGCGGGCACGAGTTGGGTTACCCCGTCGTGATCCTGGGCGTAGTCAACAATCGCTCGCGCGATACCATTTCGTTCGACCGCTATGTGGAACTCACCCGATGCTTTCCCCTGCTGACGATTCCGGCTCTGCCCGAATTGGACCATCTGCGGCCGTTTCACCGCACGCTGTTCGCCCTCAAATCCCTCTCCCCGGAATTGGCCCGGATTCAGGACGGTTTCGTTAAAATCGCAGATATGTTGCGGGGCGACCCCATGAACCTTTATCCCGTCACGCCCCTGGACGACGAGGAAATCTGGAAGCTCGCGCCGGCGGTCACCCTCCCCAGCTGATGTCTCCCGGCGGTGCGAGCTTTCCGAGCCGATGCGGGCAGCTTGGCTGTTACGAGGCCGCGGCCGATTCGCGCCACAGCCGATGGCGTTCCTGCGCCTTGCGGTAGCTGCGTAAGCCATCCTGGTCGGCGTCGTCCAGCTTCAGACCGGTGACGATGGGCCGCTTGAACCCTGCCTCGTCGTAGTTGAGTACGGTGAAGTATCCGCTGTGGGAAGGCACCACCTCGCCGCCCAGGCGGTGGAGGCGAACGTCGATCTCCACTTCCAGGGTGTTGGTGCGCACATAGACCACACGCGCGGTCATATCCACCAGGTCGGTGGTGAAGATGGGCTCCTTGAAGAAGATGCGATTCATGGCGATGGTAACCATGTTCCGGTTACGCGTGAAGCGGCGGGCGGTGTACGTGGCCACGCGGTCCATCCACAACAGGATGTCCCCCCCGAAGATCGCACCGTTTTTGTTCTCGTGCCGCATCATGAATTGACGGCGCACCTCGACCCGGGTCTGGTCCGGATTCAGGTATTCCTGCTTCTCGCGGTTGGACTGCTCCTCTATGTCGGCTATCCGCAAATCCTCGTCGCCGTCTACGTCCTCTTGCACTTGCATCCAGAGCCGGGTCGCTTCCTTGCGCCGCTCCACCTCGTCTCGGATTTTCTCCTCCTCGGGCGTCTCGTATAGCAGCCCGGGGATGTTGCGATTGGGCCGGTGTCGCGCGTCGACCGCGACCATGGTGACGAAGGATCCCTGGGCCGGGACGAACTCGCGGGACAACAGGTCCTGCCGGTATACCTGCACGTGCACGATCATCGACGAATTACCCACCGAGACGAGTTGCCCTTCCAGCCGCACCAGGTCCTGGTGGAGGATGGGAAAGGTCAGATCCACCCTGTCGAAGCTGAGCGTGACCACGCTGGAACCGCTGTGGCGAAAAGCGATGCGTCCAGCCAGAATATCCATCAGATCCAGAATCGCCCCTGCCTGCATCCTGTGGCCTTGCAGGCTCTCCTCGCCCACTATTTCGGCCAGGTAGAGCCGCGATTCGGTCATCTGCTTCATGGGTCGTTTATTCACGTTCATCTTCCATTCCAGGATCCAATATGGATTGCACGGGCGGCTCGGCCGCCCGATGCCCCCCGCGTTGTCTCGTCTTCGCGGATGCCATATACTTTGTACATTGAAACCGGCGTACATTGAAACCGGCGTACATTGAAACCGGCGTACATTGAAAATTAGCCAAGCGGCAGGGAACCGCGAGGGACACATCGGAGTGGCCGTGGAAAGCCGATTTTTCAATAATCTCCTGAATTATATCTCGAACGACGACCGGTTCAACCAGGAGTTGGCCGAGGCGAAGGATGAGTTCCAAAGCGTGGCCGGTCCGATCATGGAAACGGACCGCGAGTATACCGCCCGCATGAATTCCTTCCACAATTGGTACATCCTGGACCGCCCCATGCGCGCGCTCAGCATCACCCCGCTGGATTACTTCCTGGAATTCAACGCCAATTCGCTTTCCGCGGACGAATTGGAGGGCTATCGCGAACTGCGGGAAAACGTCCATTCCATCTTCGAGCTGCTCAGACGCACCCGAAACCACACATGGGTACAGGATCTGTTGACACGGCGCAAATTCGCGGTAGAGGGCAGCGAGGAGACCGACCACATCGACCCGGGCGCTCTTTTCAACACGCGATTGTTCACCCATCAGAGCAAGAACTACTTTACCAATTTCCTGGTGCCCCATCCGGATTCGGTCAGCAAGGCCATCAAGGCGCAAGCGCGCAAGGTGCGCAAGCACAACGGCGATCCCTCGGCTTTCGTGCTCCAACTCGTGCTTTATCAGAGCCGGTGGGATCAGTACTGGCAGATGAATCCCCGGAATATCTACCGCTTCGAGGCATGACCTCACCGGTGGCGAGTCCCCGCTAAAGGGGCTTGGAATCGGTGCGGCCGTTCGCGCAGAGATACAATTTCACATCACCTACGTCCGGTATCGATCGCTCCATGGGGAAAAATAGGGCGTTGTGGGTATTGTGGGGTGGTGAATTGGCCTCGCGGGTGGGGGAAAGCTTCTTCCAGATCGCCCTGCTTTGGTACCTCGTGGAGACCGCCGGGTCGAACCTCGCCGTCGGCATGATTACCATGGTGGGCTACCTTCCGGCGATCGTGGTGGGCGTCTGGGCCGGCGTGTTCGTGGACCGCATGGATTACCGCCTTGCGATGTTGGGGGCCAATGCCATGCGCGCCGCGTGCGTGCTGGCCTTCCCTTTCTTTTACCTCATCGGCTATCTGCCTCCGGCGCTGATCGCTCTTTTGGCCTTCCTGGTGACCAGCTTCTCCGCTTTCTTCAATCCCGCCCGGGACGCCCTCATTCCCCTGCTGGCCAGGGGGGACGATCTGTTGGGGGCCAATTCCCTGGTGCAAAGCGCGTGGCAGTTTTCCCTGTTGATCGGCCCATTTCTGGCCGCGATGCTGCTTCCTTGGATAGACACGATCTATCTTTTCGTCCCGGTCTCCTGCGCGTTCGCCTTATCGCTGATGGTGCTGATCACGCTGCCCGCCGGCCATCGCTCGACCGCTGAGGCGTCGCCGGCAAGGGCCTCGGCAAGCCCGGCCATGGAAACCTTTCACCGGGAATTCCGGCAGGGACTGGACTATCTGACCCGGGAACGGCGGATTTTCTGGATCTGGGTGATCACGGTGGTCAACAACTTTTTCCTGATGGGCCCGGTGATCGTGGGCATGCCCATCTATGTCAAACAATACCTGGGCGGTTCGGGCACGGATTTCGCCCTGATCGAAGGGATTTATGCCGGTGGCATGATCTTTTCCACCTGGATCATCTCACGCTTTGGCCGCCGCTGGGATCCCGTGCGCACGCTGATGATCGGTCTCATCTACGACGGGCTGACATTCATCCCCATGCTGTGGCTGACTTCCGTTTCACAAACGGCAGTGCTGATCCTGATTCACTCCCTGGGCATCCCCACCATCACCATCTCCCGCCTGATAGCCCTTCAGCGCATCGTGCGCCCTGAGATGCGGGGCCGCATCTTTTCCTATTTCCATCTGGCGGTGGCAGGGATGACCGCCGTATCCATCGGCGCCGTGGGGATCGTATTGTCCTGGCTGTCCATCCAGGAACTCTTTGCCGTCATCGGCTGTCTGTGCGCCGCGACCGGCGTCTTCGGCCTGCTGCTTCCGCAATTGCGCAATGCGGCTTCCTGAATTCGCAGCACTACCCAAATACCCGCCAGTTGATCGGCGGAGCCGGTTCGGCTAGGGTGGGCGAATAGTCCACTCGTGGCATGCAGGGAGCGAAAGCCGCAAGGCTGGGCAATTCGTGCCGAGTCGCGGGTGGCGTGCGCACAAGGAGCGAACCATGAAGGCGTCCCACATATTTTTAATCATCGCGGCCATCGCCATCGGCTGGGTCTTCTTTCGGGGAGGCGAGGATCGGTACGGCTCCAGACGGTCTCAAATCGACTACAGCCGGTTGGCGGTCTCCCAGGGTCTAACCGCCGAGGCCGCCGCCCTGAACCTCGAGCCGGACCTGGATGTGGCCCTGTTGCCCGAGATCGGCAAGCAGGTGATCCGCGAGGCGGCACAAGCCGGATTGACCGAGCAGGCGTTCCTGCAGCAGGTGATCCAGGAAGTGAGCAACCGCATTCGCGAGATCAGCACGATCGACCTGAACGGCGACGACGTGGTCGACCCGATCCTGATCAAGCCGGAGCCTCTGGAGGGCGAGCAATTCGTCATCCTTTCGATTCGCGTGCCGGCACACGACGCCTACCCCTTGCCCGACGCGGGTGACAGCACCGCCTGGAAGGATGTGGAGACCATCGAGGTGGCCACCATGACCATTTCCATGGACAAGGAGGCGCTCACGGTGCAGGCCCAGGGGAATCAGCACGTTTATCCCAACCAGGCGGGTCAGCATTACGTAGTGTATGATCGCAGCCCCAGCTTCCTGCAAATGTACGTCGGCATGCGGATGATGGAATGGATGTTCTTTCCCCGCTACTACGGATTCTACGGTCCGGGATTCGGCTATGGCATGTACCGGCCCATGGGGGTTCCCCTGATGGCATCCAGACGGGCCGGCGTCGTATCCAGTCGCGGATATTCCAGGAGCACGGCCAGCACCCGATCGGCCATCAGCACCCGCGCGGGCGGCGCCCCAAGAAGCCAATACAGCAGGGCCTATCCCAGCAAGCCCCCGCGCTCGCTCAACCAATTGGGGTCATCGGCCAAATTTCAGCGGCGCCAGGCTGCCCGCGTGGGTGCTGGCGGCTTCGCGCGCAGCTCCGCCAGCCGGAGTGGAATCAGCCGTTCATCCAGTTCCTTCTCCCGGCAGCGCGGCGCGAGCCGCACCAGGATCGCCTCGACACGCAGAAGCATTGGCCGGCGCGGATTCGGCGGATTCGGACGGCGTGGTTTCGGTGGCGGATTCCGCTTCCGCCGGTGATGGCATATCGTCCTGGTGCGGAGCCTATCGCCAGCGATCCGTACGCGCCACCAGCGGCCCGAATGGGCAGAAAGACCGGCAGTGTTGCCATTTTTGCGGAGCGCGTCCTCCCGCCACTCTTCCTGCTGCCATCCGATAGCCGCCATCCGATGGCCGCGGGAAAATTGCCCTCCGATAATTTCTTGTCCATGTGAACTCTCCCTATCGGCGATCGATGAATATCCTGGTTACCGGAGGGGCGGGCTACATCGGTTCACACGCGGCCAAACTGCTGCAAAATCAGGGACATCTCCCCGTGGTCTTGGACGACCTCAGCACGGGCCACCAGGAGTTTGTCCGTTACGGCCCCTTCGTGCAGGGAGACGTGCGTGACGAGACCCTGATCCTCGAAACGCTGCGCCAATTCAAGATCGGCGCGGTGATGCACTTCGCCGCGAAGATCTCCGTGGAGGAATCCACCCGCCTGCCCGAGCAGTATTTTTCCACCAATGTGGGGGGCGCGATCAGCCTGTTGAGCGCGATGAAGCGGGCCGAGGTGAAAAGACTGGTCTTCTCCAGCAGCGCAGCGGTCTACGGGGAACCCCGCGCGGAACTCATCGGCGAAGATCATCCGACCGATCCGGTCAACCCATACGGCACCACCAAATTACACGCCGAGCAGGCGATCCGCGCCATCGCCCCATCGTTCGGCCTGAAAGCGGCCTTCCTACGCTATTTCAATGTAGTGGGGGCTGACCCCGACGGGGATATCTGGGAGTGGCACGATCCGGAAACTCACGTCCTGCCTAATTTGCTGCGGGCCATGGGCGACGGCTTGCCGTTTCAGCTCTACGGCGATGATTACGCCACGCCCGACGGCACGGCAATCCGGGACTATGTCAACGTGCTGGACCTGACCGCGGTGCACCTCGACGCGCTGGCGCGGCTGGAGCGCACCGGCGAGGAGCCGATCCTCATATCCAACGTGGGCCTGGGTGCCGGCATTTCAGTTCATCAGCTGGTCTCGCTCGCGGAAACGGTTTGCGGAAAACGGGTCCATGCCAGGGTCTCTCCCCGCCGCAGGGGCGACCCACCCAGGCTGGTAGCCGATAATTCGTTCCTCAAAACCTGGAGCGAGGCCTGGTCGCGCGGTTTTCGGCCGATGGAGCAGACGTTGCGGGAACTGATGGCAGTTTCCGGGAACCGCCCCGAATCCGATCCGTCACCTCCCGAAATTACAACACGGCGCCATTAACGCCTTTTAAACGCCTATTACGATGGCAGCCTGAATTCTTGAGGCCGATGAAAACAGATTTCATGCAATCCACGGTCATCAACAAATCAAGCGCTACGCGGCGATATGATCCTGTCGAAATCGCTCGGCTATCTTCGCGCTCGAAATTCAGAAACTATTTCATCGGCAGATATGAGGCGTACTGGAACGTCATCTGGTGCGCAATAACTTTGATGCTGGCCCTTGATGCTATTCTGTTCGCCATCGAAAACAGGGAGATAGAGTCTTTGGTCTACTTCCTGATCCATATGGAGATCGCGATATTGTTCCTTGTCAGGAATCAGCCCAGGGCCATCTCGGATAATTCAACGGGTTACCTCGTGGCCGTGCTATCTACCTTCTACTTGTTTCTCTTCGATCCGGATCCCAGCCTCCAGACCGCGTTGCAGCCAGTGGGATTGGCCGTGACATTGGCCGGGAGCGCATTATGCCTGCTTTCCATTCTTTCGATCGGGAGATGTTTCGGTATATTGCCCATGGATCGGGGCCTCCAGACCAATCATATGTACCGTTTCGTTCGCCATCCCATATACGCTTCCTACATCGTCATGGATCTCGGATTGCTGCTCTCCTACTCATCCCTTTGGAATCTTTTGGTTCTGGGCATCGGCATTGCTCTCTTCTTGTGGCGGATCGGGTTCGAGGAGCATCTATTGGCCGGGAATTCGGGCTATCGCATGTATCGCAAAACCACGCCGTTCAGGCTGATACCCGGCGTATACTGACCGGCGAATATCCTGGGCCCGGCATGGGGCCAGCCGTCGAATACCCTTCAATAGATTCGCCTTCAATAGATTCGCCTTCAATAAATTCGGTAATGCAAGAGGCGGCACTCGAGCGCGCCGTTGAACAGGATATGGCGCCGGGCGGGACGCAGTCCGATGGATTTGATCAGCTCGCCTTGAGCTGTAAAGACATGAGCGTCCCACCCGGTAAAGCGCTGCTTCATCACGTCGCCCAGGGCTTTGTATAGCTCGGGGAGGTTCTCTTCCCGTCCGCTGCGCTCGCCATAGGGCGGGTTGACCATCAATACGCCCACGCCGGAACGGGGCGGAGTCTGACGAAAGTCCCGCTCGACGAATTCGATAGCGCCACCCACGCCGGCCGCCTCGGCGTTTTGCCGCGCCATGGCGATCATGCGGGGGTCGCGGTCGGCCGCCTGGATCTCCACCTCTATGGGGCGGATGGCCTTGCGGGCTTCGGCGCACAGCCTGTTCCAGGTGGATTTCTGGTAATCGGGCCAGTTCTGAAAGCCGAACCGGGACCGCGTGAGGCCCGGAGCCCGATTGGCGGCGATCAGGGCGGCCTCGATGGCCAGCGTGCCCGCTCCGGTCATGGGGTCGAAGAAGGGACGCTCGCCGCGCCACCCGGTCAGCCCGATCAGAGCGGCCGCCAGATTTTCCTTCAAAGGCGCATCGGCCGTGCCGCTGCGATAGCCCCTTTTGAAAAGGGGCGCACCCGAGGTATCCAGGCAAAGGGTGCATTCGGTTCCCTCGAACCACGCCTGAATCTGGAGATGGGGTTGCTCCCTGTCCACTGAAGGGCGCCGGCCGAAGGTTTCCCGGAACTGATCCACCACGGCGTCTTTGATGCGCCGGGAAAGAAATTGGCTGTGGGTGAAGGGGGTTCGCCCCAGCCGCACTCGAACCGCCAGGGTCTGATCGGCCGACATATGTGAAAACCAATCCACCTCCCGCACCTCGCGATACAGGGCACGGTCGTCCCGGCACGGAAAGCGTCGCAGCACGCGCAGCACCCTGGCCCCGCTGCGCAACCACAGATTAGCCCGGTAGCAATCCTCCAGGGTGCCCGTGAAGAAGGCTCCTCCTTCCTCCGCGGCGATCTCCGGCAAACCCAGCGCGTTCATTTCCGCCAGCAATACCGGCTCCAGACCGCGCGGCACCGGCACGAAATGCAGCGACCGCGGGCGGGGCCTCGGTTTACGAACGTGCGGTTCCTTCATCGGATGAGGCGGGTGGCTTGGGCACCGGGGGCGGAAATGGTTCGTGGGGAAACGATTGCAGCAGACCCTCCAGGTCGTAGTAGAGGCGGGTTTCTGGATGAAATATGTGTACGATCACAACGTCGAAGTCCAACAAAACCCAGCTGCCCTCGGAGAAACCCTCGATGCCCCTCGGCGCAAAGCCGCACTCCTTGAGCCGCGCCTCGATCTTGTTGCTGATTCCCTTGACGTGGGCCTGGGAGCGGCCGCTGCAGATGACGATGAAATCGGTCACCGTGGAACGATTCTGCAAGTCGTAGAGTAGGATCTCCTCCGCTTTGAGATCCTGCGCCGCGGTGATGATCAATTGCGCGCGTTCTCGATCCTGCATCCGGTTCCGTTCGGCTCTCTCGGTGCTGGGTTATCGTCAATGCCACCAAGATGCCCCAATCGGGAGCGATCGTCTACGGGTTTGTTCGCCGGAAAAACGCAAAGCTCGCACTCGAATCCGTCAAACAGCGGGCATTGGAGGGTTTCGACAAGAATCGACTCACCATCGAAATGAAGGAAAAGCTGAAGCCCCGCGCTCCGGCCTGCCTTGACCCGCATCGGCAGGGACGCCCGCGCCCACCGCCGCACGGGGTAAAATGTTATGTGCTGATATTATAAATTAAATTGGCTTCGTTTGAAAAAATCGGCGGCACTGCGGCCCTATCCGCCCAACGCCTGCCCTGATTTTGTCCAAAGCCTGTCGTAGGACGGAGAAGGCTCCGGGCGGAGGAGCAACCCTTCATCTGCTCCCCATTGTAACCGAATTTCATTGTAACCGAATTTCCGGCCGCCGCCCAGACCCAGGCCGAAAATGGCCGGGAATTGCCGGGAAAGGCTAGGGAAACGACATTCCTGGCTCTTCGCACGGCATACTTTGAAACCCGGCACCGGCTCGCTTGGGGGCTTTACGCTCGTCCTGTAAATGTACGGGCTGCTGACCGTCTTGTTTCCATGGCGTGAGATTGCATGAGCGGGCCCAATATGACCTTGCCACGACCCGAACTACGGGATAAGATTTTGTAGTCACCGGCTCGGGTTCCGTGACCCAAGTCATCTCCGCGATATCCCCGTCGTAATTGGAGTTTCAGGCCATGTTTGGCATCGGCATGAACGAAATTATGCTGCTGGTGATCTTGGGTGTGGTCATCATCGGACCCAAGCGCCTGCCCGAGGTGGCGCGGACGATGGGCAAGCTCATGGCCCAATTCAAGCGTGCCACCAACGATTTGCGCAGCGCCGTCAGCGATGAGATCAACACCCACGAGGAACTCAAGGACCTCAAAGAGATCAGTTCGGAAATCAATTCCAGCGTCCGCGATATCAAGGGCCGCGCCCAGGAATATATCGAGGCAGAGATGTCCAACGAGGCTTCCATCGCCGGATCGGTAGGCCGGGACATGAAGGAATTGGCCGATGGCGTGAAATCTTCCGTGCGTGAAGGGGCCGAGGAAGTGTCGGGGACAACGTTGCACCCAAGTCCGCCGGATGGCGTCCCGGGAAGCCTTGCCAAAATTACCGGCGGACATAAGTACGAAGCCGATCCCCAAATTGCCTCCGATGAGCCCGTCGCCGCCGAAGAGTCCGGCACCTCAGAAGAGCCCGGCGCCGCCGAAGAGTCCGGCACCGCCGATGCTTCCGGCGGCGATTCCGCCGTGGGCGAAACCGGCGGGGACGGACCGGAAGCGTCGGAGCCGAAGGGTTCCGGCATCGAAGGCGTGTCCCAGGAGGGGTTCGCCCGTTACCAGGCGCGCCACTCCGTCGTTCCCAAGGCCGAGGAGCCCACCCCGGGACCTGCCGTGGACCTGGTGGATTCTCCGGAGGATGCGGCGATAGCGGAAATCGATGCCCGAAACAGGGCTTTGGAATCCGCCGCGGAATCGTCCGCAAAGTCCTCTGCGGAGTCCTCCACGGAATCCTCTGCGGAATCCTCTGCGGAATCCTCTGCGGAATCCTCTGCAAAGGACGGGGGAATGGATGCACCGCAGGCGGGCGAACCATCGGCTGCAAGCGACGCAACCGAAACGATCTCCCAATCCGACGCGGGAACCGATCACGATCGCACCTCGCCCGGCGGTGATGGTTGAATTGTTCCCAATTCCCTAGCTATCCGATGTGAATGCTCCCTCCCCAGCATCGCGGGTGAGGGACGTGGCAGGGGAGGGACATGGCGGGGGATTGCACCGAGAGCACGCCGCGGAGGAACATTCGCGGCGGCCATCTACGATACCCAGCACCAGCAGACAGACCATGAGCGATCGGGAGACGGAAAAGCGGCTTGCAGCCGAGGCTGCGGTGGCGTTGGTCGAGGAGGGCATGGCCATCGGACTTGGCACCGGCAGCACGGCCGCCTACGCCATTCGTAAGCTTGGGGAACGGGTCAAGAGCGGGTTGGCGGTGCGCGCTCTTCCCACGTCCGCCCAAACGGCCGATCTGGCCCGAGAGGTGGGCATCCCCCTCATCGGCTTCGATAGGGTCACGTCACTCGATATGACCCTGGACGGAGCCGACGAAATCGACCCCGCACTTAACCTGATCAAGGGCGGCGGAGGGGCGCTCTTTCGCGAAAAGATCGTGGCGGCGGCCTCCCGGCGATTGATCATCTTCGCCGACAGTTCCAAGCGCGTGGACACCCTGGGCCGCTTTCCCCTGCCGTTGGAGGTCAACCCCTTCGGCTGGCAGGTGGCGGCGGAACAGGTGCGCGCCCTGGGCGCCCAGGTAAGCCTTCGCAGCCGTGACGGGACGCTTTTCACCACCGACAACCAGGGTTACATCCTCGATTGCTTGTTCGACACGATCGAAGACCCCGCCGCTCTGGAGCGGAAACTGAAGGCGATCGTGGGCATCGTGGAAACCGGCCTCTTCGTCGGCATGGCCGAAATGGCCTGTGTGGCCGTGGGTGAGACCGTCCACGAGATTTTGCCGGCGAATTAATTCAATACCTAGCCAGCCTGAAACCCTCAGTCTAAGCGTTGTCCTGCTTTTCGATCCGGACACCGGGCTAAATTGCGATACCGAAGCCGGGGATTTCGACATTACTCTGTCGGAATTTCTTTGCTTCCGGTAAATTATTTAATTTACCCCAGGTGCCGTTTCACGGCTCGCATTGAACGCACCGGTAATCCGTCTGCGCACCGGTAGCGCTACGGTGATCGGACATTTCCGGGCCGGCCATGGGCGCGGCTGCACCTCCGTCCGCCAGTCGCCATCGATGGCGAATCCTACCGAAGTTTGATAGACCGCAAATCTAGAAACTTGCATTCTTCTACGACATGGAGTTGACCATGGCCCGAGCGGCGGCGGATTCGTTTCTGAACGCCTTGCGCACCTACGCCCGCGGTCTGCGGGAAAACTTCGCCGCGCATGTAGCCGCCCAACCGGAAGATCAACTCAAGCCGGCGGTCAAGACGCTCTTGGAAGCCGTCGGCCCCTTACTGGGGTTCCCGCCGGTGGTCGTGCGGACGGAGACGCCACTGCCGGGCATCGGCCGGCCGGATGCGGGCGTGGCCGTCGGCCAACTGCTGTGTGGTCACGTCGAATTGAAGCCTCCCGGCACAGGCGCGCGCACCGACCGATTTCGCGGTCACGACAAGCAGCAGTGGAAGCGGTTCAAAGCGCTGCCCAACTTGCTCTATACCGATGGCAATGAGTGGGCGTTGTATCGCACGGGTCAGCGGGCCGGGGCAATCGTACGTTTCAGCGGTGACGTGACGGCGGACGGGGAAGACGCAATCACGCCGGAGCTGGCCCGCCGGTTGGCCGACTTGCTGCGATTATTCCTGGCATGGGAGCCCATCGTCCCCAACTCGCCCCGGGCGCTGGCGGAGCTGCTGGCGCCATTGTGCCGCCTGCTGCGAGACACGGTACGGGACGCCCTGCAACGGGATGGATCGATGCTGCGGCAACTGGCGGCAGACTGGCGCAAGCTGCTATTTCCCCAGGCCGATGATCGGCAGTTCGCCGATGCCTACGCTCAGACTCTCACCTATGCGCTGTTGCTGGCCCGCTTTGAGGGCGCCACGAACCTCGACGTCAACACAGCCGCCTCCATTCTGGACAGCGGCCACGGGCTGCTGGCCCAGGCGCTGCGTGTGTTGGCCGATCCACAGGTGCGTCCCGAGATCGACACCCCCGCCGAAGTGCTGGAACGCGCCATTTTTGCGGTCGACGTGGCGGCTCTTCGCCGTAGCGACCGGGATTTGTGGCTGTATTTCTACGAGGATTTCCTGGCAGCTTACGACCCCAGGCTGCGCAAGGACAGTGGCGTGTACTACACGCCCGCCGAGGTCGTGCAAGCTCAGGTCACACTGGTGGCACAGCTGTTGCGGGAACGCTTCGATAAGCCCCTGGCTTTCGCCGATGATGACGTGGTGTTTCTCGATCCCGCGGCGGGTACTGGAACCTATCCCCTGGCGGCCATGCAGCACGGACTAGACTTGGTGCAAAGCCAATACGGCGCGGGCGCCGTGAGTGGCCGCGCTACGGTAATCGGCCGCAACATGCACGCCTTCGAGCTGCTGGTGGGGCCGTACGCGGTGGCACACCTGCGCTTGACGCAGGCACTTCTGGACGCCGGCGGCGCCCTGCCCGCGGAGGGCGCGCACGTCTACCTCACCGACACCCTGGAAAGCCCGCACAGGGAACCGCCGGGTCAGCAGACGTTGTTCCACCGCCCGTTGGCCGAAGAGCACCGCCGCGCCCAGCAGATCAAATCCGGCACCCGTGTGCTGGTGTGCATGGGCAATCCGCCCTACGACCGCGAGCAGCGGGACCCGGAGGATGACCCGGTGGCCCACCGCAAGGGCGGCTGGGTACGCCATGGTGACGAGGAGCACGGCATTTCCGCCATTCTGCAGGATTTCCTGGCCCCGGCGCGCGATGCTGGTCACGGCGTGCATCTGAAGAACCTGTACAACGACTACGTGTATTTCTGGCGCTGGGCGCTGTGGAAAGTATTCGAGACCACCGGCGACAGCGGCATCGTCTGCTTCATAACCGCCTCGTCGTATCTGCGCGGACCGGGATTCGTCGGCATGCGGCAGGTGATGCGCCAGATTTTTGACGAGCTGTGGATCATCGACCTGGAGGGCGACAACCTGGGAGCCCGCAAGACGGAAAACGTATTTGCCATCCAGACCCCCGTGGCCATCGCCCTCGGTGTCCGCTTTGGGCAGCCAAATACCGATACCCCCGCCACGGTGCATTACACCAGGATCACGGGCACCCGCGCTGAGAAACTGAGCGCCCTGGAGAACGTCACCGGTTTCGCGAGCCTCTCCTGGCGTGATTGTTATTCAGGCTGGCATGAGCCCTTCCTCCCGGTGGGGGAAGGGGACTACTTCAATTGGCCGCCGCTCACCGACCTGTTCCCCTGGCAGCATACCGGTGTCGAGACAAAACGGACTTGGGTCATCGCCGAATCCCAAGAGACTCTTATGTACCGCTGGCAGACGATTGTAAAAGCAGGTTCCACACGTCGTCAGCGACTCTTTCGAGAAACACGTGACCGAAAAATCAACAGAAGCTACTCGGCCCTATTTGATCCCACGCAACGGTTGGTTCCGATTGCCGAAGTTCAAGAAGTGGGTGGCCCCGAGGCCATTGTTCACTATGGGTTTCGCAGTTTAGATCGACAGTGGCTGCTGGCGGACGGACGATTGGCAGACTATTTACGCCCGGCACTGTGGCTCTGCCATGGCGAACAGCAGATGTTCCTCACCAGCCTTCTGACCGGAGTGCTAGGTCTCGGCCCAGCCGCCGTGATAACCCATCTCATCCCCGACCGACACCATTTCAGAGGGTCATATAGCGGCAAAGACGTGATTCCTTTGTGGCGGGATGCGGCAGCGACCCTGCCCAACGTAACGGAGGGACTGCTGGACCACCTGACGGAAACCTATGGCGCGCCGGTGACTGCGGAAGACCTGTTTGCCTACGTTTACGCCCTGCTGGCCACCCCCACCTACGTAGATCGGTTCAGCGAGGAGCTGACCATCCCCGGCCCGCGCATTCCGCTTACCAGGGACGCCGCGCTGTTTCGGGTCGGCGTGGACCTGGGCCGGCGGCTGGTATGGTTGCATACCTATGGCGAACGCTGGGCTCCCGAAGGCGAGCACGCAGGCAACGTGCCGCGCGGTACCGCACGCTGCACTGTGGCGGTGCCCGAACAGCCACAGCGTTACCCCGAGGCGTTCGGGTACGAGGATGCAACCCAGACTCTTCGTGTGGGCGAGGGCGCGTTCGCGCCCGTCAGCTTGGACGTGTGGGCGTTCAGCGTTTCGGGGCTAAAAGTCGTTTCGTCGTGGCTGGCTTATCGGATGAAAGGCGGCGCAGGCAAGAAGTCGTCTCCGCTGGACAAGATCCGCCCGGAACGTTGGAATTCGCAACTTACCGAAGAGCTGCTGCACCTGCTGTGGGTGCTGGAGGCCACCATCGCCCTGTTCCCGGCGCTGGCTGGACACCTGCACGCCGTGGTGGAAGGGCCACTGTTTACGGCCGGGGAGATGCCGACGCCAACGGCAGCGGAGCGTAGACCGCCTGCCGCTGAGTCAACCCAGAGCGATCAGGTCGCCATGCCGCTGGACCACGAGGAATAGGAAGTAGGTGGTACGATCCAGGCCACCGCCCTTTTCCGTGAAATGGATACGAACCGGCTTGGCGGCAGCAAATTTATCACGATTCCCCGAATGGTGTATAACGTGATTCGGATCGTGTTCGGAAGGATAGTGTTTGGGAGGATAGTATTCGGGCTGGCGGGTTCGGATACGCCGCCGGTTTCATCGTTTCAATTAGGCGTGCCGCGTGAGCCCAGAATTTCATGATACATGGTTGGTCACGGGGGGAGCCGGGTTCATCGGCGTCAATTTTGTGCAGGCTCAGTGCCGGCGGGGCGGGGTGCGCGTCGTCAATCTGGACCGGCTGACGTACGCCGGGAATCCGGCCTCCCTGGCCGGGCAGATGGAGGATCCGCTCCACATTTTCGTCCAGGGCGACATCGGCGACGCAGCCCTGGTGAGAGACCTTTTCGCACAATACCGCCCCACAGCGGTGCTGAATTTCGCCGCGGAATCCCATGTGGACCGATCCATCATGGGCGCTCAGCCCTTCGTGGAGACCAACGTTGCCGGCCTGGTGACGCTGCTGCAGGAGTCGTTGCGCCACTGGCGGGGTCTGCGCGATCAGGCCCGGCAGTCTTTTCGTTTTCTCCAGGTCTCCACCGACGAGGTCTACGGCAGCCTGGCGCCTGAGGACCCTCCGTTCACCGAGCGTTCTCTTTATGCCCCCAGCAGTCCCTATGCCGCGTCAAAGGCGGCCGGCGATCATTTCGTGCGGGCCTTTCACAAGACACACGGCCTGCCGGTGCTGACCACCAATTGCTCCAATAACTATGGCCCGTATCAATTCCCGGAGAAGCTGATCCCCCTGATTATCCACAATGCCCTCGCCGGGGAGAAGTTGCCGGTCTACGGTGATGGCATGCAGATTCGGGACTGGATCTATGTAGCGGACCATTGCGAAGGTGTGCGCACGGTGCTGGAAAAGGGAAAACCAGGCGAAACGTACAACATCGGCGGCCGCTGCGAGAGGACCAACCTCGAAGTGGTGGGATCGATCTGCGAGCATTTGGACCGCCTGCGCCCCCAATCTCCCCACCGCCCCCACCAGGAACTGATCACCTTCGTCGAGGACCGGCCCGGCCATGACCGCCGCTATGCCATCAATGACAGCAAGGTGCGCAGCGATCTGGGATGGCAGCCGGTGGAAACCTTCGATTCTGGCCTGCTGAAAACCGTCGCCTGGTACCTGGAACACCAGGATTGGATCGAGCAGGTGCACACCGGGGCCTACCGGGATTGGATTCGGCTCAATTACGGCGACCGGCTGAGCGAGGCGAAATGAAGGGAATCATCCTGGCGGGCGGGAGCGGCACCCGCCTTTATCCTGTCACCTATGCCGTCAGCAAGCATTTGCTCCCCATCTACGACAAGCCGATGATCTACTATCCCTTGTCGACACTGATGCTGTCGGGGATTCGGGAAATCCTGATCATATCCACGCCGGAAGATCTCCCCGCCTACCGCCGGCTCTTCGGAGACGGGTCCCAGTTTGGGCTTGAACTGGCATACGCGGTACAGCCTCGGCCCGAGGGTTTGGCTCAGGCGTTCATCATCGGCCGGGATTTCGTCGGCTCGTCCGCCGTTGCCCTCAGTCTGGGCGATAACCTATTCTACGGCCATGGCCTCTTGGACCTGTTGCGCAACGCCGTGGGACAGGAATCGGGCGCGACTATTTTCGGATATTGGGTGAAGCACCCGGAACGGTACGGCGTGGCTGAATTCGACAAAGAAGGCCGCGTGATCAGCCTGGAGGAAAAGCCGGCCCGGCCCCGTTCCAACTATGCCGTTCCTGGGATTTACTTCTACGACAACAGCGTCCTGGGCATCGCACAACAGATTCGACCCTCGGCCCGCGGCGAACTTGAAATCACCGACGTCAACAAGGCCTACCTGGAAGCCGGGCAATTACGGCTGGAAGTGATCGGGCGCGGGATCGCCTGGCTCGATGCGGGCACCCACACCTCCCTGCTGGAAGCCTCCAATTTCATCGAAGCCATCGAGAAGCGCCAGGGGCTCAAGGTAGCCTGCCTGGAAGAGGTGGCGTTCCGGATGGGCTATATCGATGCGGCGAAAATCCAGGAACTGGCGGAGCCGATGATCAAAACGGAATACGGGGAATACCTGATCCGCCTGCTTGAATTGGACGAAATGGCCCGCTGAGCAGAAAACTCCCCGCCCGGCCCTGTGGCACCGCTGCGAAGCCTCGCGGTGCTTCCCTCCCCCCGTTGTGGAGCGGGAAAAGGGCGCGCAAAGCTCCCCCTCGACATGAGTTGGAGAGATAACATGGGGGCCAGGGGGGCGAGAAGACGAGCCGGCCTCAGGAGCTGCGGGCCAGGCTGGGCAGCAGATCTTCTTCCTCCTCGGTTTTCCTGAACAGTCCTTGCAGATCCTGCAAAAGCGAGAACAGGGTAGGCACGAACACAATCGAAACGAAAGTGGAGAGCACCAGCCCACCCAGCACCGCAGAACCCAGCCCGCGATAAAGCTCAGAGCCGGCGCCGGGGAAGAGCACCAGGGGCAGCAGGCCGAAGACGCTGGTGAAGGTGGTCATGAATACGGGCCGGATGCGCAAGCGCACCGCCCGCGCGACCGCCTCGTTGAGGGGCAGCTTGTCCACTCGTATGAAGGTGAGCGCCTTGCTGACGATGAGGATCGGGTTGTTGACCACGATGCCGATCAGCATCAGGAAGCCGAGCAACGTGAGCATGTCCAAGGGCTGGCTGGTCAGGAAGGTGTTGACCAGCCACAGTCCGATCAGCCCACCCGCCGCCGCCACCGGCAGTGCGCCCATGATGACGAACGGCGCGAGCACGTCCTCGAAAAGTATCACCAGCAGCAGGAACGTGATGGCCATAGCGAGAATGAATCCGGTCTGCAACGATTGACGGGTGCGCGTGAAGGCGTCCGCCTGACCGCTCAGGGCGATTTCGAATCCGGGGATATGGCCATACTCTTCCATTGCCGGAGCCACGAGCTGCTCCTGAACGATCTCCAGAGCGGTCTCCAGGGGCACCGAGTCGGGCGGCTTCACCCGCAGGATGAAGGCCCGGTTTTGCCCGATGTGGTTGATCTGATTAAGCCCCACAGTCTCCCGGATCTCCGCCATGGCGCCCAGGGTCACGCTGGTGCCGTTAGGGGCCAGCAGCGACTGCGATTCGAAATCCTTGACGGTCAACAAGTGGCTCGAATTGCTCATGAGGGTTAGATCGATCGTGTCTCCATTGGGCAGGAGGAACTCGTCGATCTTGCGCCCGTCGGTGTAGATATCCACGATCAGGCCCAGATCCGCGGTGGTCAGCCCTGCGCGGGCGGCTCGGTCGGGCAGGGGAATGATCTGGATTTCCGGAATGCCGAGTTCGAACGATGGAATGGGCTGCACCTGCGCCCCAGGAATGAGGCCCCTGGCCTTCAAGAATAACCGGCCGGCGATCTCCGCCACCTGGTTGATGTCGTCGCCATAGATCTCGACGTCGATGGAGCGGCCTGCCCCCAGGGCGGAGGCAAACAGCGATGTTTGTGTGGTGAAGAAGCGCATGCCGGGAATCTGCGAGAGGACCTTGTTCAGTGGCGCAATCATCTCGCCAACTCGCGTGGGATCCTTCGTCGCGCCGCCCAGGATGAGAATAGTGCCGAATCCGATGAAGAACGCACGGTCGAATTGGGGGGCGCCGTCTACTTCGCCCTGAAAATGGGGTTCGAGCAGGTCCATCAGCTGCTGCCCCATGCGTTCGGTCTCGTCCGGGCTGTATCCCGGCGGGGGAAAGAGAAAGCTGAGAATCAGATTGCGATTCCCTTTGGGCAGGTATTCCATCTTGGGTGTCAGCGCCCAGGCGACTCCGACCGCCAAGGCCGTGGTGCCCAAGACGACCATCAATTTGCGCCATAATCTCGACTGAATCCAGGAGAGGGTGGTCATCAGCGGCGTGACCAGCCAGCGAATACAGAAATCCTGCAAACGCGTCGTGATCATGTTGACGCCGAGGGGCTCGTCCCCGTTTTGACCTGCCTTCATGAAAAAGTAGCGATAGAAGGGCGGAATCACCGTCGTGGAGACGACCAGGCTCAGTATTATCGCCACGCAGATGGCGATGGCGATGTCCTCGAAGAGCTGTCCCGCCTCGTCCTCCACGAATACCACCGGAAGGAAGACCGCCACCGTGGTCAGGGCCGAAGCCAGAATGGCGCCATACACCTCCTTGGTCGCGTGCAGGGCGGACTCCATCAGCCCCGATCCGCGGGAGCGCCAGCGGTCGATGTTTTCCAGCACGACGATGGCGCTGTCCACCACCATCCCCACTGCGAAAGCAAGCCCCGCCAGGCTGATGACATTGATGTTGCGGCCCAGGATCTCGAGAACGACCAACGTGCCGATGATGCTCACCGGGATCGAAAGCGCCACCACCAATGACGAGCGGAGATTGCCCAGAAACAGGAACAGCACGATGAGGGCCATCGATCCGCCGACGATGAGATTCTGCAGCACCAGGCCGATGGCGCTGTTGATGTAATATTCCGGGTCGGTCAGTTTGTTGATGACCAGACCTTCCTTGGCCAGGATGGTGCGGTTCAGGCGGTCGATGGTCGCGGTTACTTTTTGGGAAATGTCCAGCACATTGGCGCCGGCTTCCTTGTACAACGGCATCACGATCGAGTGGCCCTCGTTATGGAGCACCTTGACGCGGCCAATTTTGAATCCCTCCGCCACCTCGGCCACGTCGCTCAGGTGCACCGCACCGGCCGGCGTGTACTTGATGATCATGTTCCCGAAGTCTTCGGGGGTGCGGAACCGGCTCAGCGTGCGCACCGTATATTCCCGCTTGCCCTCGGTGAGCCGTCCGCCCGATACGTCGACGTTTTCCGCCCGGATCTTCGCGATCAGCTCACGGATCGAGATGCCGTAGAGGGAAAGTTTTTGGGAATCGAAGCGCACCTGCACCTCGGGCTCGTCGCCGCCATACACCCTCGTCTCCGCAACTCCAGGGATCTTTTCGAACTCCGGCTTGACGAAATCGTCTATGAATCTTTTGTATTCCTGGATTCTACGGGGGTTGTCCTCCCGCGCCAGGATGTTCATCCAGATGATGGCGCGCGAATTGGCACCGGAGGCGATTATGGCCGGACGGAGGGCATTCTCCGGATAGTCGGAGACCTGGTTGAGTTGGTTCGAGACGCGCAGCAGTGCATTGTCGATATCGGTGCCGATCTTGAACTCCAGCGTGATGTTCGCCTGATTGGGTTGGGCCTCGCTGGTCAATCGCACCAGTCCTGGGAGGTTATTCAGATACCTCTCCTGTTCGCGGACGATTTCCCGTTCCACCTCATAGGGGCTCGCGCCCGGCCAAATCGTGCGCACTCGCAACGTAGGTAATGACACGTCCGGCGTGAGTTGGATCGGAATGCTGATGAGGGCCCAGATACCCGCCATGAGGACGAAAAAGACCGCAACTGCCACCAGGATCGGTTTTTTTAAGCAAAAGTCGATTACCCCCACGGCGCTACCTCACTTTCCAGATTGATTTTCATTTCAACTCGGTCACCTTTACCGGCGTGCCGGGAAAGAGCCGCTCGTTGCCCCGCACCACGACGGATTCCTTGGCTTTCAGGCCGGACGCGGCAATAATCACCGCACCGTCGAGGTTACCTTGTACCTTCACCGGCACGATCTGCGCCGTATTATCGCGCACGACAACGATCTGAGTGGTCTGGCCCCTACGGACGATGGCATCGCGCGGCACGATCTTGACTTTCTTGCGCGGGCCGATGGGAACCGTCGCTTCAGCCATCAGTCCGCTCAAGGGGAGTTTGTTCGGGTTGCCCAGACGAATGCGTACGCTGAAATTGCCCGTGCTGGATTCGACGTGGTGAATAATGGCGTGGATTTTTCCGGTAAGACGCTGCTGAAGCTCAGGGACGTTGATTTCCACCCGGGCTCCGCGTTGAACCGTGTTGATGAATTTGGCCGGGATCCCCACCCGCAGCACAAAACTTTCGAAATTGGAAATCTCGAAGATCTCCTTGTTCGGCGTGATCCATTGGCCGATCTCGAGATCGATAGAAACGATCTGGCCTTGGATGGGTGATCGAATCACCAGCATCTTCAGCTTTCGGCGCAGCCGGTTCGCGGTGGCCTGGCTGGTCTTCAAGCGCGCTTCGATCACCATCGCGCCCGCCCGCTCGTTCTCATACTGTTCCGCGGCGACCAATTTCTTATCGAATAGGGATTTCATCCGGTCCAGACTGAGGCGAGCCTGGTTCAATATTGCTTCGGATTCCGCAATTTGTGCCTGCAACACCTGCAAATCGAGCAGCAGGGACGGGTTGGACAATACTGCGAGCACAGTGCCGTGCTCCACGGTTTCGCCATCCCGCTTCAGTATCGCTTTGACGAATCCCGCTTCCACCGCCGAAACGATCGCCTTTTTGTCGGGTTCGAGGAACCCGTTAAACGTGAGTTTGGGTGATTCCAGTACCTCGCGCACCAGGGCCACGACCACCGGTGTGGGCGGCGGCCCTTTTGGTTTTGCTTCCTGCGCTGCAGCCATCCCAGCCGCACCGGCCACCATCGCGAAGGCAGCCGCTGCGGCCAGATACGAGCCAGGTCTGAATTTGCAAATGCGGTTGGACATGGGCAATTGACGGTTTTCGTAAATGGATCGTTCAACTGACGTGGAATCTCGAAATTGGCCGGGCTGCTGTCGCCCCGTCGAACGTGCAGGATATCTCCGTGCGGCAGGCACCCATCACAATTATCTAACGGGTGGCCGCGCGAAGTCAAACTCAGCGGTATGATCCGGGTATCTCGCGAACCACCGCATCCAGGTTTCCCGTTGCTCCCGCGGGGATCAAGTGAGTGGTTCGTGCACCGTACCCCTTGCCGCGTTGACGATACAGGTGAAACCAGGACCAAATTGGTTTATACAGGAGGGACCGCGGCCGGCGTTCTGACGCCTTTCAATACCTCAGCGCCAATAGCGCGCACTCACGTTCAACGGGCAATCCGACCATGGATATCGAAGCCATTTTGGCGAGGGAAATTCTGGACTCGCGGGGCAACCCCACGGTGGAAGCCGAAGTCTGGTTGGAAGACGGCTCGATGGGCCGGGCGGCGGTGCCCTCCGGCGCATCGACGGGAGTGCACGAGGCCTTGGAACTCAGGGACGGGGACCAAACGCGCTACGGTGGAAAAGGGGTATTGAAAGCCGTCGGCGCGATCAACGGCGAGATAGCCGCCGCCGTGATCGGCATGGACGCGGCGGATCAGAGGGCCGTCGATTTGGCCTTGATCGCCCTGGACGGCACGGAGAACAAGAGCAGGCTGGGTGCCAACGCCATTCTCGGTGTCTCTCTGGCGGCAGCCCGTGCCGCGGCGGAAAGCCGGAACCTGCCCCTGTTCAGATATTTGGGGGGCGTTTACGCCCATGTCCTGCCGGTGCCCCAGATGAACATCATCAACGGGGGCCAGCATGCGGACAACAACGTCGACATCCAGGAGTTCATGGTGGTGCCTGTCGGAGCGGAAACGTTTCGGGAAGCGTTGCGCATGGGGGTGGAGACGTTTCACGCGCTGCGCAAGGTTTTGCAGGATGAAGGACTGAACACGTCGGTCGGCGACGAGGGCGGATTCGCACCCGATCTTTCCTCCAACGATCAGGCGCTGGAATTTATCATGCGCGCCATCGAGGGGGCCGGCTACCGGCCCGGTGAGGACGTGGCCATCGCCCTCGATGCCGCAGCCAGCGAATTTTACAGGGATGGTGCCTATTATCTGGAAGCCGAATCGACGCCGCGCCATTCCGCCGACGAGATGATCGCCTTCTATAGCGGGCTGATCGAGAAGTATCCCATCATCAGCGTCGAGGACGGGTTGGCCGAAGACGATTGGGAGGGCTGGAAACGAATGACGGAACATCTGGGAAGCCGTGTGCAGCTCGTGGGCGACGACCTGTTCGTCACCAACACGGAAAGGCTGGGCCGCGGCATCGGGGAGTCTATCGCCAACTCGATCCTGATCAAGGTGAACCAGATCGGCACCCTGACCGAAACCCTGGCCGCGATCGAGATGGCCAAAACCGCCGGCTATACTTGTGTCATCTCCCATCGCTCGGGCGAGACCGAAGACACCACCATCGCCGATATCGCGGTGGCGGCGAACACAGGCCAGATCAAGACCGGCTCGGCCTCGCGCAGCGATCGGATGGCCAAATACAATCAACTCCTCCGAATCGAGGAACTGCTGGACGATAACGCGGTCTATGCGGGACGGGCAGCGTTCAAGGCTGCTTCACAGGCGCGGTCATGAAAAAATACCGGATTGGGACGGGAACCGCGGCCGGGCGCGCGGCGTTCGCTCGAGCGCTGAGGGTTCTGGAGGCCATCGTGCCCAAGTGGCCCAATGTTAGCGCCGGATTGGCCCTCCCCAGGGCATCTTGGATCTTCCTTGCCGTCTTCGCCGCCGGCATGGCTTTGATTTCATTGATTGGCGACCAAGGGCTGATCGCCTATCGGGAGCTCAGATCCGAGGCCGATAGGTTGCGGGTCGATGTGGTGCAAATGGAGGCGCGCAAAATCGATCTGGTGCGGATCATCAAGTCGCTCCACGAAGATCCCGACTATATCGAGCAGGTCGCCCGGCAGAAATTGGGCCTCGTGCGTCCCGGCGAATTGGTGCTCCAGATTCCGCCCATGTCTCCGCTCATGTCTCCGCCCATGTCTGCGCCCATGTCACTGCAAAGCCCGGGGAATTGATTTGGCGGCGCCGGCGACGAGGATCCCGAACCTTGCGATTTGCGTGATGGCCATGATGGCCCTCGGGCTGGCCGGGGTTATGCTGCCGGCCGAGGCCCTCGGGGACGGCGGTATGCGCGGCCCGCATCTGGGGTCGACACCGCGCCGCCCCTTGGAAAGCGTGGCACCCGATTTTCGGAAATCGACGGCGGTGCACGATGGCAGGATGGGTACTGGATTTTTTCTGGGGCTGTTGCGTTTTTACCGCACGGTGGTGAGTCCGGTGGACGGCGACCGTTGCTCCATGGCCCCCACGTGTTCCCTCTACAGCCGTCAGGCACTCCGCGACCACGGCGTAATCATGGGGATTCTGCTCACCGCCGACCGCTTGCTCCACGAGGCGGATGAGATTCCCCTCGCCCACAAGATCGTGATCGGCGGCGAAACCTATTATTACGACCCCATCGAGAACAATACGTATTGGCTGAGGTAAGAGGGCCGGCGGGAATATCGCTTCGGACGACCGGTCAACAGTTTGAGCCGCCGCACCCTCGGAGGCCGGTTCTGGCCGGTCTTGGCCCTATAGCTCTTGTAACCCATGTGGTATATTGGTATGCGAATGATCAAAAGGAACAGGATGGCGGATGATACGCGTGTCAAGACAGACCCGCCCCCCGACAAGGGTGGTGGAATGGGGGTTGAGACCACGTTCCACTATACGTCGTACTCATATGTCGTGTTGCTGAGCGCTCCGGGCGGGACTCTCAACCTAACTGCGCCGCAGCTCGTAAATGTGTTTGGCAAGTTCGGCAGGGGCAACGTGATCCAGCAGCAGAATCTTCTGGGTGTGGTGCTGGGTGATTCCAATCAATTGATTGTCCAGCTACCCAGGATCACATTCAAGGGTGCCACTGAAGAGATTCTTCAAGAATTGTATAGCAACTCAAAGCCGCTGGTTTTGAGGCCATTCGAGTCCCATCCTGCGGCGGCGTTTGGGATCAACTTTCAATTGGAGGTCGAGTGTGCAGAACTCCAGCCAACGCAGGTACTGAAGCGGCTTCTCGGCGAGAGCGTTGCCGGGTGGCTAAATTTGCGGTCCGCTACCATGGAGCGTGAGAGCTCGTTTTACACCCTGGGCATCTCCAACGAGCAGCCAGGAAGGCTGAATCTCAACATCAACAACCACATCGAGAAGCCCGAGGTTCCGCCTTTCGACAACGAGTTGCTCAAGGAGCAGATCAGCCATTACAGGCAGGTCAACGAAACCACGGTGAAGGAGCTATACGAATGCGTCCAGAAAATCCAATCCTGACGGCTACGGATCAAGGCATCGAAAGCCTTCCCATTCCCGACGCTGCTGGTGACCGCACCGGGAGCGGCGTGCAAACGAAAGAAAACACAGTTACTGACGGTGACAATATACACATCGAATCCAGTGGGTTCACGATAAACGTCCTCTTTAGTGTGCCCGAAGACCTCCCTCGGTGGTTGACTGATTTGGAGCAGCAGATCGACCACTTGGCGTGGCTCGAACAGGACTTTGACGGTGAAGGGTCTCCTGCAATTAGGATGGACAATATGGAAGCCGCGAAGCAGCTTGTTCGTAGACTTTTTACTGAGCGAAACATGTGCTGCGCTGAGGCGTTCCCAACCTCCCAGGCCGGTGTTGAGCTTGAGTTGACATCCAAGTACTGGGAGGCGGCAATCTGGGTCAACGACCCTACATCCGTTGAGTATTTTGTGAAGTACGGGAACAAGAAGCGAAGTGGCAAGGCGCCGGCCACCGTCGTCCCCGACAAGATCTGGGAGTCGCTTGCATAGCGAATCTCACGGTCTCGCTCCGGATGATATATTGATTCGGATCGTTCCCGAGAATCGCAGGAACCGCTCAGGTAGACCCGCTCGTGGTGCGTTTCGTGGACCGATCGTCGGAACGGAAGACGGACCGGTTTACGAAATCTCTGTCTACTGCAAACGGCTGCTCGAAGGGAGGCCGGTTCCTAGCGCGGGACCAACGGACCATCTCGCTGAGTTTCCAATTGCGTGGGTGCTTGATCTTGGGATTACAATAGTCCCGCTTCAAATCGTGCCCGATCCTGATGATCCAGCACACTTCCTGATCAGAGGGCGGGAGTTCCATCCCGATTTCCTGGATCATCTGCGGGATCATTCTGTCATATATTCTACTACGCCTCAGTAGCGTAGGTATCTATAGCGTAGGTGTCTATAGCCCCACTGTTCACGCCCTGTAGATCGTGATCGGCGGCGAAACCTATTATTACGACCCCATCGAGAACAATACTATTGGCTGCGGTAAGAGGGCCGAATTGACCCATCCCGGAATTCGGAACCGGAGCTGACAGTGCGCCCGCGCCCGCTTCGTCAGGTCGATCGATGCGATCGATAGTACCGGCAATCAATCATTTTTCGTCTTGATGGAATGACGTGGTTCGATCCCTACTAGATCCGCGCTCGACGGTATTTTCGAGGAAGCTCTGTGCGTTCACCCGCAGCTCATGCGCCGTCGAAACGGAGGGAGACCTTGATCGCATTATCGGATCGATCGTGGGCCATGTGCAAAGCCCGGTCGATCTCCTCGATGGGTAGAATGTGGCTCACCAGGGGCGACACGTCGATCTCGCCCCTATGAATGAGGTCCACGGCAGCCCGGAACGATTTCAAGCCACGCTCGAACTGAGCCCCGTAGGTGGAATAGGCCCGCACTCTCTTGTGAAAAAAATGGTGAAAGCTGATCGGAACCGGTTCGGATGAATCGGGCAGGCCGAACAGCACCATCTCCGCCCCCGGTCTAACCAGATGGACCGATTCCAACAGGGTCTCCTTGGTGCCCACCGCTTCCACGAGGAAATCGACCCCCTCTCCGCCGGTTGCCGCCATCACGCTCTCGCGGACGTTGTCCCCGTTGGCCTTTAACGCCAGGTCGGCTCCCATGCGGCGGGACACGGCCAGCCTGGCCTCCGATAGGTCGGATACGATCACTTGGACCGCACCCGCGCGTTTGAGCAGGTAGGCGAAGAATAATCCCGCTGAGCCCTGGCCCATCACCATTGCGGACTTGCCCACAAGATCCACCGGGTGACGCCGCAGGGCGAAGATCACCGTACCGAGTTGCTGCGCCATCAGCAGGTGGGCCGATGCGCCGTCCTGGGGTAAGTCGACGCAGAAATCGGCTGGGAGCGTCTGATACTCGGCGAAGCAGTAACTCGCCGGCGGCTGGGGTACGGTAAGCACGCGATCCCCTGGCTGGAAGCGTTCGTCCCGGCTTTCCGCCACAACCCCGATCCCCTCGTGCCCAGGATAACCGTGGGCTTGAGGAAATTCGGGCAATGCGATTCCCATCATCACCTGGTGCAGGTCGCTGCCGCATATGGATGCCATGTCGTTGCGCACGAGGAGTTCTCCCTCCCCAGGCAGACGCACCTCGGCCTCCTCGCAAACCATGCGGCCCAATTCCACCATTCTCGCCGCGCGCATTTTCATCGCATTACTCCTGATGGCCCCATGATCGCCGTCAATCCCGCTCATGATATATTCGGGTTAGCCCATCACCCGGAGGGTTGGGATTGCGGACGTCCGGTTTCAGGCCGCCTCCGCCGTTCTCGCTACATTTCATTCAGATTGAACATGCGGTGGGGGGGGATGCGGGACTGAAGGGCGTCGACAAAACTTTCGCAGTTGGAAACGTCGATGAGGATGGGGGTGAAAAGACCCTTGAGGGCGAAGAGGCGATCGACCAAGGCCAGGGTCAGATTCCGTTGGGAATTGGCCGGAGATAAAACGAAAATCTCCTTATCGGCCAGACGCTCGCGGGTCTCGATGACGTTGCGTACCCGTTCGCTGAAGGTTTGGTATTCCTTTTCCTTGGCACGTGCCTTTTCTTTACCCTCTTCCTGGGTTGGAGCGGACGCGGAGCCCTCGTGGAGCAGATCGACGAAGTTCAGCCGGTGGTTGGGCTGTGTGGCCCGGAAACGGGAGGATATGCGATTGAGCCAGCGGTCCCGCTGCCGCAGGGATCGCTCCTGTAAGTGGATGTCGCGAACCATGGTGCCGACGGTTCGGGCCAGGTGCTCCATCTTGCGTAGGCTTTCGCGGTCGATGTGTTCGGGGCTTATGGTCAGCGCTTCGTCAAGATTTTCCAATCCTTCGCGATATTTGATCAGGTAGGGCGCTTCCCAGACGGTAATGTTCATGCGGGCGATCGCCGCGATAACGTCAGCGATAAGGTCACGGTACCCTTCCATCTCCTCCTGCAACCGAGGAAAGCGGGCCAACCACCCGGCCATTTCCGACAAGGTGGCATATTGGTTCAGCTTCGCCGAGGGCGGGGCCATTTTGTGAAACTTGGCCTGGTCCGATGATGAGACGCTGGCATAGAGAACGACTTCCTCGGGAAAAGTGGCCACATCCTTCGCGTTGGGCCGGTCGGGTTTTACCAGCTTGATCAGGGTTTCGGCGAGTAGTTGGTCGGTAAGAGGGAGCATGGACAGGTGCCGCAACGTTTCCCACTGCTCGCTGTGTCGCGCCAATGCCTCCCGCGCCTGTCTCAGTAGTATGGTCTGTCCCTGAGCGCCGTCGCCGATCTCCCGGTCAAGGGCGGCTGCGACAATCCGTGATGCGGCATCCAATTCATCCAGGGTGGACGCGCGGGCAGCCAGGAGTTGGAACGTAAGCGTTTCCTCTCCGATCTTGAAGGCGTGTTCCGGCTTGAGGAGAGCCAGATAGGCAAGGTCTCCGGGAAGGACGAATCGAATGGCCTCGCCTTCGGTTTCCCTGCCGCTGGTAATCGTTTTGAAATTCTTGGATATGGTTTCTTGGATCAACTTCCAAAGCACGGCCGCGGCTTTCGATTTCGCTAAAGGCTCGCGTGCATTTTGGTCATGCAAGTCATAGATTTCATCCTCGCAAAGGCTCCCCAGGACGGCCGCGATGTCCCACATGCCTTCCGCCTGAGCGGTTTGCGGTTTAGGCGCATAGGCCCGGATCATCTCGCCGAACGCGGTCATGGCCTCCTCGTAGGCTTTCGCAATCTTGGCCGGCGAAAATGGATGCTCCCCGGTTTCGGTTAGTGAACCAGCTTCCGGCGGCAAGAGCCAGGGATTGGCGCCATCTTCCCCATTTTCCATGGTGCGCGGCCGGTAGCCGATCTCGGCCAAACGCGTTTTCTCGAATACTCTGTGCCGTAGGAGCACGATCGCGAGTTGATTTCGCGACAAACGCAATTCGGCTTCGACGGTAACGCGATTGTAGAGCACCTCGAATAACTTGCTGCCGTGCTGCCCGAAGAGAACCTGGAGCCGCTGGTACATGAAACGCCTGACGGTACGTACAATCTGGGACTCGAATAAATGGCGGTATGCGGTTGCCAGCGCAACCGGGTCCGTGCGGGTCGGAAAAATTTCGGTATCCTCTCGATTGAGCAGCAGCACGTATCCTTCAAGATTCTCCTGATCCCCTTGGCGAATTTGAGCCAGTGCCTTCTCGTTGCGGATCTGGTCCCGGGAGGTGACGATGGGCAGGCCCAGGCAGCGGCCCGCGGCCCGAAGCGCGCTCCATTCCAGGGAAGTGAGCCGGGCGCGGCCCAGAACGTAATTGGTCAGGCCGAGCAACGCGTACGCGCGTGTGAGATATTTGCGCACGGCTCGCGCCGCCTGGGCGCGGGCGTCCTCCTTAACGCGCGCCCTAAGATACCCGGCCAGGGCATCGGCCATTTGCCCCAATGGCGTCAAGGCTTGGCCGAATCGTTGCAAAACGGCTTCCAGTTCCACTTTTGCAATCGGTATTTTCTGTGCCAGGTTCATCGCCACGCCGGAGATAGGCACCTTGGGATTGAGCTTTTGCAGGCCGGCGATATTAAAGACCTGCAAGCGGAGCAGGGGCAGCATCTCCCGCGCCCGCAGCACCCGATGAGGTTGACGCGCTTCGTCGATCCGGCTGGTGAACTGGGCATCGAACGTCAAGGTGATGACCATCTCGAAGAAAAGACGTTTCACCTCCGGGGAAACTTGGGATTCTGAATCACCCGCGGCGGCGCCCATGTCGTTCAGTGCGGCCTTCAGACCGGTAAAAATGCGCCGGATGGGTGAGACGACAGCCATATCATCGGGGTCCGCCGCGCTCAGCAGCACCGCGTGGCGATAAAGGGCGGGGTCGACGACCATGCGGCGTTTCATCACCAGGGCGCGGAATTGGTCCTGAAATTCGATTCGCCGGGACTCGTTGCTGGCCGCAAGACCGATGCGTACGGCATTGACGAGAGAGCGTTTGTCGGCGATGCGATCGCGTCTATTTTCCAGCGTGAACGATTCGAGGTTCTGCCGCAAAGCCCCGGTGGGGAAGCCCTGTACAAGTAATTCGAAGAGCGGCGCGAGTTCCGAACCCGCTTCGGCGTACCTGAGCAGGGCGAAGAACTGATCGAACAGGGATTGGTACCGTTCCAGGTACTCGGATATCAGCCCGATATTCACCACTTGGGCCGGGTTTAATTTGCTCACTTGAGACGAATCACGAGTTCGCCCCATCTCCGAAAGTGCCTTGGCTTGATCAGGAGTCAGCAGACCCGCCTCGGAAACATGCTGCATCTGCTTGAAAAACCCCGTCGCCCGTTGCTGACGCGCCAGGTATTCCTCCTGGATTGCCGGTTTTTCCGAGAGACCGGCCGGAATTTCCGCAAGCGAAAGATCGGGTTTAAGCAAAAGCCGATCGAACTGCTCCTGATCGATCCCGGTAACGAATATCCTCAATTTGTACTTGGCGATGCCCTCCATGACGAGAGGCGCCCCGTTCGTGGCGCGTATCTGACTGAGTTCCAAATGCATGGCATGGGTGGAGCGGCCCATCAAGGATCTCAGCCAACTGACGCAACCACGCAAATGGATTTCCGGGCGGAAGGCTTTCTGGGCCGTGCCCTTGACCTGCACGCCCTGGCCGAACTGACCTTGGGCCAGATTGATCTCGTCGGTTTCGTGGTGTACCAGCTTGATGAATCGTGCATTGATAGCGCGGGCTGCGAGCGTATCGGCCAGATCCATCAAAGCGGGGTGCTCCGACAGCCCCTGGTCCGTACTGGCGGCGTTGGAGTAAATCTCGTAGAGGATTGCGGTTGACATTTCTACGCGGGAGAATGGCAAAGGGCGGGTGCAGACCGCCCCGGACACGGCGCTATCGAATAGAACTCACCTTGGGGGCGATCCGGTCAATCGTCCCGGGAGAGCCCTGCTGTAACGGTTACTATAGAGCTATAAACGTCCATACTCAGGCGAAGTGTTCATTCTGTCACACGAGTACGCTTTGATTTCACCAGCCTGCGGCGGGGTGCTGCGAAATTCCAAGAAACCCGTTTTGATGATCGAGCCCGATCATCCTACGACATCTGAGCATGGAGTGCTAAAATCCGACACTCATTCCGCCCGGATTTGCGAAAACCAACGACGGGCCGACCCGAAGGCGGGCCACACCGGTTAGCCTTGCCGGAGCATGGTAATCAGACTGTTCATCTTCTGCCGCGCATCGTCCAAATAGGCTTTCAGATTGCTCGAATGGTTGGCCAGGATGCCGCCCTTGTCGCCATTGGTCACGATCAAGGGCTCGAATTGGCTCTCCCTCAAGGAATCGACGATTAGATCCGTGATTTCCAGTGCGTTTTTGTCGTCCAGCACGGAGTGAAAGTCTCCTCGTACGGCCGTCATCATTCCCAGCAAAGCATATCCAACCCCTTGCGCCCGATAGAAGTTATCGTCGATGTGGCTCCAGGCCACCTCATCGGTGCGGGCTTTGAGCAGCGTCGTGGTCACCCCGCCCAGTTCGGATACGAAGGCTTCGAGCAGCTGTACAAGATTATCCGCCCGGGGATAGAAATGGGCGCTACTGCCCAATTCCCCCAGAAATTTCCGCAATGACTCGTTGCCCCGTCCGAAGGCCCCTTCCGCGGAGGGAAAGGCCCACTTCAACGGATCGTTGGCGTAAGCGGAGTAGGCGGCATCGGTCTCTGGATGGACGCGATCCGAGGTGCGTTGCCGGCTCAGGTTGTCCCGCAATACCCGGGACATATGGCGCACGATTTGGAGTACGCCAAGCTGGAAATTGGGCAGGTTGTCGAGGAAATAGCTCGGACCCAGGGGCAGATCGTTGGGCAACCACCCGCCGAAGCCCTCCATTTGGGTTTCCATGAGCAGTGCCGTCATTTCTACCGATCGATAGCCCTGCGCGCTGCCGGCCCGCTCCACAGCCACCGGCACTTCCGGTTTCAAGCTTTGCAGAAAGGAGATGACCAGCCATACCGAGGCGATCACCACCAGCGCCAACCCGCTCGCACCACGCACCCGCATCACGTATTCCTTTGATGATCCAGCAATAATACGAAAATCTACGCCGCACGCGCCACGCCGCGTGCAGAGCGCTACCTTACCATGGCAGCTTTCGTTGGCAATTGGTTACAGCCAGGTGCAAAAAATGCCCGCGCGCTGCGAGACGTTCGCTCTATTCGATCCTTTTGTGCGCCAAGCCTCTTTTCACCGAGAACGTCCGGGCAGTCTCGCGGGGGGATGGCATGCTAAAGACTGAGAGCGTGGGCCAGGCTGCGGGCCAAGGGCTTGGATAAGCCGAGCCCTTGGGTGAATCGGCCCCGTATCTCGCCCTGGGCATCGGCCACGGCGACCAGCATATTGTGCGAGAAATCCCGGCCATTGGGCCGCCACTTGAAACCCGCCAGTTCCGCTACCGGACGAATCACGGCTTCGTTCGCGGTGAGCAGGACCCATTGATCGCCGGTCAGCCCCTGTATTTTCTGGTATTCCCGCATCACGGCGGGCGAATCCCGCACGGGATCAAAGCTGAACAGAAGATATCTCGCGTGGCGGCGCAACGGCTCGGGTACGTCTTCCAGCGCTAGTCTTAACGATGCCACCAGGGCCGGGCAGATGTCCTCGCACGAGGTGTAGATAAAGGCGAACACGGCCGGTCTTCCTTTCAGATCACCCAGGTCGATCTTGTCGCCGTGTTGATTCACCCATGTCCCGCCGGTTTCGTACAGATTGCCGCCCTTGAACGCAATATCACCATCCCTATCTAAATCCCCATCGAGGCCATGAGAATGATGTTCCGGTGCAAAGGCCCTCCTAATCGAGGATTCCATCGAATCGGCACCGATACCCGGGCGCGTGTTTTCCGGGGGCGCGGTGCCTCGCATCCACCATGACATGCCCACCAGTACCATTCCGATGAGTATCAGCATTCCGGTGAATTTGCGCGATATCAGAATGCGTTGCACGAGAATTGCCCTTAGCTTGACGGTGTGCCGAATTATCCGGGTGCGCAATGCACCTCATCGGATCATCGGCACTGATGAACGACACTGATGAACGACACTGATGAACGACACTGATGAACGACATTGTTGAACGATTCGCTGCTGCCTTGCCGATAGGAGAACACCCCACCGGAATATTGGCAACTCATCACCGATGATTGACGAAAGCGCACGCGGACTGATAGGGCCAGCGGAACAATGATCGCGACAATTTGGTTTTGGACCGTTTGGGTAATCGTGGCGGCGGGTATTACGCTGCTGATGGCGGCGCCGGGAGTGTGGCTGCGGGGATTGGGCCATGCGGCATTACCCGCCACGGTGCATCTATTTACCCTCGGTGCGATTCTGGGGGGATATTACCCGTTACAGGCTGCGGTTTGGCGCAATTGTTACGGTGCCAACCGGTTTGCCTCGATCTTGAACTGGCCCATCTGGTTGGTGCATACCGCCGGTGCCCTGCTGATGGTGTGGGGATTATCCTTCTCCGATGGCGTATTGGCCTATGCAGGCGGCCATTACCTGGTGCCCACGGCGGTCGTCATGTTCTGGATGCAGGGGATGGCCTGGCTGTTGCGGCGCGATTCGGTGACCCCCCGGCAGCTGGAAATCCATTTACCGGCATTGGGATTGGCGGTGGTCATGCCGTTGGGTGTGATGCTCTTGATGGATCGGGAGACCGGCCAATACGGATTCTACGGCGGAACCTCCATTCTGCTCCACGTGCTGGCTGCGGGGTTTCTATTCGTTTTGCCCGCGCAGCAAATGGGATATGAGGGTTGGGGCAATCGCCGGGAGTCATTGACCCAGGCTGCAATTTCCGGACTGGGACTAATGGCGGTGGCCCTATCCGGTGTCGGCTTCGACGGAGGATTGCCCATGGGTCTGGGTCTGCTGGGAGCAGTTGCGCTTTGGGCAGGGCTGCCATTGGGCGGCGAAATGAATCGCGGATTGAACTTGATGCGACGGTTGCCTTGGGCGGTGGTGGGCCTGATCTTGCTCTACATCGCGCTGCTTCTGTTGCGCGGCAGGACGGCCGGCGAAGTTTTTCCCCTGGGCGCGTTGGCGGCTACGGTGTTTTTATTCGCTGCGGTTTTGCCGGATTGGCTGTACCGGTTGACCTTGCTGCCGGCCGATTCCGGCGGCCTCCCAGCCGATGGCCGGGAGGCGCAACCTCATGGGAAGTTTGCATTCGTAATCTACGGGCTGCAATTGAGCGGCGCCACGATCATCGTTGTGGCTCAAATGGTTCAGGCGGAGGCCATGGTGCGCGCCGGGGCCACGGTGTGGCTGATAAGTCTGGCAGTGCTGGCGCTGAGGAAAACCGAATTTCGATAGAGCGCTGGTGAATATCTGGCTTCGGCAGCCATAGTGGCGGGCTCCTTTGGAATCCCCGGCA
>JACZRV010000001.1:74791-88523 GCA_022574555.1 SAR324 cluster bacterium
GTTAAACCAATGGCATACACTTAAACCAAAAATTATTCAGGGTGCAGGGATCGAGATCCCTGCCGGGGAATCCAAAGGGGCAGCGCCCTTTTGGCCGCCGGAGGCAGATAATCACAGCCCTTTTAGGGTGACCCACCGCCCTGCTGAAAGCGTTCCACTGCCTCCAGGATCTCCTCCAGCTCCGCATCCGGAGCGCCCATGCGGTTGATTTCCTCGATAAGCGCGATCAGGTACTCATGGGCAGTGCCGCTTTGGCCCCGGCCGGTGGCGATCAGCTCCACGATCCGCGTGCGTTGCAGATGGGGGGCGTGTGTGTGGTGGTTGGGATCGGGGAGATAGGTCCACGCATCGTGGCAAAAGCGGCCCTCCGGCCCATCGATCTCCAGTGGCAGTATGACCCGGCGGTAGCCTGACCCTTCGCGCTCATCGAGATAGTCAAGCACGTCCGCCTCCCGGCCCGATTCGGGCAGAAAGGCATAACCCCGGCATTTCCCGTCCGGCATGAGCCCCACCACCATCCCTGGGGCATCCTCCGTGCCCCGGTGGCGCAGAGAATACCGGCAAAAGGCGCGGTGATATCCCGGTAAGGTGGCGCGGCGCTTTTCCCGGAAGGAAAATCCGGGACGCCACATCAGCGAACCATATCCGAATATCCAATTCATCTACAAACAGATGCGCTCGATGAGTGCCGATAAAAGCGGCAGCCCCCGATCCATTTGTTCGCGCGTGATGAATTCGTTGGGCCGGTGGGCCTGATCGATATCGCCCGGACCGCAGATAATCGTGGGTATCCCTGCCTGGTTGTAGATCGCCCCCTCGGTATAGTAAGGGGCCGCGGAGGAGCGGGTGTTGCCAGTGAGTTCCAGCGCGATCCGTTCCACCTCGCTGCCGGGCCGCAGTTCCATGGGCGCACCGCGATATTCGATCTCGATTTGGATATCGGCCCGGTCGTCCCGCTGCTTTAAATCGGGCCGCACGATTTCGTCGATGAAGCCTTCGATCTGTTTGAGCACGTACTGGGGATCTTCCCCCGGCATGCTGCGGTATTCGAACCGGATTTCGCAACGGTTGGGGATGATGTTCACGGCGGTGCCCCCCTGCAAAATTCCTACATTGATGGTGGTGTAGGGATACTCGAAAAACGCCTCCAGCGAGCGGTGGTTCTTGCGTTCGGCTTCGATTTCGGTGAGTTTTTGAATGATCCGCGCCGCGGGATAGGTCGCGTTGACGCCCAACTCCGGCTTGCCGCTGTGCCCTTCGATACCGGTGATGCCGATCTTTGCCGAAGTGATGCCCTTGTGCATGCGAAAGACTTGGAAATTGGTCGGTTCGCCGATGATCGCGCAGGCGGGCATGACGTGATCGTGTGCCTTCAGTTGCTCCATCAACCTCGCGGCGCCCCAGCAGCCGACCTCCTCGTCGTAGGTGAAGGCCAGGTGCACCGGCAGCTTGAGCGGCTTGTGGCGGAATTGCTCCACCGTGTGAATGGTCTGGGCCAGAAACGACTTCATGTCGGCAGTGCCCCGGCCGTAATACCGGTCGTCCTGGGCCACCAGGGTGAAGGGATCGGTTTCCCAGGCCTGTCCGTCGACCGGGACCACGTCCATGTGGCCGGCCAGCATCAGTCCGCCCTTATCCCACGGCCCCAATGTGGCGTAGAGGTTGGCTTTGCGGCCGTCTTCGCTGGCGTAGGTTTGCACCCGGAGGTCGAAACCCTTGAGGGTGTTCTCAAGAAAATCGACCATTGCCAGATTGGAATTGCGGCTGACGGTATCGAATCCGATCAGCTTTCGTTCCAACTCGATCAGTTCCAGGCCCATAGTCCCTGATCTCCTGTGTTTATCCGGCTAGTTTATTCGGCTAGTGTTTCCGGCTTGTGTATCCTGGCCAATTGTGGTCGTGTGGCGGCGTCCAGACAGGACGGCTGACGGTACAGGGGGGGGCGGGACGCTGTCAATGGACGCTGTCAATGCACGCTGTCGCAGGACCTACGGCGGTTTGCCGCCAACATCCCGCCGGAATCGAACCCTCGCGGCGAAACACTATGCCCATCGCGGTGCCCCTTCGAATCAAGCCAATCTTGGCGATATTGACGCGCTCATGAACGGATCGGAACTGAAGTCTGCTCTGAAAACGGGAAAACGGGTTTACGGAACCATGTTCGTCACAGCCCGCACGGGCCGCTGGGACCACACCATCAGCACGGTCGGGCTGGACTTCGTCATCGTGGACAACGAGCACGCCCCCTACTCTCGCGCCGAAACGGCGGATTGGATCTCCAAGCTCAGTCAGCTCGGCGTTGTCCCCTTCATCCGGGTTCCCATACCGCTATCCCACTATGTCACGATGGCCGTCGATGCGGGCGCTCAGGGCATCATCGTGCCCAATGTGGAGACGGTGGATCAGGTGCGCGAGGTGGTGGGCGCTGCCAAATTCCAGCCCCTCAAAGGGGAGGCGGTTCGGCGTGCGGTCGACGAGGGCGTCTTTCCCAGCGAGGCCACGCGCACGTACCTGGAGGAACTGAATCGCAACAACGTGCTGGTGATCGGAATTGAAAGCGTGCCCGCCGTGGAACGCCTGGAGGAGCTGATTTCCGTTCCCGGAGTCGATGCCGCGTTCGTCGGGCCCAACGACCTATCCATCCAGCTCGGTGTGCCCAACAAGTACGACGACCCCAAGTTTATGGAAGCGATGATCCATATCCACGAGACGTGCCGGGCCAAAGGCGTGCCCCTGGTGATCCACCTGTTCAATCACGACATGGCCGCGTACTGGATCCACAAGGGCATCCATTTTATCCTCTACGGCACTGACCGGCGCGCCCTGAGCGAAGGATTTATCGCCGACTTCGAGGCACTGCGCCATGTCAATGAAGGCAGAGTCAATGAAGGCAGAGTCAATGAAGGCAGGATCAATGAAGGCGAGGTCAATGGCGGCAAGGTCACAGGCAGCGAGGGATCCAAGGACAGCGCCCCGCGCACGCGCGTCAAGCTAACGGTAGTCCATTCCAATAAAGGTCCTGACAGCTAATTCAAGCGTTCCACATGGTACGGAGTCCGCAACCGCCGCACGAGGACTGGGCTCCAGCGGCGGCGTGCCGGCCTGCCCATGAGCCGGATTTATCCCCATACGGCCGACAGTCGAAAATTCCGAAGGCTATATTGTTCGGCGGCCGGGCCAGTTTGTCCAAGCGGGCCAAGCCTGCCATAAGATATTTAAGAGAGATATTCCCGGATGACTTTCCCCCGGCGCGCCTCGGGTGGGGCTTCCACGACTATTCCGTCGCGGAGGACATGGGCACCATTGACGAAGGCGTGGTGTACGCCCAGGGCATGGGAAACGAAGCGTGGCTCACCCTCGGGCAGGTCGTAGACGCGTTTGGGGGGATCGACCGCATTAATCGTGGCAGGGTCGAAAATCACCACGTCGGCGAAATGGCCGGGCTTCAGCCGGCCGCGGTGGGGAATACGATACAGGTCGGCCAGCTCGGAGGTGAGCCGCCGCACCGCATCCTCCAGGGTCAGGGTGCCCTTTTCCCGCACCCAATGGCCCAGCAGGGTGGACGAAAACCCGGAATCACAGAGCAGGCTCAGGTGGGCGCCGGCATCGGAAAGGGCGATCACCGTGTCGGGGTGGGTGATCAGGGTCGCCACTGCCGCCTCGTTGGTATTCATCAGCCCGGCCAGGTATTCCGTTTCCAGGTCCTCGGCGAGGCTGAGATCGAAGAAGGCGTCAACGGGGTGCTTGCCCTGGGCCTGGGCAATCTCGGAGATGCTCAGGCCCTCCAGACCCCGGTTCTCCGTCCTGCCGGCTTTCAGCACGCGCACCTGATCCCAATCACCCCGAAACGCCGCGGTGCGGCCCGCGGCCAGGTCGTCCTTCAGGGCTCTGCGAAAAGCCTCGTCGGCATATACCGGCGCGTACTCGGAATGCGGCCGCGCGAGGAGCGGCTTCCAGGCGGGGATGCCCTCGAAGGGATAAGGATTTCGCAAAGTGAAATCCATGATGAGAGGACGGCAGGCCACCTGGGGACGTACCTCTACACCCTCCTTCCGCAAGGCTTCGGTCTGGGCCAGGATTTTGGGCGTATCCTCGGGACAGTCGGGCCGGTCGAAGAAGGCGGCCCAAACCACCGGCCGTCCGCTTTCCTGCTCGATGCCTTTCAAATGCTCCAGGGTGGTATGGCCGCCGCGGGTGATCTGGAACAATCCGCGGCCACCCTCGCCCATAGCCCGGGTGAGGGCCTGAAATTCGCTCCAGGCGGCCAGGCGGCTGGGCACGGGGCGGCCGTCGGCCCCATTGTGGGCGGGCGTGGTGGTGGAACCGAGCCCGACGGCGCCGGCCGCCATCGCCTCCCGGGTCAGCCGCACCATTTCCGCGACCTCATCTGGGGTCGCTTCCCGCTCCATGGATTCCTCGCCCATGACGTACAGCCGGATCGGCGAATGGCCGGCCAGGGTGACCACGTTCACCGCCGGCCGGGAGCGCTCCAGGAAATCCAGGTATTCGGGGAAGGATTCGAATTCCCAGTCGATCCCCGCCCGCATGGCCCGCAATGACATGCCCTCCACACGCTCCAGGATGCGCATGATCAGGTCGCGATGCTCGGGGCGGCAGGGGGCGATGCCGAAGCCGCAGTTGCCGATCACCACCGTGGTGACGCCATGCCAGATGCTGCACGTGGCGTAAGGCTCCCAGGTGAGTTGGGCGTCGTAGTGCGTGTGAACGTCGATGAAGCCGGGAGCCACGGCCAGCCCCTCGGCGTCGATCTCCTCCCGGCCCCGGCCCGCCACCCGGCCCACCTCCACGATCGTGCCATCGTGCACGGCCACATCGCCCGTGAAGCCGGGAGCCCCGCTCCCGTCCACCACAGTACCCCCGCGGATCACCAGATCGTGCATGTTCGTCTCCAGAACCGATTTTGCGGGATAGCGTTATTGCCGCGTCGCGTCTCTGCCCAGGCAGTCGGCGGTTGCGGTATGCGTGTGAGAAACTATATCAGATCGGTCGAAGGCTCGCCCATGCTGTTCCTATCTGGCGCGTACCGATCACCTGTGGCGCGCATCCTGGTGTTTGCGGGCGACCCGGTAACGTTCGTGACGCTCAGGATTGGGGAATCGATGAGTTGAGGAGGCGGCGGACGCCCGCCGAACAGCACCTATATTGCGGCACGAGGATCGGGAACCAGCTTGACCACCGGTCGGGCTCCGGTGGCCTCGGCGTAGCGAATCAGGGTTTTCATAGTGGGCAGGCGGCGCCCACTCTCCAGCCGGGCGATCGCCGATTGGGTGGTGCCCATCCGTTCGGCCAACTCCTCCTGGGTCAATCCTGCCCGGCTGCGGGCTCCGATCAGCTCGCGTGCCAACTCGAATTCAGGCGCCAGGGCATCATAGGCCTGTCTGACTTCAGGGTCGGATAGCATTCTGGCCTTGAAATTTTCGTATTGCTTGCTCATCGCTACATTTCCTTTAAGCGTGTCAGCGCCAAATGAATTGCACTTCGCGGCGTCTTCTGTGTTTTCTTAATGAAGACATGCAAAATCACCAAACGACGCCCAGGTAAAGCGGAATAAATGGCCCTGCCGATTCCCGACCGCCCCTTTAAACGCATCTCCCAAAGTTTGCTTTCAAGGGGGCGGACGTACGGCATGCCCACTTTTGGCGGTCCAACTTCCCGGAGTAGGTCAGATATCCGCAGAAAGCGCGTCAACATGTCCGTGGGCAGAGCTGATAGCTCGTCCTCGACCGGCTTCCCACAAAATTCGATGGACCAATTCATAGTATAGCAGAAATGCTATGGCTTGCAAATTTTAGCTCACCATCTGGGAGAGTGGCAATGAACTACCCCGGCGCAAGCGGCGGGGTATCGACAATGGTATTTCGTGTTTCTCTTGCAAAGCAATCTGCGGGGATTTGGAGCCCGTAGAATTGAAATTGACCTCAAATCACTCGCTCGGTTTTGGGATCGATGATGTGGATCATGTCCATGTTGAAGGAGAAAGGTACCATCTGGCCGGGTGCGGCCTTGGCGTGGGGCGGGAAACGCGCCGTGAGTTCGGAGTGGGCCAGGTCGAAGAAGACAAGGGTGTCGGAACCCATGGGCTCGACGACGTTGACCCGAGCCTCGAAACCCGCCTGGTGCGCACCCGCAGCCGATGCCTGGTCCACGATATGTTCGGGGCGGATGCCCAGCAACGCCTTTTGGTTCCGCAACGCGGCGTAGCGATTCCCACGCTGCGGGGGAATGGCCAGCCGAATCTTCTCATCGATGCGGAAGGCGAGGCCCTCGCCGTCTCCCTCGATCGTGCCCGGAATGATATTCATGGCGGGTGAGCCGATGAAGCCGGCCACGAATTTGTTGACCGGTTCCTCGTACAGGGTCATCGGATCGCCGATTTGTTCGATGATCCCGTGATTCAGCACGACGATCCGGTCGGCCAGGGTCATCGCCTCGACCTGGTCGTGGGTCACGTAGATGATCGTGGTCTGCACCTTTTGGTGCAGCTTCTTGATTTCGGTGCGCATCTGCACCCGCAGCTTGGCGTCCAGATTGCTCAACGGCTCGTCGAACAGAAAAACCTGGGGCTTGCGCACGATGGCGCGGCCCATGGCCACCCGCTGCCGCTGCCCTCCGGAAAGCGCCTTGGGGCGCCGCTGCATCAGCTCTGAAATACCCAGGATTGACGCCGCCTCTGCCACGCGTTGTTTAATTTCCGCCTTGGGTAATTTCCGCAGCTTCAGCCCGAACGCCATGTTTTCGTAGACGCTCATGTGGGGATAAAGCGCGTAGTTCTGGAAGACCATGGCAATATCGCGATCCTTGGGCGGCACATCGTTGACCACCCGGCCGCCGATTTCGATATGGCCGCCGTCGATGGTCTCCAGCCCGGCGATCATGCGCAGGGTGGTACTCTTGCCGCAGCCGGAGGGCCCCACCAGCACGAGAAACTCATTATGGGGGATATCGGCGGAGATGCCGTGCACCACCTCGTCTTTTCCGTAAACTTTGACGATGTTGACCAGCTTGACGCTTGCCATGTTCACCTGCCGAAGGTCAAGATTCCAGCAGCCCGCGCGAATAGATCCGGGTTGCTCCACCGCTTGCCATGCCGGCAGATTGACAGGAAAAATCGATCCGGGCCAACCTGTATAGTCTACTCGATGATTCTGATTAGTTCACACGCTCGGCATCCGGCCGGCAAACCCGTGGAATACATTTTTTTCAGGCGGCACGGCGCCTGGGTGTGATGGGAGTAATTGCATGACGGAACGATTGGAATTGGATATCGCCGTGTTCCCCGGCGATGGTATCGGAATCGAAGTGACGGATTCCGGATTGGAGGTGCTGGCTGCTGCGGAGCGGTTGACCGGGGGCTTTCGCTGTAAATACCAAACGCTCCCGGCCGGAGCGTTTTGCTATCGCGATACGGGCGAGGCGCTTCCCAAGGCGTCGGTGGCGTATGCCGACAAGGCCGACGCAATCTTACTGGGCGCGTGCGGATGGCCCGATATCCGCTACCCCGACGGCACGGAGATTCGGCCGCAGGTGGAATTGCGCTTCATTTTCGATCTTTACGCCGGGCTAAGACCTATCCGCCATTATGCCGGCATCCCGCCGACCCTCGTCAATCCCCATGGGCACCCCATCGATTTCGTCATCATCCGCGAATCGACCGAGGGGTTGTTCGCGTCGCGGGGCAGCGCCCCCAACCCGGAAGTAGCCACGGAGACCCTGGTCATCACCCGCCGCACCACAGAACGGCTGATGAGGTTCGCCTACGGGCTGGCCCGCCAACGCAAGGGTCAGGGCCACCCCGGCCGGCTGACCTGTGTCGACAAGTCCAATATCTTCTCGTCCATGGCCTTCATGCGAGGCATATACGACGAGGTGGGCCAAGATTTCGACGATGTGGAGCGAGCGTATTTGTACGTCGACGCGGCCGCGCTCAATCTGGTGCGCCAGCCGTGGATGTTCGACGTGATGGTGATGGAAAACATGTTCGGCGATATTCTGTCCGACCTCGCCGCGGGCCTGATCGGCGGGATGGGCATGGCCCCCTCGGCGGATATCGGCGACAGCCATGCCGTCTTTCAACCCTCCCACGGCACCGCACCGGACATCGCCGGCAAGGGCATCGCCAACCCCATCGCGATGATCCTCTCAGGCGCCATGATGTGCCGCTACCTGGCCGATTGCAAGAGCACCGCGTCACTCAACGACGCCGCGGACCTGATCGAGCGGGGCGTGGCCCGGTTCCTGGAAACCGGAAACCGGCTTCCGGCCGACCAAGGGGGGCACACCGGCACGGAGCAAATCACCGAAGGGATCATCGCCGCCATGGAAACCGTCGCGCCGCCGATGCGAGATTGATCTCCGCAGCAGGTATCGGCCCCACGGCGTCCACGGCCTTGCCATTCAAAGGCTTGCCATTCAAAGGGTATGGTGCCAATGGCATTAGCTCAGAGAAACACGATACACATCATTGTTATCTTTGATTAATTCCTATCCCCCTCTCCTTCGGGAGAGGGGGTGCCCGCAGGGTGGGGGTGAGGCCCTCCGTGGCAACCAAATTCCCCATACACGAATCCTTACGTTTGCTGAGCTAAAGGCATAGGCATTAAAGGAATTAAGAGCCGGTTCACCATGACCAGACTGCTGATCGTAAACGACGACGGCGCCGATTCCCCCCTGTTGCGCCCCTTGGTGAAGCAACTGGCGAAGGTGGGCGATGTGTGCGTCTCGGTGCCGCTCCATGAGAATAGCTGGAAGGCCAAGGCCGTGACCCGCTATGGGAAGGTGCGTGTCCAGGCCCTGTCGGATATGGGCGCGCCCGCCTTCGCCGTGGATGGAACGCCCGCGGACTGCGCGAACCTGGGCATCCATCACCTGTTCGGGGAACCGCCGGACTGGGTCGTGGCCGGCATCAATATCGGTCTCAACGCCGGGTTGTGCTTCGTCATCAATTCGGGAACCGTGGGGGCTGCACTGGAGGCAGCGATAACGGGGCTGCCCGCGGTCGCGTTCAGCGCCTACTTGGAGCCTTCGTTGTACCAGCAGTGGGTGGAGCACCGCGAGCTGACCGGGTCCGTGGCCGAGGGGATGATCGCGGCCACCTCGCAGCGCACGGTGCGCATGATGGGGAAGCTCATCGAACACGGCATGCCGCAAGAGGCGATGATTCTCAACGTCAATTTTCCCCGGCGATTGCAACCGGACACACCCGCCCGCTGGGTGCCCATCCTGGATAACCGCTATGGCTCGTTGTTCAAACGGGAAGGGGACGCATTCGTCCATGCCTACCGGGGCGATTCCTGGCACGGGGAGCCCTACGGCGACCGGACGGTGCTGGAAAACGGCGAAATTTCCGTCACTCCGATATCGCTGCGCGGGCTCTCGGTGAAAGTCGGCAACCCGATCGACCTGTGAATAGAAGCCCAGTGAAAATCTGAGTTTGATGGGAGCGGATAATTGAGGGCAGAATCCCTGCGTCCCCCAATTTCCGTGTCAGCGTTGCAAGGTTGGTGACTCAGTTCGATTATTTCCGTCGTTGATCGGCAATTCAGGGCGTGCGATGGTCGGGCATGCCTAGGCGATCCGGCAAAACAGATCCAGTTGACCAGCGGGCTTCGGATCCATGTTTATTCGAATGTCACGGGGGCCGCTCTCGGTTAGTCACGGCGACGCGAGGCCGGTTCATTTTTCGAGTCCATGTACGCTGCGCGGACGAGATGCCGATCCGGCTGAAATTTGGACGTAATTCACATCGCAGAATTGGTAAATAAGCCCCGCTGCTGCTGCCGCGGGCCCCAAAGCGGCGTCGGGTAAAAGGGGGACCCATTGAAAAAGCTCAGGCCAATCAAGCTGACGCGCAAGCACAAGGCGGGCATCGCCCTTGCCATTGTTGCCGTGTGCACAGGGCTGGCGCTCCTGCCGGGGGTACGGGTGCTCTTCGAGGACCTGGAATACCGGGTGATGGATTACTGGTTCATCCTTCAGGGACCGCAATCCACCGCTGCTTTGCCGGTATGGGTCGTGCTGATCGAGGATGAATCCGTCACCGGCTACGGATTTCGGTCACCGACTCCCCGTTCCCTCATCGCCGATACGTTGGATATGCTCAACGCCAAAGGGGTGCGCTGCATCGGGCTGGACTACATTTTCGACCGGCCTCATAACCCCGTGCACGACCGGATGCTGGAAGCGGCCTTGTCCCGTTCCCGGGCGCCGGTCATCGTGGTGGATCAGGTGATCGAGCGGTTCGGACGGCTGTCCATCCTCGCATTTTCTGAGGTGAAGTCGGACAACCGCGATATCGTCCGCATCTATTCGTTGCTCCGTGAAGATCCCGCCGCGAACCCTTCCATGGCCTGGGCGATGTATCGTGCCTGCTATGGCAGCGATCCCCCGTTGGCCGCAGAGGTCGATCCCTACTCGCTCCTGTTGAATTTCTACGGGCCGCCGTCACGGCTCAGCGATGCCTCGCCCACGTTTCCGGTCGTCACGGCCAAGGAGTTGGCAAACCTGCCGGCCGCGGTATTGCAGGACAAGATCGTTTTCGTCGGTTCCGGATTCGAGGATCTGGGCGATACGTTCCGCACCGCCTTCAGCACGGCCCAATCGGGATTTCGATTGACGTTCGGTGTCGAACTCCATGCCACCGTGATCGGCATGTTGCTCGATGGCAGGTACTTGATCCCCGCCAAACGGTGGATGCTGGTCGCTGGCATGGTCGTGCTGTTTTTACTGATCGCCTTGAGCTCGATGTTTTTACGGACTTGGGCCACGGTGGCGATCGGACTGGCCGTCATCGTGGGCTGGATGGGCCTGTCCGCCGGACTTTTTGTCGGAGCCGGCCTCGTCCTGCCGGCCATGGCGCCCATATTTTTCGCCGCGCTGGTATTCGTCCTCTGTCAGTCTACCCTCTATTTTACCGAGGCCCGTTACTCGAAATTTCTGCAAAACACATTCAGCCGCTATGTCTCGCCGGATATCATCCACGAGATGGTGGATCACGGGTGGGGTTTGGACATCGGCGGCGAATCCCGGCGCTTGACGATCTTCTTCACCGATCTCGAAGGGTTCACCTCATTTGCCGAAAAGCTTTCCGCCGGCGACGTGGTGATGATCCTCAACGAATATCTCGCCAGGATGACCGACATCCTTTTCGAGGTGCGGGGCACGATAGGCAGCTTCATCGGCGACGCCATCATGGCCTATTTTGGTGCGCCGGCGGAACTGCCCGATCACGCCGCGCGCGCCTGCCGGGCTGCGTTGCGGATGCAGGAGGCCATGGGGCCTCTCAACGATGACTGGCGCAAAAGGGGATTCCAGGGCCTGCGCATGCGCATCGGCATTCACACCGGCGACGTCATCCTGGGCAATATCGGTTCCGAGAAGCGCACCGATTTCACCATCATCGGCGACTCGGTCAATCTGGCCGCCCGCCTGGAAGGCGTAAACAAATACTTCGGCACATGGATCATCGTCAGCGAACCAGCCTTGTCCCTGACCGGCGGCGCCTTCCGCACCCGGGAACTGGCAAGGATCGTGGTCAAAGGCCGCACGCAGCCCGTGGCCATCCATGAATTGTTGCATGCGGCCGCAGACTCCCCGGCGGAATCCGCTGACGGCGAGAAATACCGCCGTTATGCCGACGGTCTGCGTGAATTTTACAGGGGGGATATCGCCGGCGCCGAACGCATATTCACCGAAAACGCCTCCGCATTCGATGACGCGCCCAGCCGCTTCATGATGGAGCAGTGCCGCAGCCTCGAGGGCCAACCCCTGCCGGAAAAATGGGGTGGCGCCGTTGAACTGACGTCAAAGTAAATCTGAGGAGCGGAAAAGGAACCGGGCGTCCCTGTCGGCAATGTCCCCGCGGCCATCGCCTGCGCCTGTCTTTTTTCGCAAGAATATGGCTTAGTGGGGAGCTGTATCGGGTGGCCGGCAGCATCGCGCGTCCGAATAGATAATTGAATAGGCCTATCCGCTTGGCACAGGAAGAATGGCGGGGGATTTACACAGGCTTTCGACCGAGGAACGGGAATGCTGCACGATAGTCTATTTTCAACGAGCTGATATTACAAATGTAATTGGCTTCGTTTTGTAAAATTCGGGGTTCCGGCCCCTATACCGCCTCGTGCGGACAAGAAGAGCCTGCCCGTTGTATTTATTGTACAAAATCAACTGAGTTATGTCAATAGGCAATTTGTTGAAAAACGGATTCCGACCGGAAAGGAAGGGAGACCCCATGAAGACAGTCGTGTCCATCGCCTCAGTGGTGATCATTTCAGTGGTGATCATCTCTGTGGTGATCATCGCCGCCGCAACATTGACCTTCGCAGCCGATTCCCACACCGTCATCAGCGTCACGGGCAAGGCCTGGCACAAGACCGAGGGTCAGGACTGGCGCAGGCTCAAATCCGGCGACCGCCTGGCGGACCAGGAATGGGTGCGCACCGCCGCCAAAGCCAACGTGCGCTTGGTGCGTGCCGACGGCTCCTTGATGCGCATCGCGGAGAATCAGGAGCAGCAGATCGGCGCCAATCCGCCGCCTGACGACGACGATAAAGGCTGGGGCTTTTTCGCCATGCTCGACGAACTGTTCAGCGACGAAAAGAGCAGCCGGGCGGCGGCCAGCCGGGGTGCGCGCACCGATTCGGGGCCCGATCCGCAACAGGCCGCGTACTACGATGCCGAATGGCAGGAACTGATCGTCAAAACCAATGTCCGGCGCAAGGATTTGCCGCGCATCTTCGAGACCGCCTCGTTTTACCAGGAGCGTGCCTATCAGAACAGGGCGGTGAGCCTGGTGATCAAGCTGGCCAACGACTTTCCCGACGACGCCGCCTTCTCCCAGATGGCCCGCCAAGCCCGCAAAGCCTTCGGCAACCCGGCGCGCTTGGAAATGGCCAAACAGACGGAAAGCGGGGTCGAGATGGCCCGCAATGGAGACACCCTCCATGCGGGAGACGGCCTGCAGGTGCGCTACCAGTCGGAGTCGGAAAGCTACATCTACCTCTACATCCATACGATTCCGGCGGCGGGTGAGCCCTCCACGGCCCGCATCTACCCCGGCAGCCGCGGCGTGCAGATGGTTCCCCCCGCGTCGCCCGCCTCCCTGCCTCCCAGGGGCAAATACCTGACCCTGGACGATACCGTGGGCCGGGAATACCTCTGGATCTGGAGTTGCACCGCACCCGTCGCCGATGCCGACGCCGCAGCCGCCGCCAACCGGACGGTCGCCGCCCTTAGCGCCTCAGGGCATCTCGACCACCAATCGGCCCAAGCCGCCGCCCCCGACCTCTGCCCCCAGGGCTTCGGCTACGCGTTCGATCATCGGTAATTCAAATCTGCAATCACCAGACGAAATTATTCCGGTCGCCTGAGGAGGGAGCCATAGGCGACCGTCTCGAAGGCTGCGGCTATAATCGGCAATACGGAGATCAGCCTCCCGCGCGTAATGGAATCAGAAGGGAGTCGACGCCGCGATATCAGAGAAATTTCACCAGGGTTGCCACGATCGCAATGGCGGCTACGGTCATGCCGCCCAGACGCAATGTCAGATCGTGCTTCAAGCGCAACTCCAATTCCGTCAAATCCTGCTTGGTCGCCAACTGGTCGTCCACGAGATCTGCAATTGCCTGGGCATGCACCACGGCCTGTGCTTCGGTGACTCCCGCGGCCTCCAATTTTTTCACGAAGGCGTGGGTGGCAAATGGAATCGTGTCGG
>JACZRV010000029.1 GCA_022574555.1 SAR324 cluster bacterium
GATGGCGTTGCGCCATCTTTTAGGAATGGTAACCCACTTGAAGATGCACGGCCAACGACGGAGGCTGTGCATCCGCTCGGCCTCCGTCGTTGGCCGTGCATCTCAAACATTTTGCCAACACCCGAGAGATTAAATCAGGCTAGATCCCCTGAAATTGATCTTAAATTACACTTTTATTCTTTTCCCGATAGGAACCAACTAGCTGAAGCGGCGGGCGAATCAGCGAAAAATGGCATTACGCCCCGTCAGATCGCCCTAGCAATTGGATTGTCTCCTCGTATATTCCGTTTTTTCACACGTAAGCCAGCCCAGAATTACAGATCGTTCGAAATCAGAAAAAGGGATGGAAGTGAGCGGCATATAGACGCTCCCCGTCTGTTTTTGAAGATCACACAACGTTGGTTAGCTGATTATGTTTTTTCCTCGTTACCGGCCCACCCGGCATGCCACTCATACAAAGCAGGACGTTCATTTATCACCAACGCTGTACCACACTGTAATAAAAAGTATATCCTGAATGCTGATATCAAGGACTTTTTTGGATCAATTAGTACTGAAGATATCAGCCGCTGCCTTGTGAACTTAGGGATTTCTTATGATGCAATATCATTAATCTCCAGGTTGACGACATTAAACAACAGACTTCCCCAAGGTGCTCCATCTAGTCCAGTTTTATCCAATGCAGTTCTCTTTGAGTTTGACGAGGAAATGGACCGAATATCAAGTGATGAGGGATTTTCATACACCAGGTATTCAGATGACATTACGATAAGCGGAGAGAACAAAAAAAAACTTGAATCAATCCAGAAGGTCTTGGAAAAAAAGTTGAAAGATAGGGGATTGTATATAAACAATGAAAAAATAAAAGTCCTCAGCGCATCTGCCCGGCAGATGGTAACCGGTGTTGTTGTAAACTCGGTACCAAATCCCCCTAGAAATTTGCGAAGAAGAATTCGAGCGATGTTGCACAATGCAGACAAGAATCCAAATAAATATAAGAAGAAATATTTAGAACTCAACGGATACGTGTCTTTTCTCAATGCTTTTGAGTCCCTTAGAGGCGGCACAGAAATTAGCCGTTATCGAAAAATACTCAATAAGATCAAAAAACACGGGAATTAAATTCAAGGGACGGCGAAAGTCGGCAATATCGATGTGAGTAAATCTTATGAAATGGACGAGTTCCTCCTAAAGTCGATTCTATTGTCCCTAGCCGATGCTACCCTGTTGCATCCACAGATCCACGCCCCTCCTCGTCACACGCCACTTCCGACAATCCAGCGCAAGGATGGCCCATTGCGTGACAGTTCCGCTTTTGTGCCATCTCGCAACGCGTCCCGTTTCCCTCTCGCATTCGTCCGTACTATCCCTGCGTTGTGAATAACCGCACTGCATAAACGGAGCGTCGCCTCCATCATTCGCACAGGCACCGAACGAATTAGTCTATTGGTATCAGGTGTGTAGACGGAAGGTCATTCTCGCAATGACAAATTGTTCGATTCCCGCCGCCTCCACCGCTCCCCTACCAAATATCGACGTTCGAACGTTATTTTCCGGTCGTATCTATCCAAGACTTGAGCCACGCTACCCCAAGCGCTTGTCCCATTGTGTCATCACTCGCTGGGAAAGATGCCCATGCCCTTGGAAATGATGCGCAGCATGACCTCGTCGGCTCCGCCGCCGATACCCATCAGGCGGCCATCGCGATAAGCCCGGCTGATGGGGACAGGGTGATCGGGCGGATGATTCCGTGGGTGAAGGACTAGAGTGCAACAAACGCGATCACGACGCCGATCATGGCGGCCATCACGGCGAAACCCGCCACCACGATTCCCCCCAGCCAGATAACGGTGTCCCGGCGTGCCAGTTCAATTTTGTGATTGAGCCGCGTTTCCATCTCCTTCGTGTCTTGGCGTAGAAGCTCGATGTCGTGCTTGGTGGCGAGGTTGCCCTCGACCAAGGCAAGCACCATCTCGACCTGGGCTTCGGCCTGCTGCGGGGTGAAGCCGGCTTCCTGGAGCTTTTTGACGGAGGCGTGGGTATCGAAGGCCATGGGTTGTTCCTGATGAGTGGCTCCCGTTGCAAGGACACCATACAACTCCCGGCCGGAAACGGAAACGCCGCCGCCCACCAAGCTCTCCGCCCAGCCCCCGCCCCACCACCCGCGATCACTCGCTGGGAAAGATGCCCATGCCCTTGGAAATGATGCGCAACATGACCTCGTCGGCTCCGCCGCCGATACCCATCAGGCGGCCATCGCGGTAAGCCCGGCTGATGGGGGATTCCCACATGTAACCCATCCCGCCCCAGAACTGCAGGCAGGCGTCGTAAAGCTCCCGGCTCAGCCGTCCCGCCTTGAGCTTGGCCATGGAAGCGAGCTGGGTGACGTCGTCGCCGTTGACGTAGATTTCGGTAGCGCGATAGACCAGGGCGCGCAGCGCCTCCACCTCGGTCATCAGTTCGGCCAAGCGGTAGTGTATGTACTGGTTGTCCAAAACGGAGCGGCCGAAGATTTGCCGTTGGCGGGTGTAATCGATGGTGTCGCGAATGGCGCCTTCGAGCGCCATGAGGCACGACGCCGCGCCGTACAGGCGCTCTTCCTGAAACTGCTGCATCTGGTAGGCGAATCCGCGGCCCTCCTCGCCGATCCGGTAACGCTGGGGCACCCGTACGTCCTCGAAAAAGATCTGGGCGGTGTCCGAGGCCCACATACCCAGCTTCTTGAGCTTGCGGGCCACGGTGACGCCCTTGGTCTTCATGGGGACGCAGATCAGCGATTTGTTCTTGTGGACGGCTCCCTCGCCCGTGTTGGTGAGCAGGCAAATCCAATCGGCTTGCACCCCGTTGGTGATCCACATCTTGCCGCCGTTGATGATGTAGTCGTCGCCGTCGCGTCGCGCGGTGGTTTGGATATTGGCCACATCCGATGCGGCCCCCACCTCGCTGACACCGATGCAGCCCACCAGATCACCGCTGATGGAGGGCGCCAGGAACTCGCGGCGCAGTTCATCGCTGCCGAACTTGGCCAGGGCCGGCGTGCACATATCGGACTGTACGCCGACCGCCATGGGCACGCTGCCGCACTTGGCCCGGCCCATCTCTTCGGCGAAGACGACGGCGTAGGAGTAATCCAGCCCCATGCCCCCGTATTCCGGCGGCTTGGTGATGCCGAGCAGACCCAGGCCGCCCAGCTTCTTGAACAGATCGTGGGCGGGGAATAGTTCCGCTTCCTCCCATTCCTCGACATACGGATCGATCTCTTTCTCGACGAATTTCCGTGCCGATTCGCGCAACGCGTTGTGCTCTTCGGTGAATTGCATCGGTCAATCTCCCAGGAATTTAGTGATCCCGCCTTGGCGCGGGGTATGCGCGCATGGCCTCGGCGGTCCAACCGGTGATCTCGAACTATGGAGGCGTACGTAATTGCAATTCTCCATTACTCCGGCACTGCCGCGACCGCAACCATGGCCCACGTATCGCAAGGCGGACGGATCGAAAATGTAAACTATGTGCCCCAAACCTCGCCCAGGATGCGCACCCAATTTTCGCCCATGACTTTGCGGATTTTCCGTTCGGGCCAGGGGGCTCGCTCCATGGCCGCGGTGAGGTTGGGGAATTCCCCGATCGTGCGCATGCCTTTCGGGTTGACGATCTCGCCAAACTCAGTCAGCACGCGGGCGTTCCCCTTGTCGTGGGTGATCCATTGGAAGAACGCCGCTCCGTGATCCTGGGTGAAGTCGGTGCCGATGCCGACACTGTCTTCTCCCGCGATGTCGATCACGTAATCGATGGCCTCGACGTAATCGTCGACGGTGGCGTTCACACCTTTTTCGAGAAACGGGGGGAACATCGTGACTCCGATGAACCCGCCCCGGTCTGCCATGAAGCGCAAATCCTGGTCCGGCTTATTGCGGGGGTGGGCCTTCAGCCCCGAGGGAAGGCAGTGGGAAAAACAGACCGGTTTGGTGGAGGCGAGAATCGTATCCCTGGAAGTGGTGGCGCCAACATGGGACAGGTCGCACATGATCCCCACGCGGTTCATTTCCGAGACGATCTCCCGGCCGAAATCGGAAAGGCCCGTGTCGGTCGTTTCGTAGCATCCGCTCCCCACCTGATTCTGCGTGTTGTATGTCAGTTGCACGATGCCGACGCCCAGTTCCTTGAACAGTTGCACGTAGCCCAGTTGATCCTCGAACGCGGAGACATTCTGAAAGCCGAGGACGATTCCGGTCCTGCCTTCGCGTTTGGCCCGGTGAATATCCTCCGTCGTGTAGACTTGCAACAGCAGATCGCTGTGGTCGCGGAACCGTGTTTTCCATTCCGCAATGTTTTGCATGGTACCCTGGAAGTTCTCCCAGATCGAGCACGTGCAATTGGCGCCAGTGACCCCGCCTTTGCGCAGATCCTGGAAGACGGCCCGGCTCCAATTGGAAACGTTCAGGCCGTCGAAGACGATCATGTCGCCGTGCAGATTCGCACTCGCCATTATCTATTCCTTTGTAATGGAATCAGGCCACTGCAACGCAAACAGGCTCGAGTTGCGGGCTTCGGCCCTACCCCTGCGCCGGCGCAGGCAACATCGCCGGGTGCCGATCCCCCGCGTCATGCCCATACCGTGCGGGCTAATAAAACACGCTGGGCAGGAATAGTGCAATTTGCGGGAAGATCATCAGCAACCCCACCATGACGAACATCGTGATGACGAATGGCAGCGATCCCACCATGACATCGTTCAACGAGCCCCGCCCGCGCACACCTTGCACGACGTAAAGATTGATCCCGATAGGCGGGGTGATGAGGGCGGTTTCCAGCAGCACCGTGAGCACGATGCCCCACCAGACCGGATCGAACCATTGGCCGTCAAGTCGATGGATGATCCAACGCCGCGTAGATTCACCCGCGTTTCTCGTTCCTCATCGTTCCTCCAGATTTCCTGAGAAAAACGCTTGACTCTCCCCTTTAGGGGAGAAGTTATGCTTCAACCAACACCTGATTGTCTTAGTTTGACTCGGAAACTTTTAACCGTAAAAGGAAATTTCAATGGCTACTCGAACCATTGAGCAACAAGAAGAGGAGCCGGGGCCGAAGGCTGCCCTGGCCGCCGCTCCGCCCGAAGGCGCCGTGGAAAAACTGCAGGTCAAGATCGGGGGGATGTCCTGCTCGTTTTGCGTGAGCACCATCAGCAAGGGGGTCGGCCGCATCGATGGCGTCCTCGATGTCAACGTCAACCTCACGCACGAGGAGACGCTAGTCGCTTATGATCCGGCCAAGGCGAATCCTTCGGAAATCAAAAAGACGATCTCGGACCTCGGCTACACCGTCCGTGATCCTGATAAGGTGCGGAGCTTCGAGGAGGAAGAGGCCGAGCTGCGGAGGGAGCGGAACAACCTGATCCTGGTCTCCGGTATTGCCGCCGTGTCAATGATCACTATGACGCTGATGTGGCTGGACCTGTTGACCATGGGGCAGGCATCGCCTTTTGCACTCTGGATCATGCCCACCGTGGCCCTGTCCACGGTCTTCGGGCCGGGCTGGCATTTCTTGAAAGTCGCCTGGTCGAGCCTGCGCCGCGGAATCCTGAACCAGCACGTCTTGCTGGAATTCGGGGCCTTCGCCGGGCTCATCGGCGGGTTTCTGGGTTACATTTCCCCCGCGTTCCCAGCGCCGGATTTCTTCGCCGTTGCGGTGTTTGTCACCACCTACCACATTCTCGCTTCCTATGTCTCGCTGCTAATCCGCACACGCAGCTCGCAAGCGGTGAGCAAACTTTTGCAGCTCGTACCGGCGACGGCGCGGGTGGTGCGGGATGGGCAGGAAGAGGAGGTGCCGATCGAGGAAGTGCGGGTAGGCGACCTGGTGCGCATCCGGCCGGGTGAATCGATCTCGGTGGACGGCGAAGTGGTCGAAGGGACCTCGGGCGTCGACCTGAGCCTGGTCACCGGAGAGTCCATCCCGGTCGAGGTCAACAAGGGAGACGAGGTGATCGGCGGCGCCGTCAATCAGAATGGGAGCCTGCTGGTGTCAGTGACCCGCGTCGGCGGTGAGAGCTTCCTGCAGCAAGTGGCGCGGCAGATAGAGGAGTCGCGGGCGCTCAAGCCCAGCATTCTGGCGTTGGTCGATCGCATTCTGCAGGTGTTCGTGCCGACGGTACTGGCGTTTGCCGGCGGCGCTATCCTCATCTGGACCCTGGGCTCGTGGGGGGTGGTCGGCTCGGCAGATTGGACTCGCGCCGTCTTCGCCGGCCTGGCGGTGCTGGTGATGGGATATCCTTGCGCGATGGGCATGGCGACGCCCCTGGCCATGATTCGCGGTGGCGGCATGGCGGCCCGGAGAGGCATCCTCATGCGTTCGGCAGAAGCGTTCCAGGTGTTGAAGGAGGTGCGCAAGGTCGTGCTCGACAAGACCGGCACCATCACCCGAGGCAAACCGACCGTGGTTGAGATCGTTCCGCTGGCCGGGCATCAGGAGAGCGAAGTGCTCCGCCTTGCCGCCGGTATCGAAAGTGCTTCCGAGCATCCGTTGGCCCGGGCGGTGGTCAACGCCGCCAAGGAGCGGAACCTCTCGGTTCCCCAGGCTCGGGAGTTCCAGGCCCAACCCGGCAAAGGGGTTAGGGCACGGGTAGAGGCACACCGGGTTGCGATTGGAAGTCCACAGTTCATTGAGGGTGAAGGCATTGACCTAAAACCGTTTCGGCTGCAGATATCGGCGCTGCAAGCGGCGGGGAATACCGTGGTCGTGTTGGCCATCGACGGAAAAGAAGCCGGCTTAATCGCCATCGCGGACCCCATCAAACCCGATGCCCGGGAGGCCATCGCCCGAATGCGTGATGCGGGTCTGCAGCCGGTGATGCTCACCGGGGACAACGCCCTGACCGCGCAGGTGGTCGCCCGCCAAGTGGGGATCACCGAGTACCGGGCCGAGGTGCTGCCCCAAGACAAATCCCAGGCCATACGCGATTTCCAGCAACAAGGACACCGGGTGATGATGGTGGGCGACGGGATCAACGACGCCCCGGCACTGATGCAAGCCGACGTGGGGATCGCCATGGGTGCCGGCACCGACATCGCCATCGAGTCGGCCGACATCGTCTTGATCGGTGAACGGTTGGGGGCGGTCGTCGACGCCTATCACATCGGGATCGCGTCCTATCGCAAGACCGTGCAAAACCTGTCGCTGGCCTTCGCCTTCAACGGCATCGGCGTCCCTCTCGCGGTGACGGGACTGGTCCACCCCGTGTGGGCGATGGTGGCCATGGCCGCGAGCATCACTACCGTACTGGCCAACTCCTTTGGAGGGCGGTTGCTGCCCAAGGCCCGCCGGGGCCGCGAAGCACAACTTACCCTCAACATCCCCAACATGCGCTGCCAAAACTGCGTGGTCTCGATCCGGAAGGCGGTGGGCAAGTTGAAGGGCGTGGGAACGGTGACGGGCGATCCGGATCAGCATGTGGTCACGGTCACCTACCGGGAAGGAACGGTGGAGCCCGACGGTATACGCGAAGCGATCCTCGAACGAGGGTTTCTCGTCGGTTGAGATTAATGTTGAGGCTCAAATTACAACTCCAAATCATGAACAAGGAGAAGAAGATGCTACGCAATCTAATTGTCACAACGCTGGTGTCGGTATTGATGGGCGGTTTCGTTCTTGCCTATACCTATATGGTACCCACTCAAGCGGACGAGATGGGAGGGATGGGTGAGATGTCCATGTCCGGGCCGACGATTCCGCCGGTGAACGGTTTTGCGGATGGGCAGACGATCCTTTTCATCCACACCGAAGCCTCTGATGCGGGAGTGGCCAAGATTCTCACGGACATGATGGGTTCGCCTGTCTTGGTCGTGCCGTCCTTGGCGGACGCGCCGGAATCGATGCTGGCCAATGTTTATGCCTTCAAGAATGGCCTTCAACAAGGAGAAGGCCCTTTCGGATTCACTGCTGATGTTTTCGACCGCCTCCCAGGCAACAAGGGTTACAGCCCGCTGAGAACCGTCAATCTGGTGTACTGGGAGGACGAGAAACGTGCCCGGGTGCTGAAGTCCGCGGCGGAGGTGATCGACGCTCAACGAGCTGGCGAACTGCGCATCGAATCCACCGGTATCGTCGTAAACATGCCACTCTTGACTTGGCCTGGCGGAGAAAGGTAGCCGGCGCCGCATACGGTGACGCACGGCGCCGCCCCACTGGGCGAGGCTTTGGCGTAATCGGGCAGGATTGGGGAGCTTCATGTTCGTCAAATTATCGCGGTGGGTATGGCTGACGTTGGGCGCGATCGGGGGATTGCTGGCCTTGTTCTGGGTGTTGCGGGATTTCGATCTGGATAGATTTCAAACGGTCCTATCCGGCGCCAACTATTTCCCCCTGCTCTTGTTGTCCGCTTTCATTGTGCTGGAGCAGATTTTTCGAGCGATCAAGTGGCGTCAGCTCCTTTACGCCCACCGCCCGATCGGACTCTGGCGGCTGTTTGGCGCCATCATGATCGGATATTTCAGCAATCTGCTGGTGCCTTTGGGCGTGAGCCCGCTGGTGCGAGGTTGGCTCATTGCCCGTCTTGAAGCGTTACGGGTCTCGACGGTGTTGGCGACCATCGCCCTTGACCGCATTATCGACGGCGTCGTGTTCCTGATCTTCGCTGGGATCGTCATCCTTGGTTTCCATTTCCCCGACGCGGAGGGGACCGTCAGGGCAGGCATATCGTGGGGTGCCTTGGCCAGCTTCGTAATTTTTGCCTTGCTGATTGCCGGCTTTGCGGGTTTCAGATACGCCGTTCGGCAAGAACGCGCGCCCCTCGGTTTCCTGTCGCCATGGTTTCCCGCCCGCCTGAGCCAACCTTTGGCAAACTTTCTCCGATCTTTCTTGGAGGGTGCCGTATGGCCGAGGCAACCCTGGCGACAGGTAGTGATCATCGGCGCCTCTATCGCCATTAAACTTATCGCGGTGGCACATTTTGTGTGGGTCGGGCTCGCCTTTGACGTTGTCCTCGGCCCCATGGAATATGTATTCCTGATGGTATTCCTCGGCTTTCTGATCGTTCTGGCGACGAGCCTCCGAATCGTGGGCAGTTTCACCGTTGGCGCGATTTTCGCGCTCCAAGGATTGGGGGTGGACGTCGAAACCGCCCTTGCGATGGCGGTCATCGCGCAAGTGGTAACCCATCTCACCGTCGTCGCGACGGGGGCCGCCGCGTTCTGGGTTCAAGGGATCCAATTGAGCGAGCTGATTGGAAGCCGGCAAAGCCCGGCACGGGTACAGCCCGTCGCAATCGCCTTGAAGGACAAGAGAACTCAACAAGGAATTAAAAATGCTTAGCGACGGTCAACCTGTTGTTTCCCGGGCGCATTACATCGGTGAAGCAGCCAAAAGGGCGGGCGTGACAGTGAAGGCGATTCGGTACTATGAACGCATCGGACTCATTCCCGAGGCGGGCCGGAACGAGGGAAGATTTCGCATTTTCCCGGAGGAAACCGTGGAGCGCATCGAGTTCATCAAGCGAGCGCAAGCGCTCGGGTTTACTTTGGAGGAAATCGCGGAAATCCTCGCCGTCTATGATCAGGGGGAATGCTCCTGTGGACAGGTCAGAAAGAGCGTCGCACAAAAAATGAAGGTGATCGATCACAAGCTCAAGGAACTCCGGGCGCTCAAGAAAGACTTGCTGGTCGTAGACGAGCGGCTCGCGGGCAAGGAAAACGAAAGAACCACGACCATCTGTCCGGTGATTCACGATTCCCGGCGACGCGCTCCGGCGTAATTATCTTCCGACACGAAGCGTGGTATTTCCCATCTTTTTTCCACCGGCATACTCCCCCCCAAAAAAACGCTTGACTCTCCCCTTTAGGGGAACAGCTAGCCTTACAATGTGGGCGAGTGTTCGTCCGGCTGGCTCGGCCCCGCGGGTTACTGGGGAGGAAGATTGTCCCCAGCCCGTGATAGATTCCGCAAATTCCGTGGCCGGATGTTGCCACGATAGCTTTTCCACATAACGAAAGGGGCTCGCGAGAATGAGAAGATCGAGTATGGTCCCGCCAATCCGGCTTTGGGGAGGCCGGTTTGCAGTTGGACTAGCCGCAATAATTATTTTCGCAGCCAGTGCTGCTCATGGCCACGGTCCGATTTTCAGTCCCGGTCCCCATACCCCGTTCAAGGGCGCTTACGAGCCCCACATCGAATATCAGCAGGAACGGCGTAGCGGAGCCGGACAAAAAGAGAGCGAACAGTCGCTTACAGCCGGGCTGGGTTACGGGCTCACCGCCGATTGGGAGATAAGAGCGGCGATACCCTACGTGCGCAAAGACATTAATGGCGATGTTGAGCAAGGGCCAGGTGATGCGGTGCTTGCCACCAAATACCGGTTCATTCGGATCGATTCGCCGGGGCTCCAACGTTCGCTGGCAGTGCATTTCCAGATCAAGCTCCCGACCGGGGACGACGATACCACTCCACGGCTGGGTAGCGGCTCGACGGATTACCTCGGTGCCCTGAGTGCCGGCTACGAGGGCCGGCGCTGGTACGGTTTCGCCAGCACCCGCTATCGCCTCAACGGGGAGGGAACCGGCGGGCTCAAAAAAGGCGACCGGCAATTCCTCGATGTCACCGGCGGGGTGCGGCCCTGGCTCACCGGATACAGGGAGCCAGACTGGGTATTCCTGCTGGAACTCAACTGGGAGCATGCCGCCCGCGACGAATTGGATGGGAAGCCGGTCGTGAATAGCGGTGGATCGGAGATCTTCGCCTCGCCTGGTATTATTTGGACGCTGCGCAACCACGCGATCCGTACCGGCGTGCAAGTACCGCTCACCAGCGACCTGAATGGTACTCAGGCCGAATCCGATTATCGCTTCAAGCTCGAGTACGAAGGACATTACTAGGACTGGGAAATCCAGCGCTGATCAAACCAAGTCATCAACATCTCATATTGGAGCAAGTGTGATGAAAAAAGCCATTCGCAAAGCCCTATTGGGCATTGTCATATTGTCCATTCCGTTGGCGGTTGGCGCCGCACCACAGATTTACGAACTCACCGTGGACGGGCTGGCCTGCCCCTTCTGTGCCTATGGTATCGAGAAACATCTCACCGCCCTCGAAGGAATCGAATCGATCGAAATTGACATCGACGAGGGTACGATCCTTGTAACGGCCGTGGAAGGCGCGACCCTGGACCGGGCTGAGATGGAACAGGCCGTGATGGACGCCGGATTCACCCTACGCAAGGTCGAGCAAGCGCAGGCCGGCCATCGTGGGATGGATGAAGGCGATGGTTAGTTGCTTCAGTCAACGCAACCGGCGGCTGCCTGAGCTTGCATTGCTCACGACGTTATTTACCGCATTGATATGGACTGATGTGGCATGGGGCGCGCCGGTCACCTTCAATACGGCCCTACCCGTGTCCAAGGGCCACTTTGTTCTTCGTGAGCAGTTTCTGTTCCGGCGATCGGGAGACGACCCGAGCAACGCGAATCGGGAGGTCGACGTATACGCCGTGGTTTCGGCGCTCGGATATGGCATCGACCGCAGACTCGCCCTGTTCGGGGTGCTTCCATACTTGGACAAGCGCCTCAGCCTGGAGATGGACGGTCGGCGAATCACGCGGGAGACTCAAGGGATCGGGGATCTGACCGTGTTTGGGCGCTACACGGTATTCCAGGACGACGCGCCCGGCCGCACTTTTCGAGTCGCGCCGTTTCTGGGAACGGAAATCCCCACCGGTGAAAATACCGCATCCGACAAATTTGGGCGGTTGCCACCCGCCCTTCAGCTCGGCTCGGGCTCCTGGGATCCCTTCGCTGGCGTCGTGACGACCTATCAAACCCTCGGCTACCAGATCGACGCGCAGGCCAGATACCAGGACCATACGGAAGCCGATGGGGTGGAAATCGGCAACTTGGCGGAGGTGGATGCCTCGCTGCAATACCGCATCTTGCCTGGCGAATTAGGCGGTGGCGGCGTTCCCGCTTTCCTCTACGGCGTTCTGGAGGCCAATCTGGTGCGGCAAGACAAAACGAGAATCGACGGGAATAATGACCCGGACTCCGGCGGAACCTCCCTGTTCCTGGCGCCCGGCCTGCAATATGTGACCACAAGATGGATTCTCGAAACGGCGGTGCAGGTGCCCGTCGTGCAGAATCTCAACGGTGACGCGCTGGAAACCGGATTCGTATTTCGCGCCGGGTTCCGCGTGAACCTATGAGGACTCACACAATGCAACGAATCGTCAAGGGGGCCGGGCTGGGTTTGGCCGCCCTGGTCGTGATTTCGGGGGCCGCATGGCTGGCTTTCGTGCCGTTCGCGAAGGAGCCCGGCTACACCTTCATTACGTCTTGGGGCGGCCCAGGATCGGCACCGGGCAAATTCCACGATCCCACGGGTATCGCTGTGACCGATGACGAAGTGTTCGTCTCGGACGCGCGGAACGCCCGCATCCAGGTGTTCGATCACGACGGGAGATTCAAGCGCCAATTCGGGAGCAAGGGGGACGCCCCCGGACAACTGGGCCGCCCCATGAACCTCGCAATATTCGCCGAAGAGCTATACGTCGCGGACTACTGGAATGACCGCATTGACGTGTTCGGCCTCGATGGCACGTACCGGCGTTCGGTCGGCCGGAAAGGCAACGAGCCCGGATCCTTCAACGCCCCCGGCGGAGTGGCGGTGGCCGCGGACGGACATCTATTCGTGGCCGATTTCTACAATCAGCGCATTCAAGAGCTGGCCCCCGACGGCAGCTTCATCCGGCAGTGGGGCACAACGGGAGCGGCCGGAATTTGGGCTGGAGAGTTCAACTATCCCACCGGCGTGACCGTCGGCCCCGACGGTACAATCATCGTCGCTGACGGCTACAACGACCGGGTACAGGTTTTCGCCCGCGACGGTCATTTCCTTCGCAAATGGGGTGGGCCATTTGCCTTGAACATCTTCGGCCCCTTCAACGGCTGGTTTGCGACCGTGACGAGCGTGACTGTGGATGATTTGGGCCACGTCTACGTCGCGGATTTCTACAACAACCGCATCCAAAAATTCGCCGCAGACGGCACGTTTCTCTCTAGCTTTGGAGAGCAAGGCAGCGGCCCCGGGCAATTCCGGCATGCCATGGCGGTGGCAGTCTCCAGGGACGGAACCGTATTCGCCACCGATTTGCTCAACCATCGCGTCTCGATCTGGGCGCCCAGGCCCTAAGCCAATACACGTAGCCCGCGTCTCCGAGGCCAAGGCCGGATGACCGTACAAGGCTGTCCTGTCGGGTTCCTGTCAGATGTCCCGCTTCACCGCATTCGCCGCTACCGGATGGACTACGGGTTTGCCGCCTTATACCTGAGGAACCCTCACAGATTGTGCGAAAGGTTCTCGCAAGACACGGTTCTGTTCAGTCCTATTGAGACCAGCGCCATTGCCGGTGGCGTGACAATGTTGACGGCGCCCGGCCCAGTAGGTAGAACTGCTAGGTTTTTCGGGCCGCGATTTTACCGGTGCGGGGAAACCCTATCGACCCCGTGCACCACCGGTCAGAGTCGGCCCTTGGGTCGAGTCAGGCCGCCTCGCGCACCGCGGCGTGAGACAAACGTGATCCTGGACGAGAAAATGCGATGAGCAGTGTGCTTGAGGACATCCGTGTGCTCGACTTTGGCCGGTACATCGCCGGTCCCTATTGCGCCACCATGCTGGCCGACATGGGTGCGGACGTGATCCGCATCGAAAAGGTGACCGGCAGCGAGGATCGCTACACGGCGCCGGTGGGCGACGGCGGCGACGGGGCCACGTTCCTCCAGATGGCCCGGAACAAGAAGGGCATGACCCTCAATCCCAGGAAGCCCGGCGGGCGCAAGGTGCTCGGGCGGCTGATCAAAACCGCCGATGTGGTGGTGGCCAACCTGCCCTTGCCCACTTTGCAGGCCATGGGCATCGATTACGAGAGCCTGAAAGCGATCAGACCGGACATCATTCTGACCATGATTTCCGCCTTCGGGATCGACGGACCCTACCGCGACCGGGTGGGGTTCGACATGATCGCCCAAGCCATGTCCGGGGCCATGTACCTCAGCGGCAACGGAGACCAGCCTACGCGCACGCAAGTTCCCTACGTGGATTACGGCACGGCGCTGTTTTCCGCCTTCGGCACCCTGGCCGCCCTGCTTGAGCGCAACAAATCGGGCCGGGGTCAACTCGTGGAGTCTTCGCTCTTTTCCACCGGGCTGGCCTTCATGAGCGGTTACCTGATCGAGCAGGGGGTGCGCGGACTGAATCGCACGGCACAGGGCAATCGGGGCTTTCATGCCAGCCCGGTGGATACCTACCGCACCCAGGACGGTCACATCATGGTCGCCACGGTGGGCAAGCCCCTCTTCGAACGCTGGGCCAATCTCATCGGCGAGCCCCATTGGCTCGAAGATCCCCGATTTCAGACGGACCAGGGGCGGGCGGAGCACTCCGCCGATATCAGCGAGCGCATGCAGCAATGGTGCGAGCCGCTCACGACCGAGCAGGCCCTGGCCGCCCTGGAAAAAGCGCGTCTCCCCGCCGGACCCGTTTTGTCTCCGCAACAAGCCCTGGACGATCCCCACGCCGCCGAGCGCAATTTGTTCAAGGAGGTGGAATACCCCGGCCTGCCGAAACCCGCGCCGTTGGTGGATACGCCCGTGCGGCTATCCGTGACCCCCGGGGGCATTCGCTCGCGCCCGCCCCTGCTGGGCGAGCACACGGCCGCCATTCTCGGTGAGCTGGGCTACAGCGAACCGGAAATCGCCGAGTTACGCGAGGAGGGGGCGGTTTAGCGGCCGCCGATGCAAGATCGACCCAAAAATTTGCGGCGTGCAGGGCCTAGACTTTCGGCCAGGCATTCCTGATTTCGATATACTTTTTTCCAGTCCGGAGACAGATCCATGGCCGAAGACATATCCGCCGATTTTCCGTTCGAGTCCAAATTCGTCGAGGTCAAGGGCTCGCGCATGCACTACGTGGAGCAGGGTTCCGGCGAACCGATCCTCTTTCTCCACGGCAACCCGACGTCGTCGTACCTGTGGCGGAACGTGATTCCCCACGTCTCGGGGGTCGGCCGCTGCATCGCGCCCGACCTGATCGGCATGGGCCGCTCGGACAAGCCCGACATCGGCTATCGCATCTTCGACCACGTGGCATATCTGGACGGCTTTATCGCCGCGCTGGGGCTGGACAAGATGCGTTTCGTGATCCACGACTGGGGCGGATTCCTGGGCTTTCATTTCGCCGCCCGCCACCCGCAGCGCGTGAGTGCCATCGCCTTCATGGAAGCGGTGGTGCGGCCCATCCGCTGGGAGGATAGGTCGGAGCAGTTTCAAGGACTGTTCCGCATGTTTCGCAGCGATAAGGGCTGGCCCAAGATCCGCGACGAAAACTTCTTCGTGGAAAAAGTGCTCCCCGGATCGATCATGCGCAAGCTGACGGACGTGGAAATGGAGACTTATCGGGCGCCGTTCACGGAAAAGGAATCACGCAAACCGACCTATGTCTTCCCCAACGATATCCCCCTGAGCGGCGAACCCGCGGATGTGGTGGCCGCCGTGAAAAATTACGACGACGTGCTGGCCAAGGCCGGTATTCCCATGCTGCTGCTGGCCTTCGATCCCGGCGCGATCATCTCGCCCCAGGAGGTGGAATGGTGCAAGGGGCAGTTTCCCACCCTCACCGTGCGCGAGATGGGGTCCGGCATCCACTTCGTCCAGGAAGACCAGCCCCACGCCATCGGCGAGGCCATCGCCGAGTGGTTCGGTGGATTGGGATAGATTCGTGAGCCCACCGGCACCCCTCGACGGCTGCAACCCCCCGCGGGAAATTGCACTTGACAATTAATAAAATGTGTATTTTTATTAATATGCCCTAATGGCACCGCGACGGTTGACGGCCACCGACGGTATCAGGTGACCTGGGGCAGAATTTCCTTGCCGACCCTTTCCAAATTGTCCATGGCTTGGTCGAAGCTGGTCACCATGAAATCGCAGGTGAGATGATCGACCCCGTGCGCTTCATAGGTCTTGATGTCTTCGACGATCTGGTCGGCGCTGCCGACGAGAGGGTTTCGCTCCTTGTCGGAAAAGACCAGGGGGGCGCGGAAGGCGATCTGGATGGAGGCGGGATCGCGCCCGGCTTTTTCCGTCATGGCGAAAAGTTCGTCGCGCTTACGGGCCAGTTCGCCGGGGTCGAGACCCGCTGGCGGCCGCAGCCCGATGGGGTGCCAGACATCGCCCAATTCGGCGGTGCGCCGCAGGGCGCGTTTGGTATGGCCTCCGATCCAGATGGGGATGCCGGGCTTCTGCGCGGGTTTTGGAGAAAACTCGATGTTTCCGTATTGATAGAACTTGCCGTTGAATTGGGGGTTCTCCTCGGACCAAAGATTGCGGAAGATGCGGATGTACTCGTCGGTGCGGGCACCCCGTTCGGCGAAATGGCTGCCGATGCCCAGGGCCTTGTATTCGTCCTCCCACCAGCCGGTGCCAACGCCGAGGAAGATGCGCCCGCCCGACAAGGCATCGATGCTGGCCAGCATCTTGGCCGTGGTCACGGGATTGCGGTAAGAGATGATCAACACGCTCACGCCGAGGCGAATCTTTTCGGTGCGGCCGGCGAGAAACATGAGAGTGGCCAGGGGCTCGTAGTAATCCCGGGCCGTCTCCCAACCGAATTGCCCCTCCGGGTGGTAGGGATAGTTAGAGGGCATGTCCTTGGGAACGACGATGTGATCACTGATAGTCAGGGAATTGAATCCCAGCGAGTCGGCCCGCTGGGCAAATCGAATGATGTTTTCGGGGCGGGCCAGGGGGCCGCGGTTGATCAAGCTTGCACCAATCAGCATCGGATATACCATGAAGGTTCGGGTTTACAGATCGCGCCGCCGATAATGGTGCGGCGTTTGGGGCTCCCTCCGGGAGCGGCCAGTCCTCTACCCCCTATCCGCAAGGGAGCGCCTTGTCAAAAGCGAAAATCTGTCTTAATCACACCAGAATAGGACCGAAATGTCCGATCCGCGTTTATACTATGTTGATTGGAGTTGATTGGACTACGTTTGGAGGTATTCAGGTGAATTTCTGTGGAATATGCCACTCGCCGGCACGCAGGGGTCCGGAATATAATTTCGACGACCCGAATCATCAATTTTATTTAGCCTTGGGGGCCACATGATCGAGAATATTCCCAATGAGGAGATGCTCGAAACCCATCCCGAATACGATCACGAGCACGCCAGAGAACTCTACGATACGATATGGAACTACGTGCGTGCGGCGAAAGTCGTCGATCTGAAAAAGGCGCGCAGCGATCTGATCATCTGGAGGCGCGGCTCGGCTCAAATGGCGCTCAAGATCAACCCCCTGCTCAACAACATCTCCATCTATTCCGTACTCCTATCCAACATCACGCCTACGGAGGAACTCTACAAGTACCTGCTGGCTTACAACAATCTGCAGCGCCGCGAATGCCTGGGCCTTTTGCAAAAGGGACGCCGCTGGTTCGTTATTCTCAAGTACACGATGGAATTGGAAATCGTGGATTCGGACGCTCTGGTGCGCCATGTCTACCACTTGCAAGAGGTGGCCGACAAGCTGGATACGGAGATGGCCGGGCAGTTCGGCGGACAACTCCACTTCGACGACTGGGACCGCATGGAGCAGGGCGAGGTGGACAATCTGTTGGACGATCTATTTGGATGAGGAATGCGAGTGGCGCTGACAGTCCGTCGAGATGTTCACTTGAAAGCGGTCCGGTGACGAGGGCGGACTAACCTGCCGTCCGCAGCGAATCCGTTTCGCCAGGTTACCGGTATCATCCTCTCGGTGTCTGAACCGGAATACGCTCACCACATACTGCAAATTGTCCACGGTGTAGAGAATCCGATAATCCGTGACTCTCAAGCGAACCCATCGATTCCGGTGAATTTCCGGCTTCCCGGTCGTTTCGGGTCTTGCTCCGGATTCCCCAAAGCCGCCATAACCCGTAACCAGATATCGCGAGGATTGGACGGCAGGATGAAGGGAGGTAAAATGGCAGGACGGGTTACTTGTCGATGGAAGAAATTTCGCCACTCTCGTCCGGACGGGTGACCTCGCTGATGCGGACGCCGTAGCGCTCGTTGACGACCACGATCTCGCCGCGGGCCATGAGACGACCGCTCACCGAAATGTCCATCGGCTCGCCGACGACCTTGTTGAATTCTATCACCTTGCCGACATGGAGCCCCAGTACATCGCGTACCGAAAGATCCGTCTGCCCGATTTCCACGGTGAGCCTGAGCGGGACGTCGTGGATGAACTCAATCTTGTGATAGGGACTGTCCGGATCATCGTCGGCGATGCTGCGGGCAGCGCTCAGTGGATTTGCGGTGCTGCGCCCCGCAAACGTCGAATATAATTCCTCGTCCGCGCCTTCGTCAGGTATGGTGGCCGGTGTATTTTCAGCCATGGTCGCCTCTGGTGCAAGATGGAGATATTTTCAGTTTTGCCGCAATGGCGGCTACTTCTCCCTTAGCATAACAAAACTCGTACCAAATGGGAAAACAGCGCCGCCCGAGATGGCATATTGGGGTCGATGCCGCCACGATTGAAACCCGTCTCAACCCATCAGCGGAATGCCGACCATCGTTTTCCCTATTTCGTTGGGTATCGGCCATCAGAATACGTGCTCCCCATTTTCGGCATTTATAGAGGTGCGGGCCATCCACCCGGCTCCTTGCCGGTACGGTGGGATTTGCTTGGCCGATTCGCTCCGATTCGCCGGAATGGCGGGCCGGTAAATTTTTTTCGTTTCCAACTGGTAAATCGGCGTGAAATTTCGTATTTTATTTCTAATGGTTGGGTACGGACCCATGACCGAACCCGCCCGGTGGTCGATTCCAGGCAGGAATTGCCCCTGGGCGAGATTTTTGGCCGACCGCGATCGCGGTTGGCCGCCGCATCACAAGGAGGTGAATCATGGCATCCCTCACGAATCGGCCGCGAGCCTGGTCGTCGCGGCTGCGGCGCACCTATCGGCTAGAAATGGGCGGCAAAAGTCTGCTGCTCCTGTTGGGCCTTGCTTCGTTGACGGGCTTGGTGCTGTTCTACATGGGTGTGATTACCGGCATGGGCATGCGCGAGCCGGTGGCTGCCCAAAGGCCCATGGATTCGGCAGCCCGGGAAAAACTGGTGGCCGCTCTGCGCACGAACCCGGCTTCCCTGGCGTTCAACCAGTCGCTCTTCTCGGACCAGCCTGTGGTGGAGGATCTGATTCGTACTCAGGAGCAGGCAGCCCGGGATACAGCAAACATATTGGCACGCGCCCAACGAGAGCTGTCGGTGGAGCAAGTCCCCATCGTTTCGCCCGCAGGCCGTCAGCCTGACATTTCCCCGCCGGCACCGAACCCGTCGGCCTCAGGATTGGTGCGCAAAACCGCTTCAGCACCGAAACCATCCAGTGCGCCCACTTCTAATCGACGCGAAGTGGCGGAATCGGAACTGCTCTTCACAGTTCAGGTCTTTTCCTCGCAATCTGAAGCCAACGCGCGCGCGCTCTTGAAAAAACTATCGCGGCAAGGTTTTTCCCCCTACTTGAACCGTTTTCAGGACGCCGACCGAAAAACCTGGTACCGCGTCCGGGTGGGCAAAACCACCCGCTACGAGGCGGAGCGACTCGAAACCGAGTTGCGGAACCGGGCCAATCTGAAAAATCCGCGCATAATTCAACTCTGACGAATCGGTTGGAGCGCAATCAGGCCATTGGGGGGAATCAGGCACCGTCCCAGTCCGTGGTTTTGGGATAGAAGGCGAACCAAACGACGGCGAAGTGATTGGCGTGCATCGCCGCGATCAAGCGCTTGACTGTTAGTGGGCCTTCAATCCCCATCCCCAACAGCATCCAACCGCTGCCGGTTCGGTCGTCTGCGAATCCGCGGCTCACCTTGCAAATCGTGAGGCGATGCCCTTCCAATTCCCGCTGGTGACCCCCACAGCACCGGCATTTTTGCTTCCCGCCATTTCCGCATGGTCCAGGCGAAACGGGTTTCTCTTTCGATGATGATCAAAATTGGCAGGGCGGCCGAGCCCGGCGCACATGCTCTCGTGGCCTGGCCCACATTCGGACGCCACCTCCGGCGCCTAATGGTACCGCCGGTCCAGAATGAAAGAAATTTTTTGACGGGTAACGCTGGGGCGGCACTCTGTGAGATTACCGCCCCAAGAACGGAGGGACCTATCCGACTGCTGCTTCATCTTCCCGGTGCATGGGACTCTGAAAGACAGTTTTCACGGTTTCGGCGTACCAGATGCCTCCGCGTTTGGAACCGATCTTGTCCTCGTTGAGCATCCGAGCGATCTTATGGTAGCTCAAACCGCTGTTTCGCTTCCCTTTGATGATGCGGACGATTTTCTTCTCCGCAGGGACTTCGACCAGCTTCTTGTTAGAGTAGGTGTAACCAAATGGTGCATGACCAACCCGTTCCCCCTTTTCGCGCTTTTTGGCGATGATTTCCCGCGTCCGGTCGGAAATCCGTTTCGTATCCCATTTGGTCACGATGTCGATAATATTTAAAGCCATCTTGCCACGATCGTTCAAAGTATCGAGCTTCTCCTCGATCGAAACGAACGCGATCCCGCACTTGTTGCAGAACTCTTCGATCAATGCATTCAGGTAGCGGATATTGCGAGTCAGCCGGTCCAGGCGCGCGATGACCAAAACGTCGAATTCACCATTGTGAGCCGCTTGGCGAATCTTCTCCAACTCGGGATGTTGCAAATCGCTGTTGGTATTCTTGACCTCCGAATAAAGGTGAATGAGGTCTAACCCGTTTTGCTCCGCATATTTTTCGATCATCGATTTTTGTTCGGCGATGCTGAACCCCTTGGGCTGGGGGGTGATGGAGTTCAATGAAACATATCCTATTGCTCTCACTGTGTTTTCTCCCGGAATATTTTGGATCATTAACCTGTATCTTAAGGAAACAGGTTTTTATGTTCACCAAACTATTCCTCTCGAATCCGATAGTCAAGCTGTTTATGAAAAAAAAGATCATTTATGACGGAAAAAATGAGCTGGCGAAAAGCGTATGAAACATTATATTTTCATTTCAATAGCTTATACGAAAGAGCCTCGCAGGACCGAAAAATCGCGTCATTGCCCAAGCCTACGGACGAACTCCCGGACAATGCTGATCACCTCTGGATCACGGGTCAACGCGACCGCGGTGGACAAATGGGACATCAGAATCGGCGCATCCGGTGCCCTGGCCGACCCCATCTGCAAGCGGACATAATCCAGGATAAACAGCGGAATGCGCGTGGCCGCGGCGTTCCGTTCCCGCATCGCATCTTGCAATTCCCGGTCGGTGGTGGCGTTCACCGCCGCTTCCTTGAAATTGGCCAGCGCCGTGGTCATGAGATCCTTTTTCACTTCGAAGTTGGGTTCATTGCGCGCCCGCCTCCATTGGGCCAAGCCGGCATCCATCGCCAATAGATAGGTGCGCCGCTTGCGGGTTTCTTCCGCTGATAAGCTGCGCCCGATCAATTGCTCCTGGCGGATGCGCAGATCGAGGTCGTAAAGTGCGCGGCGTTCCAGAACCGACTGATCGATCACCTTCGAAAATTTGATCCGCACCGATACGCCGTCAATTTCAATTTCGGGAGGAAGATCGAGCACGTCTGGATTCAGCCGGGCCTGCAACAGCACACGCTTTTGATGCTGCAGGTCGGCGATCGCGCGGATGCGGCTGAGATACTCCAATTGACCGATGGTGGAAAGTTGGGCTCCCAATTCCGCGTTGGGCACGACCACTTCCAGTACGAACTCCGTATGACTTCCCACCGTTTGCTCGAACATGCGGATCGGAAAGTGCTCCGGACCCAGGCCGATGGGTTGGTCAAAAATCATCTCCACGGAGAAACTTACGATTCCGTCATCGTTCTTATCCTGCACCGCATGGGGCACGAGTTGGCGCAGGCGATAGGCACGGCGCATGACCACGCCCGCTGCGCCCGGTTCGTCCGATAGCCCGTTTCGCATCAGAACGTCGTAGGCGTCGAGGTGGCTCAAATACTCCCGCTGTCCGTTGACCAGGTCGAATACGAAATGCTTGCGGTATCCCTGAGGGTCGGCCGGCGGGGCAACGCCCAGCAGTTCAACCAGATTGAATTCGCGAACCTCGAAGTGAATCGTACGCCCGGCGAGAGGATCGCCGACAGGGTATCGTTTGGCGTAGATGCTATACCTCAGCGCCTGTCTTGCGAATTCGTTTTTGCCGAATACGACGAATCGGGCGGATTGCCGCGAGGGAAACAGCAAGACCCGATTGCCCGACAGGAGTATTTCTTCTGATTTGCTCCAGGCGTGGATCTGGTCGATGGTCCAATTTTGGCTGACGTTGTTGTCCAGCACCACTTTGATGAAGTACCTGTCATCGCCAGCGCTCTGGATGAATGTGGATCCGACCAGATGATTGCGGAATACGCTCTTGTCGAGCACCTTGGCCAGCTCGAGAGCGTTTTCCCGATCGGTGTATTTTGGTGCGGCACCAGCGCCGCAGATCCCGGTCAGCATCATTGACGCGAGGAGAACCGCCACTCGGACTATCGGCGTTCGTTTCATATCCATCCCTAGAAGAGTTCAGGGCATATCCTTGCCCAGTAATATTTCCAGGTCGATCCCCCGGCGGCCGAGGCGATCGGGTGGCGTGGGTGCCACCGCCTGATCGCCGGGCAGGGCTTGCGCGACTGCGAGAGCAGCCCGTAAAAACCCGGGCCGGTAATATATGACGGTCTCGAGACGGTCGAACGTGGTCGCGTTGGATATATTCACGACTTCCACCCGCTGCCCCAACTGGCGTTCCAGCATGTGCCTGCGCAGTTCGGCAAGCAGGATTCCCACCTCTCCGGCCTTCCCGGAGACGCCCGATCCGTTGAGCACGACAATGCGCACCAGGGTGGGCCTTCCCTGCCATTGGGCGGGTGGTAAATCAGCCGGGACCTCATCGACCATGCCGCCGTCACTGCCAGTGATGGCCTGAGATGCGGGATCACTCGTGACGTTGAATATCAGCAGTCCCGCGTGCGATCCACCCGAATCGAAGTGTAGTGTGGCTCCGGCGGCCACCTGCACCACGAGTATCACCAGCCCTGAAGCGGGGCGATCCGGATCCGCCACGGCGGAAACATCCACCCGCTGCAATGGACCCGCGCCGGAGAAATCCGCCGCCGCATCGAGTCCGGGATCGGCGATGGCCCCCGGTATTTCCACGGAATATGCCGATTCTCCGTCAATCGGTTTGACGACGATTTGCTCGAAGCGCTCGACGTTGAAGATCCCGTTCACTCTCAGCGTCTGGCCACCCGGGCTTTCGGTAACGCTGACCGATTCGATCACGTGGGGCGGAAAAAATTCCCCTGTGCTATCCTGGCCGGCGGCGCGCTGCGCCGGCGCCCACGAAAGGAGCGCAATCAGGCTTGCCGTGCAGGCCAATGTGATGGTGATTTTTTTTTGGCTGATACTCATTTCGCTCGATCCGATGAGCGAACTAGCGGAAGATCATAGCCCCTGTGCGCGCCTACAACACTGCGCCGCAAGGATTTGGCGATCGGCAGCGTTCGCCTTCCAACTACGCTTCTAATATTGCTTGCATTTGTGCTTCCTGTCGCGGTCCCGATCATGCAGAGATTACGCCAGGCTCAAGCTCGTGACCGGCCATCGATGCGAATAAAATTTGACATTTCCGGGCAGCCCCATTTTAATCGTTTCACCTTCCCTCTCAAAAGACGAGCATCGTCCATCAGGCAGACCATAATATAAGTCATACAAGTCACCGGGTCCAGTTTCCTCATGGTCATCCAGTGTTCTTCCTGCAATACCAAATATCGCTTGAATTTGGAACGGATTCCTAGCCGCAGGACCTTCGTTAAGTGCAAGAATTGCGGAACGCCCATCTTCATAGACCCCCCTCACGACGAGACTGGGGCATCTGCCACGGTCTCTGAACCGTCTTCCGGTGTTTCCACGGCCGGGGCGAGACGCGCTCAGATTTCTCCCGGTCAGCAGACGATCGTCGGTTGCCCCCAATGCGGAACCCGTTACCATTTACCGCCGAAGGTGCTGGAGCGGCCGGGAGCCAAGCTGAAGTGCGGCCGGTGCGGGCACCTCTTCACGCCATCCACCGAGGAGTCTGCCGTCCGGCCGGCGCCAGCGGAACCCGCCGAGGCTGGCACACACGGCCCGGAAATTTACCCGGCCCCTGGCGTAGCAGGCGAAATCCCGCCGGAGGAACCCTCTGAACGATCGTTCCCGGTGCCCGACCAATCCACTATGGACGGCATGTTCGAGGACGTAAGGGAGCAATCGCCGCCTTTCCCGCCGCCGCAAACAACGCCGGAACCAGCACCGATATCCTCGGAAGTTCCGGAAATTCCCTCACCAGCCGAACCCCAAATCTTTGAAAAAAAGACTGCGGCGAGGGCACCGCAATCGGAGCAGTTCGACCCGGAGCGGGCCTATCTGGAAGCGATCTCCTTCGAGGATGGCGACGTTCCGCGTTCCACGCGTCACCGCGGAACGGTGCCCATGCCCCACAAGGAACGGTTTTTTCTCAAACCCAGGCCCGTCGGCGACGCGCTGCGATCCGGCGTACAGTCCGGCGTACGATCCGGCATCGAAAAAGCCGGTGCCGATGCGGACTCGGCACCCATCGCGCCCGGCCAGCCGCCTGCAGTGCCCCCACCTGCAGAGCTTCCACCCGCAGAGCCCTCGCCTGCGGAAGCGGAGGCCCAAGCCGCCCCGCCGATGGCCCGGGGTGAAGAGACGACGAATGAGCTGATGCTTGAGGCGGCAGGCGCCGATTCCATGGCAGGGGACGATACGGATGCGGAGTTGGATGCCCTGCTCGCCGATGAAGATTTTGCGCCCGAGCCTCCGCCCGATACGGAGCCGGAGCCTACGGTGCTGGATCTTGCGGGGCCAGATCCTGAGGTGCCGGGACCTGCGGTGCCCCCGCCGCCGGTGGCCTCCGCCAGTGATACCGGCACGCTTGACCTGGACCAGCTCGCCGACAGTCTGCACCAATCCACGGAGGAAGCGCCCGACTTGGTGGCCGATTCCGCTGTTCTGGCGGATGGGCAATTGAACGACGTCGCCCTGACCGGTTTGGATTGGGACAACCGCTCCAACGTCAAATGGGGCCAAGCCGATGCCGCGGCCGGGCTGCGCGCGCCTACCCTGGGCCGGTTGCTGCCGTGGTTCCTGATCCTGGTGATCCTGTTGACCTTCGCAATCGTTTTCACCGTGGGGCACGTTTCGCCCACTCCCCAGAGCACCGTGCAAGCCCCTCCCGAAACGCAGGCGGCCGGTGTGCCGGCGCTCTCATCCCTGCCGCAAATTTCCAGGACCGTCCGCGCCTAGTGGTTCCGGCGCGCCCGGTGGTTCCGGAAGGAGGCACTGGCCCACCCGAAATTTTATCCGATTCAGTCCCTCCGTCTTGCTTGACAAGCCATTGTGCTTGACAAGTCTGGAGGCGGGTCCGTACTGTGCGACTACCCGACTACAGGAGTACAGGAGTACACGCACAGTATGCCTATACCTACGGTGAGTTTATCTGAGGCGGAACCGGGGTAGACCCCCGCCCGCCTCGTCTACACTGAAGGCTGGGTCCGTTCGCAGGACTGGAATCATGGAGCAGGAAGCTCCAGCGCGCCACCGGGCGTCGCCATTCACGGAAGAATGTATCCATGGGTCTGTCCCGAGAGACCATCGAGGAAGTCAAGGATCGCGCCGACATCCTGCAGGTAATCGGTGAACGTGTGACCTTGAGGTCGGCGGGAGCGAACTTCAAGGGCCTCTGCCCCTTCCACTCGGAAAAATCTCCATCGTTTATGGTCAATCCCGGAAAGGGGATTTACCACTGCTTCGGCTGCGGCGCAGGAGGAAGCGTCATCGATTTTCTGATGGCTTACGACCGCCTGTCCTTCCCCGAAGCGGTCACCGCCCTTGCCGAGCGTTTCGGCGTCACCGTGGGCGTGGGCAGCGCCCACCCGGCCCGCAGCCGGGAACTGGAAGTGCTGAACACCGTTCGCGGCTGGTTCCATGAGAACCTGTTGCGGCGGCCCGAGGCGGAATCCGCCCGCCGGTATCTGGTGCAGCGTTCCTTCGACGAGGACTCGTGGTCGGCGTTTTCACTTGGCTTTGCCCTCGACGGGTGGCAGGGATTGGTCACTTTCGCCCGGGATCAACGTATCTCCCTGGACGATCTTGTGGCCTGCGGGCTGGTCAAGAAGGGACCCACCGGCCGCCCTTTTGACATGCTCCGCAATCGGGTCGTCTTTCCGATCCTCGATGCGCAAGGAACCTGCATCGGGTTCGGGGGCCGGGTGATCCGCCCCCTCGATTCCCCCAAGTACCTGAACACACCGGAGACGCGCCATTACCGCAAGAGCCGGGTGCTCTTCGGATTGGCCCAGGCGCGGGAGGCCCTGCGCCAAGCCGGCCGGGTGATCCTGGTAGAGGGATATCTGGACGTGATGCGCCTGCACGAAGCAGGATTCCGCGAGGCGGTGGCCACCTGCGGTACGGCTTTGACCGGAGACCATCTGGACCTGCTGGACAAGTTCACCGATCGCGTCGTGCTCGTATTCGACGGCGACGAGGCGGGGACCAAAGCCGCCCTGCGCAGCGCGCCGCTCTTTCTCAACCGCGGTATCGAAGCCCGGGTGGTGACCCTGCCGGCTGATGAGGACCCCGACGATTTCGTGCTCAAGCAAGGCGCCGAGGCCTTCGCCGCACGCCTGGAAACGGCGACGCCGATCCTGGAGCACCTGGTCTTCCAGACCCTCCAACGCCACGGTGAAGGGGTGGAAGGCCGCGAGCGGGCCATGGGCGAATTGGTGCCGCTGATTTCGGAAATCCGCCGCCCCGCGACCCGGGACATCACCGTGCGCCATCTGGCCGATTTAATGAAGGTGAGCGCCCAAGCGATCAATGCCATGCTCCTCACAGCGAGGAAAAGCCCCCCGCAGGCCGATACCGACACCCCACCCGCGGCCCTGCGCAGCCCGGAAGGGAGACACCAGCGCATGCTGGTGAAGATCCTGCTGCAGGAACGGGCACTGATTGGGATGGCGCGGGAACTGGTGACACCGGAGGAATTGGCCGACGGCCGGATGAGGCAATTGTACGAAAAATTGCTCGGCGTCGCCGACGACGAATTCAAGTCCCTGGCCTTCGAGGATCTGACCAGCATGTTTCCCGAGTCCGCCGCGGATTTGCGGGCCATTCAGATAGAGGACTCGCATCATACCCGGGCAGTGGTGGACTGGGAGGAGGTGCTGCGCAATGAGGTATTCCAAATCAAGAATGCCCGGATCAATCAACTCCTCCAACGCATAAAAAGCGCCCGCGGAGACGAGGAAGCCAATCAAACCCTCCAGGAACTGAAGGCGTTCAGGCGCGACATCGCCGCCTGGAAACACAAGCGCATTTCTCTAGGCGCGCGACCTTCCTCGTGACTCGCCGCTCCGGCCAAGGCCGGGTCGTGTTCTCGCAGCGGATAGGGTGCACCGGATAGATTCCGGTCATAGATGAGACCTGCCGCGGGCTCCCGGTCATCCCGAATCCCCCCGGGCGTAAAAAAACCCCGGGGAGAGGCTCCCCGGGGCTGCGGAATGTATCCGCGGGCCGGAATTCGACCCGCACATGAGGCACGGCGGTCTATTCCATCAACGGGAGCGACGCCCTTCTCCTGTTTCAGACTCGATGCGTATGCGGTCTTCAACCGATGGCGCTTGGAACCTGAAGAGGATGCGCCCTTCGGCTGTGTCGTCGGCTTCTTCGTTATCGATCAGGGCCCAGACGTAGATGCTGCCGTCCAATTCTGCGTGGGAGGCATCGGGTACTCCGAAGATCAGCGGCACGCGGGTAAATCCGCGCTGATCCAAGGCTGGAGCCTGAGGATAAGTGATGTTGTCGTAATTGCTGCGCAAATATATCGGGCCCGACCGCGCGACATTGGCGCCCGACTTGATGTCGATCAATTGCAGCGTGATGAATATCTCTGACGGCCGGTTTTGTTCGAAGGCCAATTCGCGTGTCTCCGATTTGACGTCCACCTTAAAGGGAATGGGTTCGATCTTTTGCGCCAAGTCGTCCCGTTTGGTGAAATCGGTGAGCCGGAAGCCCGGTTTCAACTCGATCGTGGTGCGATCGTTACTCACGTCGATCAGACCTTCGGTCAGGGAGACCCGTGCGTGACCGTCACGCTCGACCACCCTTAACGTGGTACCCTTGATACCGATGGTGGCGGTGGGGGTGCGCAAGTTCGCGGTTTGCCGTTGCCGCACGAAATTGGCCCAAACCGAACCGATTTTGGCGAACAGGTCAAACTTGAAACCCCTTTCCTCGTCCTCCGTCTCGGACACCTTATCGATCAGAAACTGGGTATCGGAAAACAGCCGAATTTCCGAGCCGTCGCGGAATTTTATGGTCGCTCTGGCCCCAACGTCGGTCTTCACGAGGTCGCCCACCTTGAGCAGAAGGCCATTTCGTCCTCTGACATCCTGTTGGGACTGTCCCTCGGTCACCGTGACGTTGCCCTGTACACGCTCCAGATTGGCGACGATTTCCGCATCCTGGGCCAGGCCTGTGTTGGACAGCAACAGTAGTGTCAAAAAAACGACACCAGTCCCTGACAAGAATTGCTTGATCATAGCTGCCTCATGATAGGTGTCTTCATTGTTTGCAACGGTTTGTCATAGCAACGGCCTTCAATGTACCCAACTTGCTGCAAAGAGAATGCCGAGCCGGAATAACGATCCGAATCCCTGCCGCAATGGCTCCGTTACCGGCGGTTGGATGTTGCTGGAGCCGGCTTTCCGGATTGCGGGCGCAAATATGCAAATCGCGGTGGCCTAACCGCCTACTGTATGCAAACGTCAATATTGGCGAAGAAGCCAAAAAAAAAGATCGTGAAAACCCATGGCCGTTCCGCTAACCTGGGCGTTCAGTGAAATGCAGGGCGCCCTTGATCGGATCTTATATAACCGCCGTTCCGGCAAATGCTTGTCATGAGACCCGCTTCGTGCGCTGTATCATTCTTTTTGCCGATCGCGATCGGTCAATCCGCAACCATCCTGCCGGCAAGTTCATCGCACCGAATCGATTCCGCCTCCGGCGTGGAATATGCAGTGTATCACAAAGCCGACAAGCCGATGGACTCCCCGTTCCGCGCTCCGGTTTTAAGGCTATCCGATCCTTTCGGAAATGTCCGCCGCAATTTGAAACCCGGCGGGACGATAGGAGTTTGTGGGCATGAATGAAATGGTATTTACCTCGGAAAGCGTCACCGAGGGTCACCCCGACAAAATGTGTGACCAGATATCGGATGCGATTCTCGATGCCATGATCGATCAGGACCCCCGCAGCCGGGTGGCCTGCGAAACTCTGGTCACGACGGGACTGGTCGTGTTGGCGGGCGAGATCACGTCGCGAGCCCAGGTGGATATTCAGGACGTCGTACGTTCGACCGTGAAGCGGATCGGTTACGACAGTTCTGATTTGGGATTCGATTATCGCACCTGTGCGGTCATGGTGGCTTTGGGCAAGCAATCTCCCGATATCGCCCAGGGCGTGGACGAGGGCAAGGGCATGTTCGCCGATCAGGGAGCCGGCGACCAGGGCTTGATGTTCGGCTTTGCCTGCCGGGAGACCGCGGAGCTGATGCCCCTCCCGATCACCCTGGCCCATAAGCTGGCACAGCAACTGGCCACCTTGCGGAAATCCGGCGAGATTCCCTATCTCGGCCCCGACGGCAAGACTCAGGTCTCCGTCCGCTATGTCGACGACCGGCCTGTCGAGGTGGATACCGTCGTGATTTCGACCCAGCACACCGCGGAGACGAATTGGGAGACATTGGAGCGCGATGTCAAAGAGAAGGTGATTCGGCCCATGATTCCCGGCGATCTGCTGAGTGAGAAGACTCGCTACTTTATCAACCCCACCGGCCGGTTTGTGGTCGGGGGGCCCCAAGGCGATGCCGGCCTCACGGGACGCAAGATCATCGTGGATACCTACGGAGGTATGGGCCGTCACGGCGGCGGGGCCTTCTCAGGCAAGGATCCGAGCAAAGTAGACCGTTCGGCAGCCTACATGGCTCGTTATATGGCGAAAAACGTTATCGCGGCCGGGTTGGCCGGCCGCTGCGAACTGCAATTGGCCTATGCCATCGGTTACCACAAGCCGGTATCGGTAAAGATCGACACCTTCGGCACCGGCACTATCCCCGATTCCCGAATCAGCGCCATCGTCCGTGAGCATTTTGACCTCAGCCCCGCGGGAATCGTCGACAGCCTGGATCTGTTGCAGCCCATCTACGAGAAAACAGCAGCCTATGGCCACTTCGGCCGGGAGTTACCCGAATTCCGCTGGGAGCAGACGGACAAGGCCGAAGGGCTGCGCGCCGCCGGAAAAGGGGCCTGAACCCAAGACCGCGCCCAATGCCGCGCAGGCCGTTGCTGATGGAATTTGCCGCCGCGATGTGTAGCGCGGAATCGGGATCAATCGCATGAAATCGGAATCGGTCGTCATCACCAATAAATTGGGTCTGCACGCCCGTGCGGCGGCCAAACTGGTCCAGCTTTCCAGTCAGTTCAGCGCGGACATCACCCTGGAAAAGGACGGCCAGACCGCCGACGCCAAGAGCATCATGGACGTGCTCATGCTCACCGGCACGAAGGATTCTCGCCTGAACGTGCTGGCCGAGGGCAAGGACGAGCAGGTCGCTCTGGAGGAGGTGGTGCGGCTGATCGAAAATAAGTTTGGCGAAGGCGAATGACCGCCCGTCCCCCGATCGATGGGGAGACCCGCATCTACGGAATCTTGGGTCACCCGGTGCGCCACAGCCTTTCCCCCGCCATGCACAACGCCGCGTTTGAGGCCCTGGGCCTGAACGCGGTCTATCTGGCCTTTCCCGTTGCTCCCGAACGGCTGCCGGAAGCCCTGGCGGGGTTGGCGGCGGCGGAAGTCCTCGGATTGAACCTTACCGTGCCCCACAAGACCGCGGTGATTCCGTTGCTCAGCGAACTGACGCCCGAAGCACGCGCCATCGGCGCCGTGAATACGATCCGCCACACGCCCGCGGGCTGGGTGGGCACCAATACCGACGGCATGGGTTTCATGGGCGCTCTGGAAAGCGATCTGCATTGGAGCGCCTCCGGCAAACAGGTGCTGCTGCTCGGTGCGGGCGGCTCGGCGCGCGCCGTAGGCTGGTCCCTCCTTGCCGCCGGAATCGAACGCCTGGTCATCGCCAATCGCACGCCCAAGCGAGCCGAGACCCTGGCTCGTGACCTCGCCGCCAATCCGGGCGGTGCCGTGGAAACACTGGACTTGGCGCAGGTGCCGGGAGCTGAACCTCATCTGTTGGTGAATACTACAACCGTCGGGATGGGCGACGGGCAATCTCCGGTTGCACTGGCACCCATCGGTGTGCGCGAGGCCGTCGTGGACATCATCTATGCGCCCCCGTCTACCCCCCTGCTCGCGCAGGCCAAGACCCTGGGCCTGGCCCACGCCAACGGCATGGGCATGCTGCTCCACCAGGGCGTGACGGCCTTCCACTTCTGGACGGGAAAGAAGCCGCCGGTGGAGATCATGCGTGCGGCCCTGGAGGCCGGTCTTTCAAAACGAGAGTCCTGATCGCGGCGATACGCCAACCCCGGCCCGGCAACGCGTTACCCGCAATTGTGAACCGGCATATGTACAGTCCCGTGGCGCCGCCGTAGGCTGGATGCATGAGAATTTCGACGCTCCTGGCCGGGGCGGGGGCCCTGCTCGTCTTGCAAGGTCTATTCACGGCGGGGATGCTGCACGTGGAGCGGATGGATGGCTTCTGCACGGTTTGCCATCTCCACATGGTCAAGCAGCACGACATGCATCGGCCTGCCGCCGATCTGGGGCACCTGACCTCCCGTCATTTCGAGGTCGGCGTCGGCTGCGCCGATTGCCACCGGGAACCCGGAGCCCTGGGGCGTGTGGTCACCCTGTACACCTTGGGATTGAGCGACGCGATCAACTTCGTGGCCGGCGGTTACGAGGAACCCCAAAAGCTCACGGTTCACCTGAAGAACGCCATGTGCATCGAGTGCCATGGCGAGACCTTGGCGCGAACCGGCGACATCGATACCTACCACGGCAACAAAAACCATAACGATCGACAGGATATCCGCTGCACTTCCTGTCACGTCCATCACCGGGCGGGCGATCCGGGATTTGCCTACCTGTCCCTGCCGGCCTTCGAATCGGGTTGTGCCTCCTGCCACGAGGGACTCTTCCCCCATGCACGGCCCGCCCAGCGCCTAGAGCCAGCGACGGGCGAGTTCTCCCAAATGCGCAGGCGGCTTCGCGCCAAAGGGGTGATCATCGATTGACGCCCGGCGACGAGCGAAGGGTGTCTTTTTATTGGCTCCTCGCCCACCGGGTTAGATCGCGGCGGCCGGGCACTCCGACTGTCCGCTCTTTGCCGTCGGAAAAAGGATCAAATCGGCCCACTCCGGCGGACCGCAACGGGTCGCGGGCGGCATAGGGCAGGGACCTCGCGCTGGCGGCGTATGAATATGTCAATCGCTTAGGCAATTGCCTTCAGGGAGCGGACCTCTTTGCAGATACGAACACCATCGGACCGTCTCGCCGACTCCAGGTCGTATTCCGCCTGGTTTTGCAGCCAATAGGCAGCTTGCCATCCAAATAACGCTTCGAGGCGAAGGGCGGTTTCAGGCGTGATGGACCGCTGTCCCTTGATGATTTGGGTAATTCGGTTGGCCGGCACCCCCAAACGGCGGGCAACTTCCGCCCGGCTCAAACCAAGGGGCTTCATGAATTCTTCTTCCAGCATTTCTCCCGGCGAAACCGATTTTACCATCTGTGGCTTTGTCATCACCATTTCTCCGTCTCCGCCGTCACCGCGGCCGGGGCAGCTTTTGTTCCGAGGCCGCGACCGAGGGGTCGATATGCCCCGTAAACAACGGTGAAAACAGGTAAATGAACGCAAAGGCAAAAACCGCCATGCCAAAATAGGGCGTGAAAATCAGCACAATGACAAAGGCGGCGATGGTCCAAAGCACGACGGGATGGCGGCCCAGCCAGCGCCCGAAATGAATGTATCGTATCACGTATAGGTTCATGACCATGGCGGCGAGCATCATCACGCCACCCGCGGCCAGGGCGACCGATTCCACCTGGGCTGAGCCACCCAGCGCCAACTGATGGGCGACCTCCACGGCCGAAACCGTGAGCAATGCCGCGGCGGGAACGGGCATCCCCTTGAAGAAACCCGGAATAGGAGACTTGTCCAGGATGAAATAGACCAATCGGCCTAGGCCCGCCACCGTATAAATAATACCGATGACCCAGAACGGAATGCCGAGCCAGGACCCGGCGCCCAGCGATCCCATCACCAGGAACAGGATCGCCCCTGGTGCAACGCAAAAGCTGATCCCGTCTGAAAGATCGTCAAGTACGGCACCCAAACGGACGCCCGGCTTGCGCTTCTGGTCGGGCAGGGGTTCGGTCAGCCCCAGCCGGCGGGCCAAGGTACCGTCCAGTTTATCCAGGAAGGCCGCGCCGACCAGAATGAAAAGCGCCTCGCGCACCCGGCCGTTGCTCGCGAAGACGATGGCGGCGATGCCTAGAAATCCGTTCATCAACGTCAGTGCATTGGGCAGGACGGACAGAATTCGCCGGCGCAGGTCGTCGTTGTCCTCGCAAATATCGTCCAGAGCCAGCGCACCGTATTTGCGCAGGTGGAGGGTGATCGATGCGGTGTTGATGAGGAGGAAGAAGATTTCCACCACATAAAGAATCCGCAGGGGCACCTGATCGAGCCAATCCAGCCAGCGATAAAGCCATTCCCAGCCGCCGGTGGGCAGGTAGAAGGCATAGGCATAGAGCATCACCGCCATGGGCGAGGCGACCAGGGATCGCAGCCTGGTGATCTCGTAGTATTCGCCCTGATGCTCGGTATCCTGACCGAAGCTGCGCAAGAAATGGGCGAATTGATCCCGCATCAGCACCAACACACAGATGGCCAGCACGAACATGGCATGCAGCAGTTCTCCGGTGCCGTCCAGATCGATTCCTTGTCGCTCCAGACGGATCAGCCGCCAGAACATTCCCGCACCCAGCACCGGGAAAATGATGGCGTAGACGATGCGGTCCATCATCCGGTCCACCAGGGGACCCAGGCGGGAATCGGGGATGTAACGGTCGGCAAACCAACCGTCGAACCAATCGAACCCCATCGCCAAGATGAGGAAAGCCAGACCCAGCAGATAGGCCACCGGATTGTAGGCGATCATGGTCCACAGCGCCGCGGCGAAGGCCCCGAAAACGAGAGGAGGCCGGCCAAACGTCAGCACGGCGGCGAGATCGCGAGGGATTCGATTGATTTGGAACATGGTCGGTCACCCCGGCGGGCCGTCGGACGGCGGACCCCGCGTTGCGGGATCAAAGGCAGCGGGGTTCTGCCACGGCCGGAAATATGAACGGAACCCCCGGCAATTAGAGGTCTCGTACCCATACCATTCCGCCGGGATGACGGCAATTGGCGGTGAACATCGGGGCATTGGGGATTTTGTGATTCGAACGAAGATGGACTTGAGTGGCGTGACGACGCTTATGCTGCATTGATGGCCCGCCGCTCCCCATCCGGCCTTGCCCCTATTCCTGCACCACCTCGATAAGCACGTGGAACGGGGTCTCGTCCAATGCCTTGGGATGGAGGAAGAAAACGGTCGTGCCGCGCGAGCCGGGGCGAGGCGCCTCATCGAGAATACGAAAACCCTTGGCCTTGAGGTGATCGTAGGCCGCCCGGGCGTCGGCCACGCGGAAACCGACGTGGTGCAACCCGCCCTTGCCGCCGTTGCGGTTCATGGCTCTTTGCACCGTGGAGTTTTCGTCGAGGGGTTCCAGAAGTTGGATCAGGTTGGGACCGCTTCCGATTTGAAGGAGCACCTCGCGCACCTGGTCCTTGCCGCCCACCTCCTCCCGATGGATCTCCCGAAATCCGAGCATGCGGTAGGCGGCAACCTGGGCGTCGAGAGAACCCCTGGGCACCGCGATGGCGACGTGATCGACGAACTGGAAGCCGGGCAGGTCGCCGCCCAGCGCCTCGAGCGGTTCGGTTGTGGATTCGGCCATATGGAATTTCCGTCAAATGGGGTCGCAAGCGGACACGAGATGCGGGCCCAAGATCATTGCAGCCAGACCCATATCGCCCCTTCGCCGCCGTGACGGGGCGGCGCCCAGCAAAAATTTTGCGTATAACGGCGACCCTCCCCCTCCAGCCAACGTTGCACCATTTCCCTCAACACCGGGCCCCTATCGCCGGAGTTGTGACCCTTGCCGGTAATGACGAGCACGTGGCGCAGCCGCTGGCCTTGGCAGGCAACGATATAGGATTCCAGTTTGCGGGCAGCCATCTCCCTGTCGTACCCGTGGAGATCCAGCACACCGTCGGGCTCCTCAGGGAATCGTCCGGGAAGCTCCTTTGGAGAGCGGCCTTTACGATTGCCTCGGCTCGCCGGCTGGGGAGCCCCCTCGTACTTCTGCGCAGGATCGAACTCGCCTTCGTTCAGCGCCGCCATCACTTCGGGTTCTTCCACGAACCGCACCGGTGACGGCGGCCGGTTCGCGTCGATGCCGCCCTCTTGCGCGGAAATTTGAACGATTTCCGGCGGAGCAGGTTGTGAGGCAGAGATTTGCCGATCCTTGTGGGCCCTCCCAGCGCCCACATCTGATGGCTCCGCCGCGGGTTTTCCATCCATGTTGGCCGCTTCGCTCCCCACATTCCCCGGATGGTCCGAGGGGCGGGAGTGCCGGCCGATCACCGCTGCTGGCCGAAGATCGTGCGAACTGGCTGAATCCGCTGCATGCGGCCTCGGCCGGCCGTCTAGGGGTTCCACGCCCAGGTTGTCCATGGCCCGCATGAAATCGTCTGCGGCTTCGGCGTCGGCGGCGAATCGCACCTGATCCATTTTCTTGAGACGGGCTGGCGGATAAGGCCGCCGCTGGTTGGGTACGATCTGCAAATCCCGCATGGCCTCCAGAAAATCCATATCCTGCCGGTTCACCTCGCCCGCCCGTTCGAATGGGGCGGGCAGGTGGGTCGCGGTTACCCGCTCCGTCGACCGGCTCCGCTTGAGCTTCACGGTCTGGATTTTCTTGCGCCGCTTCTGAGTTTCGCCGTACAGCCTGCGCCGGGCCATGACTGGTGACTCCGCGGGGGTGAAGCCTGCCCGCCCGATTCAGCAGCAGGCCGTACGGCGGCCAGCCGGTGAAACCAGGCGAAACATCGGGACTGGCATTCGAACCCAGCACCCGACACCCCCAAGTATTTCATACTGGCTGGAGCTTGTGTAGAGGCCCCCTCTGTCTGGAACCGATCTTCCATAAGTATGGCGGACGAACCCTCTCCATGTAGTCTCCCGCCGGCGGCGTTTGCCTTCGTTTGTCTATTGGGTAGAATTGATTCGATGGCTCGTGTTCGGGTTGGGCGCGGAAACCGCCCCTCGGAGTGGTCAGCTATCCTTTCTCCAACCTCTTGATTCAACCCAAG
>JACZRV010000147.1 GCA_022574555.1 SAR324 cluster bacterium
AACATGAGCCAAAACCCGGAGGAGGACTACGGTGAATTGCGGGAGGACTGGGGTAAGTTCACCGCGGTATATCTAAACACTCGGGAAAGGCACCAAGAGTAACCGTACTGATCGAAAGAAATTGGCCCCACCGTGAATCGGTAGGACGGCAAGTTCCGGCCCAGATCCAAATGGCGAGTCCCCCCAGGACGATAGCCAATGCGGCCCCTATCTTGGCGTTCTGCTCATGTTCTACGGCCTCGTCCTCCACGATACGGGATTTAGACGCCAGATTATCGGCCTCGCCAGTAGAAATCGATTGGGAAAATTCCTTGTTAAGACGGCTTCGCTCGTCGTTGCGATCCTGCACTTCCTGGTCTTCGTTAAAGGAATACCAAGCCGCCAGGACGGCGCCGACTATGGAGAATCCAATTTTTGTCTTCCAAGTTCCCAATGCCTTCTCATGGTCCAGTTCAGCCAGGCTGACGCTGGCCTCATCATCCTCGGAAATGGAGATGTTCAGATTGGGCCGCCGATCACGGCCGGGCTCCACAAAACTCGCCGTATAGTCGCCGATGGGCAGGGCCAGGCGGTTGACCGGCAGCGCGACGGTGCGTTCGATATTGGCGACACCGCCCGTGATGGTCATGCTCGTATTCGGCGTGGCGGCGGTCGCGGTCAGGAACCCCTGTCTCGGCTGCAGCACCTGCTCCAGTTCCAGCACCGTGGCCAGGCCGGGATTGATCGTCACCTGCCGCGCGAAGGGGTGGTAACCGTCCCGCAATATCGCCACCGCGTGCGGGCCGGAGGGCATGGGATAGGAGCCGTTATCGGCGAACGCGGTCGCGTTCCCGTCGATTTCCAGGGTGTCTCGCTACGCAGCAACCCGAAGAGGGTCAGGATGCCCGCTCCGCCCCTGGGCCGGGCCACGGGCCGCTCCTCGGCCCCGACGATTTCGGCCACGAGCGCGGGCAGCAGGTCGTTCAAATCGAACAGCGAGCACGAGTCGCAGGTCACTTCCCGCACGATCTTTTCGCCCTCGCGCACCAGATTCAGGCTGAGTTGGGTGTAGGGCTGTTCCCGGATGACCTGCAGCACGAACAGCCGCTCCACCTGCAGGATTTCCTGTATCTTGCGGATGCACTGCTCCTCGGTGCACTGGTCCGCTTCCAGTTCCGCGAAGGCCCGCTCTTCGGCCAAGAAATAATCCTCCTGGGGCACGAGCTTGTAGTGCTTCGATAGTTCCGCCTGCAACCGATTGAAGATGATGGTCTTCTCTCCCTGGGAGATGGCGCCCAGGGCTGCCAGGGGCGCCACCGCGGCGTCCGGCTTTTCCTCCTGAGCCTTCAGTTGCGTCAGCGCCGAAAAGAGAAAGGCGAAAGCCATTACGATTGTCAGAATGGATCGGCACGCGGCGTGAGAGGTGCTCATGACGTCCCCCTTTATGCAGACAATTTTGTGGCGGGTATTACGACTCGCCATATCCTGGCGCAATTCGAGGAGGACTTCAATACTTGCGTCGGGGCACCGGCCGGCCAGACTTAGCGTACCTGGCGCAGCACTTTCTCGAAGACGGGCAGGGCGCGGTCGATGACGGATTCCTCGACGCAGAGGGCGATGCGGAAATGGCCCGGCCCGCCGAAAGCGCTGCCGGGAACGATCAGCAGGCGCTGCTCCTGACAGATGCGGGCGAAAGCCCTGTCGTCCGGGATGGGGCTGCGGGGGAAGAGGAAGAACGCCCCGCCGGGCTTCACCACCTCGTAGCCCATCTCCCGCAAGGGGGGCAGCATGCGGTCCCGCAGGGCCTGGTAACGCGCCACATCCACCCTCTGCCCTTTCAGCAGGGGCAGCACCCGCTGCATGAGCGCCGGGGCGTTGACGAAGCCCAGGATGCGGTTGGCGAGGATGAGGGCGTCGGCCAGCAAGGCGGCGTCAGCGATGCGGGGGCTCAGCGCCACGTAGCCGACCCGCTCGGCGGCCAGCCCCAGATCCTTGGAATGGGAGGTGACGACGATGGTGTGGTCGTAGAAGGGGAACAGCGACGGCGCCTCCAGGCCGTCGAAGACGATCTTGCGGTAGGGCTCGTCGGAAATGAGCACGATGGGGCGGCCCATGCGGCGGGAAGCATCGCGCAGCCAATCGCCCAGCGCGCGCAGCTTTTCCTCTGGATAGACCACGCCGGTGGGATTGTTGGGAGTATTCACGATCACCGCGCGGGTGCGGCCGGTCAGGGCGGCATCGAGCGCGTCGAAATCGAGCTGGAACTCGGCGTCCGTCGCGGCGCGCACGAGATGGGCCCCGTGGTTGGCCGCGTAGAAATCGTATTCGACGAAGTAGGGCATCGGAGAAAGGATCTCGTCGCCCGGATTGGCCAGCGCCTTGAGCACCACGTTGAGCCCGCCGCCAGCGCCGCAGGTCATCACCACGTGCTCGGGGCCGAATTCGAGCCCCGTCTCCTCGCGCAACTCGCCGGCCACATAGGCGCGTGTTTCGGGCAGCCCGGCGTTGGGAATGTAGCGGTGCAGTCCGGGGGGCGGATCGGCCAGCAGCTCGGTTATCGCCTCGCGAAAGCGAGGTGGCGGCTCGAGCATAGGATTGCCCAGGGAAAAATCGAACACGTTTTCGGCGCCGTGCTCGGCCCTGAGCCGGGCGCCTTCCTCGAACATGCGCCGCACCATCGACGACGCTTTCACGGAACGCGCCATGTATTCCGAGACGACCGGGGAGGTGGGATCTTGGGGCATGAATTCGGGAAATCCTAGCGCGCGGGCGGCCCGCCGCTTTCAATCCGTTCGCGCAGCATATCGATGCGGTCGACGCCCCAGAACAGTTCGCCGTCGAGGATGAACGTGGGCACGCCGAAGACGCCCCGCTCCTGGGCCTCGGCGTAGATGCGGTCGTGCTCGCTGCGGCCTGCGCCAGCGAGAAATTCGCCGAACCCGGCGGTGTCGGCCCCCGCCTCTTCAAGCACGGCGCGAATGACGTCGCGCTCCCCGATTTCCAGCTCGCGCTTCCAGAAGCGTTCGTAGACGATGTCGTTGTAGGGACGGAAGACCCCCTGGTGCTGGGCGTAGAGCATGCCGATGCCGGCGATGGAGGAATCGAAGATCTTCTTGGGGCCGCGCACCGTCAGCCCGCGCTTGTTGGCCCAGCGGCGGGCATCCATGTAAGCATAGCGCACCTTACGCCACTCGTTGGCCGTGCGGGTATCCACCGCCCCCAGGAACATGGGGATGTCCAGGGTGTAGGGGAGCCACCGGAGCCGAATGTCCATCTCCCGCTCCAGATCGTAGGCGGGGTCCTTGCACAGATAGGCGAACGGGCTCTTGTAGTCGATGTAAAGATCGACCTCGCGGGTAGACATCGGCCGGCATCCTCAATTCAATGTGCGAAAACAATTGCAACCGCCAATCGCTGATTCGCGCCATCAATAATTCGCGCCATCAATAATATGAGACAGCTCGGATGCGGCTGCTCGTATGGAACTGCTCGTATGCGACGGTTCATGGCCGGATGATCCTCGCCCGGTGATGTTTCATCGCTCCGCCTCCGAAGGCTCCACCCATCGCCCTTCGTCCTTGATGAGTGCGACCAGGCGCTCCACAGCGTCGTCGGTAGGCACGCCGCGTTCGACCAGGGTCTGTCCCCGGTACAGGGCGATCTTGCCCGGCGCTCCGCCCACGTAACCGAAGTCGGCATCGGCCATCTCGCCCGGACCGTTGACGATGCAGCCCATCACGGCGATCTTGAGGCCCTTGAGGTGCGCCGTGCGCGCCTTGACCCGGGCCGTGGTCTGCTCCAGATCGAACAGGGTGCGGCCACACGAGGGGCACGAAATGAACTCGGTCTTGTAGGTTCGCAACCGGGCTGCCTGAAGCAGGGTTTTCGCGAATTCGACGATGGGGGCCTCGGGCGAATCGGCCGGGCAGGCCAGCGCATCGAGCAGCCCATCGGCGGCCAGATTGCCGATCTCCCCCGCCGTGGCCAATGGCAGCACGTCCTCGCTCATGTGGGGCAGCACCACCCCCAGGGGCCAGTGCAAGCCGCCCTGATCCAGCATTCCGGCCAAACGCCGCACCGGATAGAGCGGGTGGGAGCCGCGTACCAGCATCAGCGCGCCCTCGGGCCAGGCCCGGCCCTTGTCCAACAGCCTGGCCAGATCCGGCCCGTCGATCAACGCTTCGTCCACCAGCACGACCTGTGGGGCCGTGCCATCGCCACTTGCCGCCAGGGTCTCTTCGATTCGCAGGGCACGCGCCATTCCCACTTCGCCTTCTGGCCGGCCCCGATCCCCACCCGCGGGAGCCAGGACCGCATCGAACGGCGCTCCCGTCAGTCGTGCGAGCCCGATCTCCGACTCGGCCAGGGCCAGAAACGCGACGGGCGCGCCTTCGTTGCCGCCGCCGATGGGCAAGGTGCGTCCTGCATTCCCTGCCGGAATCCGCAAGGCAACCGTGCTGCGCCGCGTGAATCCGACAGGGGAACGATGTGCCGCCTCCGGCCATGATGGGGCCCGCCGCAGGGACTGCACCGCCGCCATCAGCTCCCTCGCCACGGGGATTTCGTTGACCGCCGGTTCGGTGAGTGAAACGCGGATGGTATCGCCCAGGCCATCACAGAGCAGGCTGCCGATGCCCACCGCCGATTTCACGCGGCCGTCCCAGCCGTCGCCGGCCTCGGTCACCCCCAGGTGCAACGGATAGTCCATCCCCTCTTCCGCCATGCGCAGGGCCAGCAGGCGGTAGGCCTGGATCGCCACCAACGGGTTGGACGATTTCATGGAGACGATGTTGTCGTGAAAGTCATGGCGGGCCAGAATGCGCAGATACTCCATGGCCGATTGCACCATCCCTTCCGGTGTGTCGCCGTAACGGTTCACCACCCGGTCCGACAGGGAGCCGTGATTGACCCCTACCCGCAGCGACCGGCCATGGCGCTGCAATTCCGCGATCAACGGCAGCAACGCTTCCTCGACGCGTGCCAGCTCGGCCCCGTATTCCGCATCGGAATATTCACGGATGGCGAATTTCTTCTGGTCCACATAATTGCCCGGATTGATGCGCACCTTCTCCACGTGGGGCACACAGGCCAAGGCCAGCCGCGGATTGAAATGGATATCGGCCACCAGGGGCGCGCGCAGCCCTTCACCGGCCATTCGGCGGCGGATTTCCGGCAGTGCTTCGGCATCCTTGCGGGTGGGCACGGTCACGCGGACGATCTCGCAGCCGGCCTCGATCAGCCCCCGCACCTCATCGATGACCCGTGGCACATCCCACGTTTCGCAGGTGAGCATGGACTGGAGGCGGATCGGCTCGTCCCCCCCGACGCCCACGTCCCCCACCGGAACGACCCGCGTGGGACGCCGGCGATAAGCCAGTTGTGTCATGTACTGTGTCAAGTACTCAGTCATGCCGATAACCTATGGAAGCCTTGCCCGGCCGCGTCAAAGGGGCGCACCGTTTAGATGTATCCCGGCGGGCGGTGCGGCACAAGCGCCGCCGTCTCGCATCAGCACTGATGGGCCACCCCCGATGGCTGGAATAGGGTATGCCAGCCGGCGGCGCCGCGGTTTCCGCAACCCATTGTCTCCCGTGCCAAAGACCAGTATCCTGTTTTGAGGACCATAGAAGGCTTGTGACCAATTGCCTCCGGCGGTCAAAGGGGCTTTTGCCCCTTTGAAAGCCCCACAAGGGAGCGGGGCTCCCTTGACCCATATTGGATTTGAATACAATAACCTACGTAATTTTCCACATTTATTCAGGGTGCAGGGAACGAGTTCCCTGCTGGGGGGCTGGGGGCAAAGCCCCCATAAAACGCTTTTGTCACAGCCCTTATAGGTTGGCCTTGCCCATTCGGTACAGCTAGCCCATTCGATACAGGAGGTATCATGCCCCAATTATTCGATAGCGATTCCGCGGTGCCCAGTTCTGAGACATTTGAATTGCGGGATGATGGCCGATCGGCTTCCGCCGCCTTGGAGGGCGAAGTGGATGCCATTCTGGACAAGGCGCTGGGCGGGGGGGAAATCACCGTGGACGAGGGTGCCCGCCTGTTCGATGCCACCGGTGACGAACTGACGCCCTTGCTGGCGGCGGCGGACCGGTTGCGGCGCGAGGCCGTGGGTGACGCGGTGACCTATGTGGTCAACCGCAACATCAACTTCACCAATGTCTGCGTGAAGCAATGCGGGTTTTGCGCTTTCAGCCGGGGCCATCGGGCCGACGAGGGCTACTATCTCCCCGACGAGGAGGTGCTGCGGCGCGCCAAGGAGGCCGTGGAGATGGGGGCCACCGAGGTCTGCGTCCAGGCCGGCCTCGCGCCGGGCATGGACGGCTGGCACTACGTCGACCTGCTCAAGTCGATCAAGGCGGCGCTGCCGGGGCTGCACGTCCATGCCTTCTCGCCCGAGGAAGTGCTCTATGGATCCGGGCTGGCCGGGGTCAGCGTGGCCGAATACCTGGCCGCGCTCAAGGAAGCCGGCATCGGCAGCCTGCCCGGCACCTCGGCGGAGATCCTGGTCGACGAGGTGCGCGATCTCATCTCACCGGGCCGGATCACCACCGCCCAGTGGTTGCACCTGATCCGCACGGCCCACGAATTGGGCATCCCCACCACGTCCACGATGATGTACGGTCACCTGGAAACCGCCCATCACAAGGCGCTGCATCTGTCCCGGTTGCGGGAACTGCAAAAGGAGACCGGGGGCTTTACCGAATTCGTGCCCCTCGGCTTCATCGCCGACGAAGCGCCCATGCATCGCAAGCGCCGGCCCAAGGGTTTGCGCTCCGGCCCCAGCGGCATCGAAACCCTCAAGATGTACGCCGTCTCACGGATCATGCTCCACGGCTGGATCCACAACATTCAGGTTTCATGGGTCAAGGAGGGGCTCAAGCTGGGTCAGGTGGGACTGATGGCCGGCGCCAACGACCTGGGGGGAACCCTGATCAATGAATCCATATCCACCGCCGCCGGGTCCGGTCACGGTCAGTTGCAGACCCCGTCCCGCCTGCGCGCCGCCGCCCGCGAAATGGGCCGCCTGCCCGTCGAGCGCGATACTCTCTACCACAAATTGCACATCTTCGACGACCCCGCCGCGGACCCGCAGGACCCCCTGGACAGTATCGACGATGCCGCATCCCTCTTTGGCTCCTACCACGACCTCATCCAGCGCCCGGAGCACCGCTTCAAGGCGCACCTGGCGCAGGCGGGCGCCGAGAGGAAAATTTCGCTGTAACCGTTGAAATAGTTGATCGCGGAAATACGGACGGCGGCATTCCGCGAATTACTTCACTTCGTTCAATTTGCCGGACTTCACGTCGTAGATGAAGCCGCGCACGGGAATATCGTCGGGCAACTGGGGATGGGATTTGATCTTCTCCACCTGCCAGGCGACGTTCTTCTCCAGATCGGTGAAGGTATAGAAGGGAATGGGGTCCACGGAACCATTGGTATCGTGGGGCTGCAACTACGCCTGTGGTTCGATGCCATCTTCATCGGCGGCCACGTGGGAAACTACACCGAGGTGCTCACCTTCGAGGATGCCTTGGGGGAGGAACAGAGCATTTCTGGAACGGGATCGGGATACGGCGCCGTCGTCGGTCTGGAAGGCGATGGGGGGCTCTTTCTCACCGGCCAGATGGATTTCGCGACCATCCAGTATTCCGACGCCGAAACGGATCTCGTGGGCACCCGCATCCACATAGGATACCGCTGGCGATAGCATCACCGAGAATCGCAGCGCGCGCTCGTACGCGGACCGAGTAAGGGAGATAGAGGTAGGAAGAGCCGGTTTTCTCCCGGCTCCTCCCCCCTCCGAACCGTGCGTGCGGTTCTCCCGCACACGGCTCTCCGGTCGGTGGTTCACCTCGGAGAGGATTGACAGGCCAGCGCGCGGGCCGCGGATAAGGAGAACAGCCCGTGTTCGGCAAAGAAGGCATTGGGCCAGCGGTTGTGATCCCGGCCTCGGCCACGTCCAGCCAGGCCAATACGGTTCCGGAGGATACTGCGCAGCCTCATCCGAATCCACTTGTCCAATGGCGGGAACGTGAACTTATGGCTGTGTTTAAAGTATTCAAACCAGCCCACCAGGGTGCGGTTGACGTCCGAGATGGTTTCCTCCAGGCTTTTGCCGTTGGTACGTCTGGTTTTGGCCCGGATGGCGTCCTTGAGCTTCTTGAGGCTCTTCTTGCGAGGCCAACGATAGCCTCTCTCGAAGTGGTAGCCCAGGAAGTCGAAGCCGCCCCTTTGGGTCGCGTCCACGACGCGGGTCTTGCCAGCCCCATCGGGCCCTGATCTCTCCGGCTTGCTTAGCCTTCGGCACTGCCGCCGGTGTGGCGTCCATCAGTCTGTCCATCTCGCATCCACCTTCCTGCGCCCCTTGGCTCGATGATCTGCCAGCGAACTCACGTAGCCCCCGAGTTACGCTGCCAGTAGCACTTCACTTTCACACTCCCTTTGATAGATCCAATCAATGTCATATTGTGGTGTCCCTGTGGTCACATTGAACGTCCTGGCAAGTTCGTCGCGCAGCTCCCTAAGGATGGGAGGACAGTCCGGTTCGCTTCTGACGTACGCGACCCTCGCTTCCTCGGTTCTCCCCAACTTCCCAAAAACATGGATACTAAGTACATCACTAACTCTGCCTCGAGAACCCTCCATCCCGGTGCGCGCTTTTTCAGCCTCGTCTAACCTAAGAAACGCAATCGCCGTCGCATTCCCGAAGTACGACTTCACCCGCGCAAATGGAACAGACAACGACGCCCTATCCAAACGGCTGATCGCTTCTTCGAGTCGGCCCTCACGAATCAGTATTATACACCTGATATGTTCCGATACCCACTCATCATATGTTCGTGGCGACCCACTGAACAGTAGCTCCTTTGCCTCGTCAAGCTTGCCCATTGCGGTAAGAACCGAAGCCCGAGAATTCTTTCCGAAAATCTTGTTCGGTAGTCGATCCATCAGTTCATCATAGGCTTTCAAGGCCGCTTCAAGATCGCCTACCTCGCGCAGCAACGTTGCTCGCCCATGGGAACCTACAAAATCATATGGGAAATCACGAACAATCCCGTCGTATTCTCGAAGAGACTCTTCGTATCGACCGGCTCTCCGGAGCATCGATGCAAGGCCGTTTCGAATCCAAACATTACCTGGGAACGGCTCAAACGATTCCCTGTAGACTCGTTCAGCGGATTTGAAGTCCTCAAGATCGGTGTATACCCCAGCCAGCCCGCTCCTCGGAACCGTAGTGTACGGAAACAATGCGACCGCCCTCTTATATGCCTCGAGCGAATCCTCAAAGTGGCCTTGATTTCGAAGGGTTTCGGCATATCCGCAATACGGCACCGAGTTGTGCGGAAAATTCTCGATAGCCGCCATGTAGATCTTCAGACTCTCGTCGAGCTTACCCAGTTCGCAGAGAGTCTTAGCTAGACCGCAATGGCTGTAAGCATCATTGAACTCAATGACCGCTGCTTCGAAATGCGCCTGCGCCTCGTCCAGTACACCGAGTTCAATCAGCACGTTTCCAAGTCCATTCACGCCCACCGAATCGCTCGGAGATATTTCAATCGCTAGTT
>JACZRV010000148.1 GCA_022574555.1 SAR324 cluster bacterium
AAGCGCTACAAATTCCCGATACGGTACACGCCGTGATCCGCGCCCGCGTGGACCGGCTCGACCCGGAGTCGCGGGAAGTGCTGCGCCTTGCTTCGGTGATCGGGCGTGAGTTCGACCGCGGCGTATTGGAGCGGCTATTCCTGGCCAGGGAACGGCTGGCGGCCAGCCTGGAAACCCTGGCCCGCCAGGACCTCGTCCACCAAGTACGCGTCGTTCCAGAAGCCGCCTATATATTCAAACACGTGCTGACCCAAGCGGTCGTCTACGACACGCTGCTGCTAAGCCAGCGCAAGGAGTTGCACGCGAAGGTTGGGGCAATCATCGAGGCGCTGTATGCCGACCGGCTGGAGGAGCACTACGAGGCCCTGGTGCATCATTACGGCAACAGCGCCGATGCCGGGAAGGCCATTCAATATCTGGAGTTGGCCGGAGACAAGGCCACCCGGCTGTTCTCCCTGACGGACGCGAGAAAACACTACCGAACCGCCATCGATCTGCTGGATGACACCGAAGGTCAGCCGGAACGGCAGCGAAAGCGGATCGATCTCGCGCTGAAATTGGCCGCGGCCTCAACCTACGCCCCTTCCGAGGAGCAGGTGAGGATTCTCGAGACGTCGCTGGAACACGCCCGGCAACTCGGGGATGAAACCCGCGCCGCCAGAGCCACCTACTGGATCGGCCGGACGCACTACATCCTGGGAAACATGGTAAAGGCGCTTCCCTTGTTCGAACGGTGCATCGAGATGGCCGAGCACCTGGGGGATGAGGAACTGCTGGCCCTGCCCTACAACATCATCGGACGATCCTGTCTGGTGACCGCTGAATACTCCAAAGGGATCGAGTACCTGGAAAGAGGCATCCCCATGGCGGAACGCCTGGGCCTGCTGGATGACAGTATCTATTCAACAGCATACCTCGGCACCATTTATGGGATTACCGGAGATTTCACGAGGGGCATTCATACCATCGAAAAAGCGCTGGATAAAGCCGCAAGCAGCGGAAATTTGACGCGCCAGGCCCATGCGTTAATGCAGCTTGCAAACGTACAAATGATTCGAGGAAGTTGGAACGAAAGCTTGTCGGCCGCCACGAGAGGATATGAAATCGCCCATAAAATTGGAGATGTAATATTGGCGGGAATTACATTAATAAACAAAGGGTATTGTCTTTACTACTTGGGAAACCTGGAAAAAGGAATCGAATTGTTGCGGGACGGAATTCATCGCGTCGAAACCACCGGATCAAGTCTTATCTTGACGATCTCATACGCGTTGCTTTCGGAAGCCCATGCGGTGGCGGGCAACAGGGAAGATGCGGTCAACTGTGGGAAAAAGGCCCTGGAACTCAGCCAATTCGGAGGGAAGGTTGGAGAATCATGGATGTACGGTGCCTTGGCCACGGCCGCCGCTCTGGAATCGCCTCCCGATTGGGAGACGGTCCATGAGCACATAGGGCAAAGCCACCGATTGGCAACTGAAAGAGGAGAACGCCCCATGCTGGCCCTCACCCACTTCCGCCACGCCGAGATCCTGCACAAGAAAGGCGACCTGGATGCGGCGCGGGAGCAACTGGATCAAGCCGAGGCGCTGTTCCGCGACATGGGCATGGACTGGTGGAGCGAGCAGGCGGAGGGGCTGCGGGGGCGGATCGACTCGGGCGCGCCCTTCGTCTGGTTTGCGCCGTACGTCGATGGCCCGCCCACCGTGGCGGGGGAATAGTGAAATTCTGGGAGCGCCCCTCCCGCGATCATTCGCAACCTTTTCAGGAGCAATTCAGCCATGAGAATGCGGGCGGCCGTTTTTTACGGGCCGAAACAACCCTTGCTGGTGGAGGAGATCGAATTGGATCCGCCCGGGGAAGGCGAAGTTCTGGTGAAGCTGGTCGCCACCGGCGTGTGCCATAGCGACGTTCATTACTATGCGGGAGATGCCATCCTGCCCAGCGGCCGGCCGACAATCCTGGGTCACGAGGGCGCCGGTATCGTGGAGGCGGTCGGCAAAGGCGTGAACTCCGTCGCGCCCGGCGATCACGTGATTCTCTCGTTTCTGCCCGCGTGCGGACGCTGCAAGTGGTGCCACAGGGGAGAACCGACCCTTTGTGACCTCGGCGCGCTGGTGCTCGGCGGAAAAATGTTGGACGGCACCTATCGTCACCACCGCGCAAGCGACGGTGAAGACATCGACAATTTCCTCTTCGTCTCTACCTTCGGGGAATATACCGTCACCATGGAAAACTCGATTTTGCAGGTGCCGGACTACCTGCCCCTGGAGCGGTTGTGCCTGCTGGGATGCGGATTCACCACTGGATTCGGCGCCATCACCAATGCCGCCCATGTCCGTCCGGGCGAAACCGTGACCATCGTCGGATGCGGGGGGTTGGGGCTGTCGGCTGTTCAGGGCGCCGCGCTCTCCGGCGCGGGCAAGATCATCGCGGTGGATATGCACGAGGAAAAGCTGGAGATGGCCAAAAAATTCGGCGCCACGCACACCGTGCTCAACCGCCACAACGTCAAAGAGGTGACCAAGGAAATCATGTCCATCACATGGGGCGAGGGCACCGACTACAGCTTCGAATTCGTGGGCACCGAAGCCTCCCAGGAAACCCAGGCCATCGCCTTCAAGGCCACCCGTAAGTTGGGGACCGTATTTCTGGTGGGAGCGGGCGTGCACAAACTGGAAAACAAAACCCTTCCCATCTCCTCGGACGAACTGATCATTTACCGCAAGAAAGTCCAGGGCGTCCTTTACGGCGATGCAAAGTTCCGGGTGGACATTCCGCGTTACGTGGAGCTGTACGAGCAAGGCAAGATCGATTTGGATGGCCTCGTCACGAGTGAGTTCGCCCTCGATGACATCAACACCTGCTTCGAAAACATCCTCGCCGGCAACAAGGTCGCGCGCCAGATTATTCGCTATCCCTAGACGACGATTCGGCCGCACATTTCCCTGACGAAACAACCGGTCATGTATCTGGTCGGTGCAAAATTTGTCCTTGGCCCGATAGACCAGGACTCTACGGGCCTGAGAGACCTCGTGCTGACGGTCCCATTTTCCTTTTTCATTGTTTTGTAATATCAATCATTTACATTAACCGATCGCGGCGAAAATATCTGCTGAATCGGGCCGCTGCAACCTCGATTTGGACGACATATTTCGTTGGGTTGGCGGGTGCCGGTGCTGCTGACAGTGAACCTGCCTGCCACCCGGTGGGCAGGTCTGATGGGCCAGCGAGGGGATGCCACCCTGGAATATCAAGACGGCCAAACCGGCTAGGTGACTTTCAATTCCCCAGCCGTTTTTTTTATTTACTTCGGCGACATACACCCATCGCATCTGAGAGAGCACCAATGGCTATGGATTTCGCACCACTTTTCCGGAAGGACCTGCCGCCCCCGGCCGATCCCTGGACCGGATTCCCTGAGTACAACTTCACCGGAGGGCACCAAGACCCCGACAGCATTCCCATCGAAGAGATTTCGGCAGCTGTGACCCGCGTGCTTGCCCGCGAGGGGGGTACGCTCGCGACCTATCATCTTGAGAGCGGGCCTCTGGGCTATTTTCCGTTGCGCGAGTATATCGCCGCGAAACTCAGTGAACGTGCGGGGCTTCATTGCGATGCCGGGCAGGTGCTGGTTACCTCCGGATCATTACAGGCGCTGGATCTGGCCAACGCGGTGTTCCTCGAGCCGGGCGATACTGTGATCGTCGAAGCGCAGACCTACGCCGGGACACTCAGCCGCCTGAGACGCTGCGGCGTGGACTGGATCGGGATTGGCATCGACGACGAGGGCCTTCGCACCGATGAGCTCGCTACCGCTCTGGAAGCCTTGGAGGGGCGCAAGGTTCGCCCGAAGTACATCTATACGATTCCCACCGTGCAAAATCCCACCGGAACGGTGATGAGCCGCGAACGGCGCCTGGAGCTGCTGCGTATAGCGGGCAAGTACAACGTCCCGATATTCGAGGACGACTGCTACGCCGACCTGCTCTGGGACGGAGAGCGGCCCCCGGCGCTACGTGCCCTCGACGAGAGCGGGAGCGTGTTCTACTGCGGATCGTTCTCCAAGACCCTGGCACCGGCGATGCGCGTCGGCTACGTGGTCGCCGACTGGCCGGTATTGAGCCGTATGCTCTCGATGAAATTCGACGGCGGGAGCGGTGGACTCGAACAAATGGTGATCGCCGAGTACGCTTCCGCGCATTTCGATGCACACGTCAATGCGCTGAACAAGACGCTCAAAGCCAAATGCGACGCGATCGTGTCCGCGCTCAGGGAGCACTTCGGCGCGGCCGCGGAATTCCGCGTGCCGCGCGGTGGGATATTCATCTGGGTTACCCTGCCCGACGCGGTCGACACCAGCCGGCTTGCGGAAGTCGCGCTTGCAGAGGGGGTAGCGATCAACCCAGGTGCCGAGTGGTCGGCCGATCCTCAGAGAGGTCGCCACTCTCTACGCCTTTGCTTCGGCAATCCGTCGATTGAAACGATTCGCGAGGGTATAGCCCGCCTGGCCAAGATCTGCCACCGTGAGACCGGCATTCCGGCGCTTAGCGCGAACGTCGCCCAGCCGCCCATACCACTCGCATCGGGTTGACTCGATTATTCGCTGCCAGCAAGCGATCTTTGGGAAAGGCCGCCTGGATGGCGGGCTTGCGGCCCCTCGTGTGTGGCCTACTTCAACGCGACCAGCAGCTCAGCGGCACGGGCATTGCCCACGGCCACCATCACCCGGCCGGAAGCGAGGGCGCGGTCGATGTTGTCCGTGGCATTGTCGCACGTGCGCTTGGCGTGATGAGCAATTTGCTGGCGTCGTTCAGGAAGCTCAGTGCCAGCCGCTGTTCTTTCTCCGGCAGCGCCTCGATCTTGTCGCCTGCTTCCGTGATCAATCGCTCGGCCGCAACGATTTGCTCCACGCAATCCGCTGCCAGCACTGCCCCGGGTAAGCTCAACGATGCGATAGCCAAGGCCACCCCCGGGACCGCGGCGAGCCGTTTGGGGGTTCCCGCCGGATGTGGATAGGGAGTATGTTGGGTGAGCGGGTCCAGCTAGAATGACCGGGGGATGATCGACTCAAACCGGAGAATTGACCGATGCGCGTTAAGAAGGCCCCTGTAACCTGGCTCGGAACCTGGCTCGGAACCTGGCTCGGAATATCTATTTCCATTTTCCTTGGCCTGCTGATTTCAGGTTCGCCGGTTGCGGCAGCCGATGCGATGAACCCCATCGAAATCGAGGAATGGAAGGTTCCCTATGGCGGGCATCCGCGTGATCCCTTTGCTGCGGGGGGAGACGAGATCTGGTTTGTGGGGCAGCGCGGACACTATCTGGCTCGGTTTACACCCTCGACCGGAAAATTTTTCAAGCGGGATTTAGCGGACGCCGCGGGACCGCACAACCTGATCGTAAGCGCCGAAGGCATCGTCTGGTATGCGGGCAACCGGAAAGGCTATATCGGGCGCTTCGATCCGGCTACGGACGAAATTGAAAAGATCGGCATGCCCGACCGGAGCGCGGAAGACCCTCATACCCTGGTGTTCGACCTGGGCCAGCAGCACATTTGGTTCACCGTTCAGGGCGGCAATTTCATTGGACGGCTGAATGTGAGCAGCCGGAAAGTGGACCTCATTGCGGTGCCGACCTCGCGTGCGCGGCCTTACGGCATCAAAATAGCGCCCGACGGTACGCCGTGGATTGTATTGCTCAGCACCAACAAGCTTGCATCGGTGGACCCGGTCACGCTCGCACTTACCGAATACGAGATCCCCCACCAGGGCGCCCGTCCCCGCCGCCTGGAAATCACGAGCGACGGCAGGATCTGGTATGCGGACTACCGCCGAGGCTTTTTGGGATTGTATGACCCCCAGGCAAAGTCGTTCAAGGAGTGGGCGCTGCCCTCGGGCCGGGATGCGCGGCCCTATGGCATGGCGTCGGACGATAGCGATCGCATCTGGGTGGTCGAAACCGGTGTTTCGCCCAATATGTTCGTGGGGTTCGACACCAGATCCGAGCGGTTGATCTCCGTGACTCCCATCCCTTCGGGCGCAGGATCGGTGCGGCACATGGACTATCATGCCCCGACCGGTGCCGTGTGGTTCGGTACGGACAGCAACACGATAGGCCGCGCCATCGTAAACCGCCCCTAAGCCGGCAGCGGACAGCGGCCCATGGGCTCAACGAATATATCGAAACCCGGACAGGAGGATGATATCTCGTGCTGATTAGACATTTCGCGGCCGGATTGATGGGCCTGGCCACATCGATGATGATTCCCCTATTCAGTGTCAACCCGGCGTGGGCGGACGATTTCGCAGAACGGATTGAGCTCCCGCCGGGATTCGCTATTGCCAAGTTCGCCCATGTGCCCAATGCACGCTCTCTGGTGGTGCTGCCGTCGTCTCGGGTGATCGTCGTGGGCAGCCGCACCCAAGGCACCGTATCGGCAATCATCGACCGGGATGGGGATTTTGCAGTCGACGACGTGGTCGTGCTGGAACGGTATCTGAACTCACCCAACGGGGTGGCCTACCACGAAGGTTACCTGTACGTAGCGGAACAGCACCAAATCCGCCGGGCTCAGTTCGACGAAAAAAATCCAATTTCCAAGTTGCAATGGGAGGTCATCCACGACGGCATGACCGACAATCGCCACCATGGCTCCCGCGATCTGGCCTTTTCGCCGGGGGGAAGGCTCTTCGTGGCCCTCGGCTCTCCGTGCAACGTATGCCGGCCCACCGCTCCAAATGACAGTATCTTGAGCATGAATCCCGACGGATCTGATGTCATCGTTCACGCGTCCGGAATTCGAAATTCCGTGGGGATGGCCTTCAATCCGGTCACCGGCGAGCTGTATTTCACCGACAACGGGGTGGATATGATGGGGGACGATTCGCCCCCCGACGAGCTCAATCATGCACCGAGGGCTGGTCTTCACTTTGGCTTCCCCTGGTACGGCGGCGGGCGGGACCGTACCAATATCGGAAAAATCTCGGAACCCCCCCGTGCGGTGACATTCCCCGTCGTGGAGTTCCAGGCCCACACCGCGTCGCTGGGGCTCCACTTCTATCGGGGAAGCATGTTTCCGGCCGCATACCGCAATGATCTCTTCGTGGCTCAACACGGATCGTGGAACCGTTCCACCCCGACCGGTTATCGCATCACCCGGGTGCGGTTCGACGACCGGGGGCTGCCGGCGGGCAAGGAAATCTTTGCCCAGGGCTGGCTGCAGAATCGCACTGTCATTGGCCGCCCGGTCGATGTCGCCGAATTGAGTGACGGATCGCTGTTGGTTTCCGACGACGCCACGGGGTGGATCTATCGGATCACGTATGATGGCGGCTAGATCACCCTACCCATTCCTTGCGGAGTCGATGTTTGCAGGCAATCCCAATTTCGGCTCAACGTAGGGCTGGCTGCATGGCGGCCAGCGGAACGATTGGCCGGCGGGCGCGCAATCTTGGTATATAGGCGGATCGGTCATTCGCTGCTCTGACCTGGAGGCAATCTTATGAAGGCATGGCGTATGAAGGCCTGGCTTTCCATCGTGACGGTTCTCGTCGTTGCGTCGTTGACGAATTTCACCGGCGAGGCGCGCGCCGAATCGCAAACGCCGAACGGAGACAGGGATCGTGAGGCACTGCAGCGCATCGCCAATCCGCCCCTGGGGCTGCCGGCCGTACCGTTTCCCAGCGCCAATCCACCTTCCGTGGAAAAAATTCTGCTGGGCCGAAAATTGTTTTTCGATCCACGGCTTTCCGCCAACGGCACCATGTCCTGCGGCACGTGCCACCTGCCAGAGCAGGGATTCACGGTAACCGGGCGTGCGCGATCGATTGGCCACGGGGGAGTTGAGTTGCGGCGGAATGCGCCGACGGTGCTGAACGCCGCCTATCTGCAGTCCGTATTTCTGGATGGCCGCAGGGATTCCCTCGAAGCCCAGGCACTTGACCCGTTGATCTCACCAGAAGAAATGGCCAATTCGTCGCTCTCTGCCGTGTTGGATACAATCCGCGGAGCACGTGACTACGATGGCCTGTTCGAAAAGGCATTTGGGGGTGGGCCAACCACCGAGCGGCTTGCACAAGCCATATCTACATACGAGCGTACGCTCCTCGCGGCGAATTCGCCCTTCGATCGCTGGTATTACGGGGGCCAGCAGGACGCGATCGGCGATTCCGCCAAGCAGGGTTTCGAGCTGTTTACCGGCCGTGCCAACTGCGCCACCTGTCACACGGTGCATCAGAGCCACGCCCTGTTCACCGACAACCAGTTTCACGACGACGGCACGGGCTGGCGGCGTACCCGGGGGCCGGCCGCCACGCGTGCCCAGTTCGCCCAATTGCTATTGGTTGGAAATGCGCCACACCGGCCCGCGGACCTCGGCCGCTTCGAGGTGAGCCGCGACGTTGGTCAGATGTTCTGGTACCGCACCCCGTCGTTGCGCAATGTGGCGCTCACCGCCCCTTACATGCACGACGGATCGTTCAAGACGCTGCGGGACGTGGTCGATTACTATAACAAGGGTGGATTCAGCTGGTACGGCATCGATCCGCGCATCAAGCGGCTGGAGCTCACGCGGAATGAGAAAGCCGCGCTGGTGGCGTTTCTCGAAAGCCTGACGGCGGATGCGGTGCCGCAATGATGGGCGGATATCATGCGGCGTTTTGTCGCCCCCCGCGCGGAGGCGTACGCACGCACCCGGGAAACGTCCATCAATGATCTAAGCGAATCGGTCCATGAGCCAGCCACGATAGACTTCAAGGGAGTGGCCGGCACTGATCGGATCGATTCAGTTCATGTTAAATTCGGCCAAGCTCGCAACTGAACAGACCGCGAGACTCGGCCGCAACCGACAAGGGTGCAGACCATGATAAAATTGGGAATGAAGGAACTGGTGTCCGCGGCACAAGGAGAGGTGGCCAGCCGCACGCCGCAGGAAGTAATGAATCTGCAGGGGAAGGGAGAAATCGTGCTGGTGGACGTTCGGGACGGCCATGAGCTGCAAAGAGACGGCACAATTCCCGGTGCCATTCACGCTTCGCGAGGCATGCTGGAACTCCACGTGGATCCCAACAGCCCCGCATTCAAGGAGGTCTTCGGGGAGGACAAGGAATTCGTGTTTTACTGCGCGAGCGGCGGCCGATCTGCACTGGCAGCGCAGACCGTGCAACGGATGGGACTGCCGCGGGTCTCCTTCCTCAGTGGCGGAGTGAAAGCGTGGCGGGAAATGGGCGGGACCATGTCGCCAGTAGACATCTAGTGTCCTGACTCAGAGGTTCGTTGCAAAAGTATGATTCCTATGGTCGTCCAGGATTCGGTTGCAATAGCGCTTGATGCTCTCGAGGATTTCATCGGCGGATTTGGTCCATTTAAAGGGCTTGGGATTCTCGTTGCTGACCTCGATGAATTCCCTGATGGCCTTTTCCAG
>JACZRV010000149.1 GCA_022574555.1 SAR324 cluster bacterium
GATCCCATTGCCCATGGAACTATTCCCCATGGAACCATTTATCGACGCCATCGTCTCCCTGGTTGACCGGCAGTTGGAGGGGCTGGGGGTGGATCCCCAGCCGGAGATGCGGGAAGGTCTGGTGGAGCAGCCGCCGGATGCGGCCATGGGCGATTACGCCGTGCCGTGCTTTTTTCTGGCGCGCGCGCTGCGTAAGTCGCCGCCGGCCATCGCCCAGGAGCTGGCCGCGGCCATCGGGAGCCGGTTGAACGGCGATGCGCAGGATGACTATGCGAAGGACGGCCATGGGGACGGGCTGATCGCGTCGGTGGACGCGGCAGGGCCCTATCTGAACTTCCGCGTGAATATCGCCCGCATGGCCGGGCTGACGATTCCCGCGATTCTTGACGGGAGCTACTTTCAGGCCAACCGGGATGCGGCCGGGGAACTCGGGCAGGTGATGGTGGAGTATTCCCAGCCCAACACCCACAAGGCGTTCCACGTGGGCCACTTGCGCAACGTGGCCCTGGGCGACGCCCTGGTGCGTATTCTGCGCTATAACGGCAACGAGGTGGTGGCGGCCAACTACATCGGCGACGTGGGCACCCACATCGCCAAGTGCCTTTGGTACTACGCCGCCCACCGCACCGGCGAACCGCCAGGGGGAAACGGTCACGCCGCGCGGGGGGAATGGCTCGGGGAGCTGTACACCGCGGCCACCCGTCTCTTGCAAGATGCCACAGCGGAAGACAGGAAGCGTTACGACAGCGAGATTAGCGCCGTGCTCCGCCAGATCGAGGCCAGGGAAGGCGAGGCGTTCCAGCTGTGGGAGGAGACCCGCCCCTGGTCACTGGAAACCTTCGACGAAATCTATGACTGGCTCGGCGCGCGCTTCGATCACGTCTTCTATGAGTCGGAAATGGAATCGGGGCGGAGGATCGTGGAGCAAGGTTTGCAGCGCGGCGTCTTCCATCGCTCCCAGGGCGCGGTGGGGGTCGACCTGGAGCCCCACGGGCTGGGCTTTTTCCTCGTGCTCAAGGCCGACGGCACGATGCTCTACGCCACCCGCGACCTGGCCCTGGCCGAGATCAAGTTCGACCGCTTTCAAATCGGCCGCTCCATTTACGTGGTGGGCGCCGAGCAGACTCTCCACTTCCGGCAGGTCTTCAAGACCCTGGAACTACTCGGCTACCCCCAGGCTGCCCGCTCGACCCACCTGCCCTATGGCCTGGTGATGCTGCCCGAGGGCAAGATGAGCTCCCGCGCCGGCAATGTGATTCTCTTTTCCCGGCTGAGGGCCGAGATGCGGGCCTACATTTCGGAACACTACCTGGAGGCACACCGCGGCGACTGGAGCGACGAGGAGATCGAGGAGACCGGACGGCGCATCGCCGTGGCCGCCATCCGTTACGGCATGGTCAAGCAGGACCCGGCCAAGTCCATCGTTTTCAATATGGAGGATTGGCTACAGACCGAGGGCGACACCGGAACCTACCTTTGTTATGGCTATACGCGCATTTGCGGCGTGCGGCGCCAGGTGACCGGCGAACCCCGTGCCGATGCCGATTTCTCCCTGCTCACCGAGCAGACCGAGAAGACGCTGATCCGCGAGATGTTCGACTTCAACCGGGTCGTCCGCCAAGCCGAGGCGCAGTTGCGGCCCAATCTGGTCGCCGGGGCGCTTTTCCAATTGGTCAAGGCGTTCAGTCGCACTTACGTCACCAGCCCGGTGAAGCATGCCCCCACTCCCGAGCTGCGCGATGCCCGTCTGGCCCTCTTCGCGGCTTGCGGCCGATTGCTGGGGGAAGGGCTGGCGCTGCTGGGTATCACGCCGCCCGAGCGAATGTAAGGGCGGATCAGCCGCCCCACGCATAGGCGCGCAGATGTCATGGGGCTCGATGACGCAGGGCACATATTCTCAACCTGGAACATGCCGGTCACCAGAGTGTATCAATAAAGAATAAATCAGCAATCGATTGCCAATGAAATTTTTCAATATATCCAAACCTTTTGTAGATTGGTGGAACTGGGTGACCGCAAAGGATCTGTCTCGTGACGGAGCGGGACTCCGTCCGACATTCGGTATTGATGCGGACATCGAGTTGGAGGCCCTCATTATTTTCGCTGGGAAAAAACACGTTCTGGACTGTTTCCTGGACTTGACGGACAACGGTTATATCACCACGCCCTGGAATCCACTGCAGGACCCGGACACGTGGGGAATTTTGGAGAAACCACCCCGTGGGGAACTGCAGAGGGTTGCTGTCATCCGGATATTCGATGAAAGGGGATATATCGAGCGAGTAACCGACCTCGGTGTTACGGATCTCGGAGTAACGAACTACAGCGTCATTGCATCCACGAAAGCAATGGATATAAGGAATGCGTATGATCGCATTCCGCCGAAATTGAAAGAAAAGCTCTTGGAACCCGACACTAAAAACAACGACAAATAATCGAATGGAGCAGACCGAAGGCTCCGGCCAGGAGCCCGCAAGGTCACTCGTAGAGTTTTATTTCGTCGACCCAGGCGGCGTCGACGCCCGCCGAGAGACTCTCATTTTTCGTGAAACACCAGGAGTATGAAGTCAGTCCACTGACGTGCTCATACGTTTTGTCTGTCCAGTCCCACTCTCCGCTCCAACCGTCGAGGATTTCGTCGCCAATTATAAATACCAGCCCGTCGTATTCGGGTTCCGTACTGACATTGAAATAGAAGGATATCGCCGATGTGGGGACGCCGGTCTCCAGTACCAGGCACGAGATCTGGGAATCGGCGATGATTCCGGATCCGGCGCTGTACGTTGGGCTGTAGCTGCGATATTCGTCCACGAACCAACTCGCGTCGCCCACCGAATTGAATCCCTCGGGTGCCAGGCCATCGTCGAAATTGTAGACGAGCAATGGGTTGGTGGACGACGTATTACCGGCGCCACCGTCGCTTTCAGAGCTGCCGCCTTCTGCCGATGTCCCGGATTCGGTGGACTCCTCCTCTTGTTCCGATTCCAACTTGGTCTCTTCCGCACATCCCGCGAGCACGATCAGGAGCACCAAAACGATCCATTTTCTCATCGGTTCCTCATTGATAGGGCTCGCGCGAAAGGCGCGGGCTGATTTTAGGCCTGAAGTGCTTTCGCCACGTGGCCCGAACGCATTTTTCCGTCCAATTCATTTAGCGGCGAATAAGCCGCGGACTTTAGCGCTTCGCGGATGCGGTGACTCCTGGAAGGTCCCATTCTTGTAACCCGCCGTGGACCCGTCACCGCGGAGATGCATGGCGGCACTGTCACACTGTCCGGGGATACTGTTGCTCTATGATGGTAAGATATTGAATTTATTGAGTAAATTGTTGACGTCGTGCATGTTGCGAGGTAGGTTCTTACCAAAGAAGGACTTGATCCAACTCACTGCGAGGCGGGTGCATGACTTCCGCCTCTCACGGAATCGGAGCGGAGACATGACTGAATTCACACCATTGGCCTCCACCGCCGGAGGCGTGCTGATCGGCCTGGCCGCTGGCGCGCTCATTCTGTTCAACGGCAAGATCGCCGGCATCAGTGGCATCCTGGGACATGGGCTCAGCCTCAACGCCGCCGAGGTGGGCTGGCGCTGGATCTTCCTGGTTGGCCTCGCCGCGGGCGGCGTCCTGCTGCTCTTTGTCTATCCCCAGGCCTTTCCCGGTTCGATCGACGCGTCGTTCGCCGTGCTGGCCTTGGCCGGCCTGCTCGTCGGGTTCGGCACGCGGCTGGGAAGCGGCTGCACCAGCGGACACGGCATCTGCGGATTGGCCCGCTTCTCGCTGCGATCCCTCGTCGCCACCGTGACCTTCATGGCCACCGGCGCGGCCACGGTCTTCATCGTCAACCATCTGCTGGGAGGGAACCTTTGATGAGCAAATCGGCTGCCGCATTCTTCTCCGGCGTGGTCTTTGCCCTCGGGCTCGGCATCGGCGGCATGACCCAGCCGCAGAAGATCATCGCCTTTCTCGACGTCTTCGGGGCCTGGGATCCCAGCCTGGCCTTCGTCATGGGCGGCGCCCTTGCCGTTCAAATTCCGCTCCTGCGCTATGCCCGACGGCGCTCCCGGCCGTCGCCGGCCACCGCCGGGGTCTCCCTCAACAGTGGGGCCATCGACGGCAAGCTCGTCGCGGGAGCCGGAATCTTCGGCGTCGGGTGGGGGCTGGGCGGCTTCTGCCCCGGTCCGGCGGTGACCTCCCTGGCCGGCGGCTTGCCCCAGGTATTGATCTTCGTCGGCGCCATGGTGGGAGGCATGATGTTGTACAAGTTTGGTGCCCCACTTCTGCGAGATCGGCGCAAGCCTCTCCCCGAAACGGGTGGCCAACTCGCAGACGGTTAGCCGCCCGCCGGGCAGCCCGTGGTGCAACTCTGAGGTTTGGCCGTCAGAATGCCGTATTGGCTTGGCCTTGCGCCCCCAGCGTGGTGGCGAACCTTGCCCGTGTTGGTGCGATCGGGTAGACTTTTCCGGCAACGATTCCCCCTAGACGCGGAGAGGCGCCATGTTCGAGAAACTGCCCAAACGGGTGACGATCACCGAAGTCGGCCCGCGGGACGGCCTGCAGAACGAGCCCGAGTGGGTTCCCACCGAGGTCAAGGCCGAATTCATCCGGCGCCTGGCCGCCACCGGCCTGAACAAAATCGAAATCACATCCTTCGTCCATCCCAAGTGGATTCCGCCCTTGGCCGACTGTGCCGAAATCGGCAAGCGTTTCTCCCACATGGACGACGTGGAGACGACGGCCCTGGTGCCCAATATGAAGGGGCTGGAAGGCGCCACCGCTGCGGGAATTCAGGAAGCGGCGGTCTTTATGTCCGCCTCGGAGACTCACAACAAGAAGAACATCAATAAATCCATCGACGAGACATTGACCCAATTCGCCGAGCTGATCCCCGAGATCAAGCGGCGGGGCATGCGTGCCCAGGCCGCCATCAGCACGGCGTTCGGCTGCCCCTACGAGGGCGAGGTCGATCCGGATCGCGTGGTATCCATCGCCCGGGAACTGCTCGATTACGGCGCGGATGGCATCTCCCTGGGCGACACGGTCGGTGTGGGAAATCCCCTGCAAGTCAAGCGGCTTTTGGAGCGCTTGCTGGAACTGCTCGACGCCGAGCGGGTGACCATGCACTTTCACGATACCCAAGGCACCGCCGTGGCCAATGCGGTGGCGTCGCTGGAGATGGGGATCACGCGCTTCGACGGTGCGGTGGGCGGGCTGGGTGGATGCCCCTACGCCCCCGGAGCATCGGGCAACGTGCCCACCGAAAACCTGGTCTATACCTTCCACGGCATGGGGGTGGAGACCGGCATCGACCTGGAAAAGCTGCTCGATGTGGGCGCTTTCATCCAGGAGCAGCTCGGCCATCCCCTCCCCAGCAACGGTCTGAAAGCCTACCTGGGGCGCAAGTCCCACGCAGAATCCGCGGCCCAACCGGCGTCCTGAGGGCTGCGGAGTGCGATTCACCGGGGCGGGTCTTATTTGGGCGCCTTATTAGGGGGCCTTTTTGGGTGGCTTGGCGGGCAACCTTCGGGCCGCGCGGGACCTATTAGACCTATTAGCGAGCCCCAGGCCGTTTATCCATAGCGTCATGCCCAACCACGTCCCGGAATCGGAACTCTTCCGCAACACCTCAGCCGGTCATGTTTTTCATTTCACCTACGAGGGCGAAGCACGCCTCCTGAAGCCCTATCTTGGCCAGCGATACCGCTACTGGCTCAAGCCGGGGTGGATCGAGCACGTCTATCCGCATCGTGTCCGGCTCAACCACGACACGGTGACGGACGAGACCTGGGCGCGGCCTGGGGATCTGATCAGTTATCACCATTCCCGCCACGACGAGCCCATCCGCCTTGAGGCGCCGACGGTGTTGCACGAGGACCAGTGGATGGTGGTGATCTACAAACCGGACTGCGTGCCGGTCACACCCAGCGGCCCCTACTACTTCGCCAGTCTGGCCATCCACAACCGGGAGGTATTCGCCAATCCCGAACTGACGCCGATCCACCGGCTGGATCTGGAAACCGACGGACCGCTGGTCTTCGCCAAACGCAAGGCGGAGATCAAGCATTTTCACCAGCTCTTCCAGCGCCGGTCCATCCGCAAGGTCTATCGCGCATTGGTGCACGGCTGGTTTCCGGATGATCTTTCGCGCATCGCGGGGCGGATCGTCCCCGATCCCGGCTCCCGGATCACCACCAAGCTGCGTCTGGAGCCCGATGCGGCATGCGAGCATTCGGTGACTTCAATCACCCGGGTCGTCCGTCATGCTGCGGGTGCGGACGATCGTTACAGCGAGCTGGAATTGGAGCCACTCACGGGCAAGACCAACCAAATTCGGATTCATCTGGCCCATCAGGGCCATGCCATCGTGGGCGACAAGAAATACCATCCCGACGAAGGAGTCTTCCTGGATTGGATCGCCCACAAGGATTTTTCTCGGCTGCGCGACCAACTGCGCCTCCCCCGTCATGCCCTTCATTGCCACTCCCTGACCTTCGATCATCCCTTTACGGGCGAGACGATCCACGTCGAGGCGCCGCCGGGATCCTGGCGTGGGCAGATCGCCGCACTGGTGGATTCGGCGCTGGAATCCGTGTTGGAATCCGCGGCGGGGTGAGCACCGGTGGACCCCGTGGCCCGGTTCACAGCAACGGTTCGATGGCGGCGCTGATGCCCTCGAAGTCGGGCGATGACTGCTGGCCGCCGCGGGCATTGGTGAACCGCCTGACGAACCGGCCCTGGCGGTCGAATACGTAGAGGGTGGGTATACGGCGCACCGTACCGAACGCGGCCGAAATGGCGTCGTCGCCCCTGACCACGGAAAAATCGGGATCGAGCAGGTCCAGGTAGGCAGCAAGCCGCCGCTGGTCGGAGAGGTCGTCGAAGTCCTCGAACAGGTTGACCGCCACCACCTCCACGCCGCGGTCGCCGTAAATCATCTGCACCGATTGCAGGTGATCCAGCTCCACGCGGCACGGCCCGCACCAACTGGCGAAGAAGGTGACCAGCACCACCTTGCCGCTCAGGCGATCCGGCGTTAGGCCCGCACCACGCAACGAATGCAATTTGGAGAGCTGGTTGCGCAGCAGGGTGTCCAGTTCTGGCATTGGCCCGGAGGAACCCGCGGGCTGGGCCCCATCCGGGCGCTCGGCGGCAGTGGAAGGGGTCCCGGAATCGGCCGGAGGATCGGCACCCTGACGGGCCACCGGCGATCCGATCCATACTGTGAGGGCCGCCACGGCCACCGCGACCACCACCGTCATGGCGATCAGGCCGGCCATCGTTTTCTGGGATTGGTTCATACGCGGTTACACTTTTAAACGCTTGTACCTTTTAATACGAATCTACTCTCCTGCCTACTCCATCATCTCCCGCAAGCCCCGCCGCCATCCGTGATGCGGATCACGGCCGGAGACGGGATTGGGGGCAATATCTTTCGCCAGAAGCCAGCCCTCGGCTCGCGCAGTCGTTGTCGGCCCGCCGGTTAGATGTTAAAATGAAGTTTGTCCGCCATGGGCGGGCTTCCTGTTCGGTTGATGATTTCAAATACTATTTGAAGGTTTGGTTTATGTTGCCTCGGTTCATGATGAAGAAGACCCTCACCGGGTTGTCCAAGACCTGCGGGTGAGCGGCCAAGCTCAGTCCGGTAGGACTATCGGACGCGCTTTGTAAGCTGCCCCCACCGCAGGATCCCAACCTGCTGGTCGGCCTGGAGACGTCCGACGATGCCGGGGTCTATCGTCTCAGCGACGATACAGCCCTGGTGATCAGCGCCGATTATATCACGCCGCCGGTCGATGATCCCTTTCTTTTCGGTCAGGTGGCCGCCACCAACGCCCTGAACGATATCTACGCCATGGGGGCGCGGCCGATAACCTGCTACAACCTGATCGGCTTTCCCTCAGAGGATCTGCCGCCCGAGTCGTTCAGCGGCATCCTCTTGGGCGCGCTCGACAAGATCACCGAGGCGGGCGCGGTACTGGCCGGCGGCCATTCCACCGAGGACGACGAGCCCAAATTCGGGCTATCCGTCAACGGCCTGGTACACCCGGACAAGATCTGGCGCAACTCCACCGCCCGTGCGGGCGACCGCCTGATCCTCACCAAACCCCTGGGCTCCGGCGTGCTCTTCAACGCCAACCGCAAACGCTGGGTTTCGCAGGCGGCCATGGCAGCCTGCCTGGAACAGATCACCACCCTGGCCAAGGCGGCCGCGGAGGTGATGGCCGCCCACCCCATCCACGCCTGCACCGACGTGACCGGTTTCGGTCTGGCGGGTCATGCCTTCGAGATGGCCCACGGCGCGGGGCTTACCTTTGAGTTCACCCTGGAATCCCTGCCCGTCATGGACGAGGCCCTGGAGATGTACCGCCGCGGCGTCACCACCGGGGTCAACGAGGCCAACCACGAGTACGTCGACTTCACCACCCGCTACGAAAGCGAGTGGCCGGCCGCGCGGCGGGAGATCGTGGTCGACCCGCAGACCGCCGGAGGGCTGCTCATGGCGGTGCCCGCCGAAGCGGCCCAGCCCCTGCTCGACGATCTGCACGCCAAGGGCATCTCTCACGCCGTGCTCGTGGGCGAGGTCAAGCCCATGGCCGATGTGCACCTGGTCTTCCGCTAAGCCGTCGCCCATCAGGCGCGAAAATCCGGCCACGTCGGCTATCAGGATGGCGGAGCGTCTGTGCTTGACGCCGGGGGTTCCAATTCTGTCCCCCTGTAAGCGTTACATAGTAAGCGTTGCGCGGCGGGAAGGGCTTCTGAAAAAGGAACGCGTGGGAAGCCGTATCGTGCCTGTGCCGGTCGAATATGGCGGCGGTGTCACGAAATCGATAGGAGGCGGGAGATGAAGACCGAATGCGGCCCCATCGCCGCACGCGGTGTATCGGCCATCAACGGGGTCGCATGGGCCTTCCGCCGCCGCCTGGTGTTCTCCATTGCGGTGCTCTTCACCCTGGCGCTGTTCACCCTGGGACTATGGCCGGTCGCGGCCACAGCCAGCGCCGAAGAGCGCGTATTCGTGATCGACTTCAGCGAACCGCGCAGCATCCGCCAATTCGCCTCGGATATCGGGCTGGTGGAGGTGACCCGCAGTCAGGACCCCGGCACCTACCGTACGTTCGACAATCGATGCAAGACCACGTTCCAGTCGATCTACCCCAAGAACCGGTTCGCATCGCCGGAGGAGCGCGAAACCTGGACCGTCGAGCAGGTGCAAAAGGGCCGGGTGGGGGTCACGGGATTCTGGCAGGTGCCCTGGTGGGAAGGAGGAAAAGGCTGGGCACCGTGCTACTGGCCCCTTCCCCTGGTGCTCCTGTTCGCCGAACGCCTCTGCACGGAACTGGCCG
>JACZRV010000150.1 GCA_022574555.1 SAR324 cluster bacterium
GCGTCCCGCTCGTCAGCCTCAAACCTCCTTCCCCCTGCCCTGTACTCGGCGATCGCGGCCAAGATACTGCCCACGATAGTCGCCACGATCGTGACGCCGATGGCCCCAATCATCGGCCATGCATAAGACACCTCGGTGATGGGGGTGCTTTGTGCCCGCCCGAGGATGATCGCGATGTAGCCCAAATTCGTGACCACCGCGACCCCCAGATAGACCCACCTAAACTTCTCTTGGAATGACATTCGATGCTCCTATGTAAAATGTTATAGACATAGAGTAAATTATTTTTTACCTTATGTCAAGTTTCTTTTACATCATGCCTCGAACGACAGGCCCACCGGCTCCTCAGGATGCCGGCAAACAACCGTTTTCAAAGGTAGGAGGATTTCAACCTACAGCCAGCGACTCACGGAGCGCTTGTAGGCGTGGCGGTGCTTGTCGGCCCTTCGGCCGAGGAAAAGAACACAGGCCGTTTCCGGCCACCCTATGCCGTGGACGGGCAGCCCCCCACCCGCCGGCTAGCCTGATCCCGAGACGCCCGGGGGCGCTTTGTGCCGCGAATCCGATCTTCACCGAGCGGTCGAATCTGACCCGAAACGCCTCCCTGCGTCTTTCACCCATTGGGTTCTCCCGGCCATTGATCAGTTTCGTATCCTAACTTGCTGTTATAATATACGGAATCTTGAAGCTGGACCAGGAGATTCGTGATTCATCCGGGTAATTTGAGTTAAGGATTGCCACGGGGACGATCAGGGAGCAGGGGAGGGGGGATCGCCTCCGGCGTCACTCGCCAGGGCTCGATCCCAAAACTTGATTTCCCGATTCACGGTCCTTGAAGCCACTCGACGCCAACGTCAGCAGCCATTTCCGCAGGGCGGGCCTTGCGGCGCAAATCAGATTTCGTTCCAGCAATGACCGGAGTGCAACCCACGCGGGGGGAATTTTTTCCAGATACTGCGTCTGCCCCTGACCGTAAGCCAGGCGCGCATAGGCCCCCAGGGCTTGCAGACGCCTGACCGTGACGGCCAGGTAAAGCTCTTGCTCGAACCCATCGCGGGAGCGGCGCACCCCGCGGGCGCTCAATGCGTCCAGATAGTCGCCGATCAGGATTGTGCGCCCAGGGTCGTCCAGACCGCTGTCCGGACTGTACAACAGTGCCGCCAGATCGTAGGCCAGCGGCCCGTGGCGCCCCGACTGGTAATCGATGAAGACCGGCGCCTCGTCGTGCCACATGATGTTGCGAGTCTGAAAATCGCGGTAGCAGAAATGCTTCCGGTCGAGCCGGCCCAGCTCTTCGGACAGCGCCCGCATATCCTTGAGGGTTTCGGTCGACGGGCCGTGGGATAGGGCGACGCGGTTGGCGTAGCATTCGACGAATTGTGCCAGATCCGCGCGGAAGGCCTCGGCGTCCAGTTCCGCACCCTCGTGGCAGAGCCCGTAATTCAATCCATCGCCGCCATCGATTTGTATCACCGGCAGCCAGCGCACCACCTCGCGCAAGGCGGCCAGGCACCTTTGGTGGCCCTCGGGTTGGCCGCGCCATTGGGCCAGACGGGCAGCCAGGGTATGCGGACCCAGGTCTTCCATAACGTATAGGGCGCCGTCATCGCTCCGGCCGATGATTTTCGGCACGGGGATGCCCTTGGCCGCGAAGTGTTCCGTGAAGCCCAGAAAGGCCCGCGCCTCGGCCATCTGGGAACAGATGGCCCCCACGTAAAGGCCCTCTCCGCTGCGAATGCGATAGAATCGGCGGGATGAACCGCCGCCGGCCATGGGCTCCAATGCTATCACGGCGTCGCCGGTCAACGATCTGACGAGCGTGCGCAGGTCGTCCCTCGTGGGCGTCATGGGCTGGGTGTTCCTTGATGCGCCTCCTCCCTCAATCCCGACGGCGGACGCGTAATCCCCTTCGATGTCCTCATTGTATGGGGATCAGTCAGGCACAACGACGATTTTCCCCTGCGCCCGGTTTTCTTCCATGATTCTGTGTGCTTCGACGATCTCGCCGATGGGGAAAACCCTACCAATCGGCACCTTGGCCCGACCCTGCTCGATCTCGCCGATTATTTCCTGGAGCGGCGTTGCCATGAAATCCTCGGCGTCCCCGGCATAGGTGGTGAGATTAACCGCCGTCGGGATCGCGCCCATCGGGCTGAAGCTCTCGACTTCCCAGCGATCGCCAACCATCCCGGCCATGCAGACGACGCCATGTTTGGCCGCGAACTGCAGCGAGTCGAGGAGGGTCGTCGTGCCAACGAGCTCGAGCACACGATCCACACCGCCGGGGACGCGCTGGCGCACCTCGTCCGCAATGGCGCCTCCATCGATGATCACATCGTCGGCGGCGTTCTCGCGCAGAATCGCCTCGCGTTCGGGCTTCCGCGTCGTCGAAATAACCCGTAGACCGTGCTTCTTAGCCAGCAGCGCGGCCGCCAGCCCCACCGAGGTCGTTCCGCCGCGGATGAGCAGCGTTTGGCCCGGTGCGATCCGCAGGGCCGTGTGCAGCGCGCCCCAGGCCGTCTGGATCATCTCCGGCAAGGCGCCCAGAGTGGGCCAGTCCAGTTCGGTTTGCAGAATCTGCACTTGTGTCGCCGGCACCAGCGTATACTCAGCGTAGCCGCCGTCGAAGGCGCGCCCCATGCCGCCCATGGCGGTGGCGACTTTATCGCCAGTCTGGAACTCGCCGCCCGGCGCCGCCTCGACCAACCCGACCGCTTCGATGCCTAGAATGCGCGGGAAGCCGACGTTTGGGGAATGTCCCTGGCGGGTGAAAAGTTCAGAGCGGTTCAGGCCGAAGGCCTTCACCTTTATGAGAACCCATCCGGCCTTCGCGTGCGGAATCGGCCGGCTCTCGATTTTCAGGACATCCGGACCGCCCGCTTCATGAATAACGACGGCTTTCATGGTTTCCGCCTTATTGGGCATGGTGTCGTCCGGTGCTTATTTCGGTGCTTATTTCGGTGCTTATTGGCACATGCATTGCCCATTTGGAATTTCTTACGACTACTGAAAGCGATTAACATCCCCCCTACCCGAATTACTGGTTGAAATCCATAGATAATAGCCATTACGACGCCTGTTGGGCTCCCCAAATTGCTGAAAACATTGATTTCTGGGGCTTTCGGCAAAGCGAGACCCCAAGAATTTCCGTCTGGTATTCGAATGTGGGTTAGTGCGCCGCGTCCCCCAAGGCCCCTGCCAGGACAAACCGCCAGTTGGCTGCCGGGAAAAGCCGCCCGGCGGCTACCCTTTGGCGCCCACACCAGGGGACAATTGCCATTTGTGCCGCGGAATGGGAATTTGGATCGCCGTCCATGCCCTGCGGGGTGCGCGGGCACCCCAACGATGGCCCCGTTACGCAATAACCGGACCGCGCCGGGACAGATCCGTGCCAAGTCAGCACCGCCCCAGGACAGGGCCGGCTGCGGGCCAATGATAACCGCCGCCATGGCAAAAAGCGAAGGAGATCAGCGTTGAGCATCTGGGAACTATACCGGGAGCGGGGATTCTTTCAGCAATGCACCGACGCAGGGGCGCTGGAAAGCCGGACCGCCGAGGGTCCGATCACCGGGTATATCGGCTTCGATCCCACCGCCGATTCCTTCCACGTGGGTCACCTGATCCCCCTCATGTCCCTGGTGCATTTCCAGCGTGCGGGACACCAGCCGATCGCCCTGCTGGGTGGCGGTACGGCCATGATCGGCGATCCCACCGGCAAGAACGAAATGCGCCAAATGCTCAGCGAGGAGCAGCTCGAACACAACATCGCGGGATTGGCGGGCCAATTGGCCCAACTGTTGGACATGGGCGATCCTGAAAGGGGTGAGGAGGGCGCGATTCTCGTCAACAACGCCGACTGGCTCCGCGAGTGGCGCTACATCGATTTCCTCCGTGAGATCGGGCCCCATTTCTCGGTCAACCGCATGTTGACCTTCGAGACCTTCCGCACGCGAATGGAAACCGGGCTCAGCTTCATCGAGTTCAATTATCCTCTGCTGCAAGCCTACGACTTCCTCGAGCTGCACCGGCGTTACGGCTGCGTGCTCCAGATGGGCGGGGACGACCAATGGGCCAACATCATTTCGGGCGTGGACCTGGTGCGCAGGATGGAACGCACGACCGTGTGGGGCTGGACCTTTCCCCTGCTCACCACCGCCTCGGGCGCCAAGATGGGCAAAACCGAACAGGGCGCCGTCTGGCTGGACCCCAACCGCACCGCGCCCTACGACTACTATCAGTATTGGGTCAATATCGACGACGCCGACGTGGGCAAGTGTCTGGCCTGCTTCACCCTGCTGCCCATGGACGAGGTGCGGCATCTGGCTGCGCTGCAAGGGGCCGACTTGCGCAAGGCCAAGGCCGCACTGGCCTACGAGGCCACCAAACTGATCCACGGCGAAGAAGAGGCTAAAAAGGCCCAGACCGGCGCGCGGGCCCTCTTCGGCGGCGGCGGCGATTTGGATCAGGTGCCCACCACCACGGTGGAGGCATCGCGCCTGGCGGAGGGGCTGCCCCTGCCCGACATCCTCAACGAGGTGGGACTCACCAAATCCAAAGGCGAGGGCCGCCGGCTGATCGCCCAAGGCGGGATCAGCCTCAACAACGAGAAGGTGAGCGACCCCACCTTCCGCGTCACCGCCGCTCACGCCATCGACGGCGCCATCCTGCTCCGCGTGGGCAAGAAGCGCTATCATCGGCTGGTGGTGGAGTGAATCACGTGGGAACCCGCAAAGCCTACTCAAACCGGTATCAGCCGGTGAGATCGATTCCAAAAACGATGACCCAAATCCGCCGCGAGGACCGTCATGACCGAACAATCCCCCCAGATCCCCCCTTTGGTGACGATGGGCGATCCCCGTCTGGCGCGCCCCTCGGTGCCGGTGCCGGTGGAGATCATCCCCTCGTTGGCCTTTCGCGACCGGCTGGAAATCCTGCAGCTGGCGATGGTGAACCATCTGGGGATTGGGATCGCCGCGCCGCAGATCGGTTGGTTCGAGCGGTTTTTCTTGATGACAGTGGAGCGTGCCGGTAGCGACGGCGAACCTCAGAGCGTGGTGGAATCGTGGATCAACCCGGAGATCGTCTCGGTCTCCGGCGAGTCGTGTTGGGCCTGGGAGGGATGCCTTTCGGTGCCCGGACTGCGCGGGTGGATCCGCCGGCCGGCCGCTGTGGCGGTGCGGGGCTATAACGCCGCCGGGGAACGCATCGGCCGCGAGTATGCGGGGTGGGAAGCACGCATCTTTCAGCACGAATTCGATCACCTGGAGGGCATGCTCTTCCCTTATCGCGCCGCAGACCCGCGCCACATCGTCACCCAGGAGGCCTACGACGGGCGGGAGGACTGGCCCGCCGACTGGCCCGCGCCCGGCGCCCGCGACGCTCCCCTGGGCGAAGTCGTTCCCGATCCGTCCCGCCGGTGAACCTTACCGCCGGGCTCGCCGCCGACTGACCAGCGCCCATCTCACTGGCCCCCATCCCACCCATTAATGAACGAATCCAACCAGCGCCCCACCGCGCGAGAGATCTTCTGGGCCTTCCTCAAGCTGGGGCTGACTTCCTTCGGCGGGCCGGTGGCCCATCTGGGCTATTTCCACGACGCGTTCGTCGTGCGCCGCCGTTGGGTCAGCGAGCGGGCCTATGCCGATCTGGTATCACTGAGCCAGTTTCTGCCGGGCCCCGCGAGCAGCCAGGTGGGGATCGCATTGGGCGCCTCGTTGCGTGGCATCCGGGGCGGATTGCTCGCCTGGGCAGGATTCACCCTGCCCTCCGCCGTGGCCATGATCCTTTTCGCCGAGGTGATGACCGCCCTGGAGGCGCGATCGGCGGGGGGATGGTTGCACGGTCTGAAAGTGGTGGCTGTGGCGGTGGTGGCCAACGCGGTGTGGGGCATGGCGCGGAGCATGGCCCCGGACCGCCCGAGGGCCACATTGGCCTTGATCTGCGCCGGTCTGGTGCTGGTGCTGCCGACCACGGTGGGCCAGGTTTCGGCCATGGCCCTGGGTGCGGTGATGGGCGCCGGCCTGCTGCAGGGCGCTGCTTCCGCACCAACGGGTAAGATCGTCCCCACGATCCGGGTCGGGCCGGGGGTAATGTATCTGGTGCTCTTTGCCGCCTTGCTGGCCGGTCTGCCCGTGCTCTCGGGTCTGTATCCCTATCCCCTGCTGCAATACGCGGACAGCTTCTACCGCTCCGGCTCGCTGATCTTCGGCGGGGGCCACGTGGTGCTGCCCTTGTTGCAGGCCGAACTGGTACCCCGCGGGTGGATCGGCCAGGACGCTTTCCTGGCCGGTTACGGCGCCGTGCAGGCGGTGCCGGGGCCTCTGCTCACGTTTTCCGCCTACCTGGGCACGGCCATGGCACCGCCGGGGGTGTGGCGCTGGGCCAGCGGCCTCATTTGCCTGGGGGCGGTCTTCCTGCCCTCGTTGCTGCTCGTCTTCGGGGTATTGCCCTTCTGGAATATCCTGCGGGGCCATCGGCTGGCTCAGGCGGTACTGATGGGTATCAACGCGGCAGTGGTGGGGCTTTTGCTCGCGGCTCTGTACGATCCCGTCTGGCTTGGTGCCATCCATTCTCCCCTCGACTTCGCCCTGGCGCTGGCCGCCTTCGGCCTGATCGCCATGTGGCGCGTGCCCCCCTGGCTGGTGGTACTGCTCTCCGGATTGGCGGGCGCCGCCCTGGCGATGGTGTGATCGGTGTGATCGGTGTGATCGGTGTGATCTGCGTGATCTGCGTGATCTGCGTGATCTGCGTGATCGGCGAGCTGCGCGTCACTAACGGTGTCAACGGAAAGCGGCGCCGCTAATCCGTGAACCGGATAGAATAAACGTACGCCACCACCTGCTCGACACGCTCCGTGCCCAACGTGCGCTTCCATGAATTCATGGTCTTGCCCGAGACTCCCTCGTTGACGATGCGCAGGATGTCCTGGTAACTGCTCCCGTGGAGCCACTCCGCGTCACGCAAATTGGGTCCGGCGCCCGAAGTGCCCAACGAGCCCAAGGCCGTGAGGCCGTGGCAGCGGGAGCAATGCACCGCAAAGACTTTCTTGCCTGCCTTGAGCGTCGCGGGATCGTTCACGGTGGACGGCGCGTCACTGTCCGCGACCTGGGCCGCGGCCTCATTTTTCTGGGCCGGTGCTGAAGCCGGGACCAGCACTAGGATTGCCATGGCCAGGCATGCCAACCCAGCCAGGGCGCATAGGCCCGCCCGCCGGCGATCGCGCCCCAATTCCATTTCCGCAAGTACTCGCATGTGGGCCTGACTCATGACTTTTCGGAATCCTCCTTAACCGTTGCTGGATGGCCCGGTTGCCAGTGTCCACGACGCAAGGAACACTGCGCCGCAGCCGGCCATCGGTGGCCGCCACGGAAATGCGCACCGAAACGCGACCGGGTCCCATGAACCATTCAAGATAGACGTTGCAGGATGGCCCGACAAGCGCCACGGGTGAGCACCGGCCACGATTCGTCCGCGCCACGGCCAATCCTTTTGCTTGACGAACCCGGCGGATCGGGGAAAGTTTCCCATGAGGAAGGGCCCAATGGCGGTGCGCGGGGTAATGGCGGTGCACGGGATATAGGAAACGGCGCGCCGGGGCGGAATACGCCCGTGGGGCCTGCGCCAGACCGAGAGCGGCAATGAACGATTACGTCCACGGTTTCACCGACCGCGAGCGGGTTAGATTGCACGACCAGGCCAGCACCCTGGAGCAGCTCATGCACCACGACACCCGCTACGGGCCGGGCCAGACGGTGCTGGAGGTCGCCTGCGGTGTGGGAGCGACGACGGTGATCCTGGCGCGGCGCAGCCCCGGGGCGCGGTTCACGGCCATCGACCTGTCCGCCGCATCCATCGCCACGGCCCAGCGCTTCATCCGCGGCGAAAGCGGCCTGGGCCATGTCGCCTTCGCGCGGGCCGATCTCTTCCGCATGCCCTTCCCGCCGGACAGTTTCGACCACGTCTTCATCTGCTTTCTGCTGGAGCACATGACCGATCCGCGCGGGGCGCTGGCGTCCATCCTGAACGTGCTCAAGCCGGGGGGCACGGCCACCGTGATCGAGGGGGATCACGGCTCCTGTTACTTCCACCCCCAAACCGAAGCGGCCCGGCGTGCGTGGAACTGCCTGATCGAGGTCCAGGCCCGGCTGGGCGCCAATTCCCTCATCGGGCGCGAGCTCTATCCCCTGCTCCGCGGCGCCGGGCTGAGCGATGTGAGCGTCACGCCACGCATGGTCTACTGCGACGAAAACCGGCCGCAGCTGATGGACGGCTTCGTGAAAAAGACCATCATCCCCATGGTGCAAGGCGTTCACGAGCAGGCTATCGCATGGGGACTGATCGACGAGGGAACCTGGCAGCGCGGCATCGCCGATCTCCACGTCACCGGCACGCCCCCCGAAGGCACCTTCTGCTACAACTTCTTCAAGGGCGTGGGGCGGAAGTAGAATCGGTCTTGAATGTAGGGGCGCACGGCGGTGCGCCCTCCATGCGCGGTTCGGTACACCGGGCGCACCGCCGTGCGCCCCTACGCTCCTTGCGGGGGGGGGAATGTCGGAGACCCCTTCCTTATTTGACTTTCCCCGCCCCTGTTGGTCTTTTGGGGTGGCGGGAAATCTCCGCATTTCGCCTTTCCTGGCCCAAGGCCCAGCCATGGAACCATCCACCGTCGAACGCAGGCTCACCGCGATCCTCTGCGCGGACGTGGCCGGGTACAGCCGTCTCATGGGGGACGACGAGCCGGCCACTGTGCGAACGCTGACCGAATTTCGCCAAGTCTTCGTTTCCTACATTCAACAGCATCACGGCCGTGTCGTGGACGCCAAGGGCGATGCCATCATGGCCGAGTTCGCATCCGTGGTCGATGCGGTGGCCGGCGCTGTGGAGATCCAGCGGGAACTGGCGGAACGGAACGCCGAAATGCCGGGACACCGCCGGATGGATTTCCGCATCGGCATCAACACCGGGGACGTGGTCGTGCAGGACGACGCCATTTACGGGGATGGGGTCAATGTAGCCGCACGGCTGGAGAGCATCGCGGAACCGGGAGGGATTTGCATCTCGAGGGGCGCATACGATCAGGTCAGAAACAAGCTGCCCCTGGAGTACGAGGACCTGGGCGAGCGATCGGTCAAGAACATCGCCGAGCCGGTTCGAGTCTTCCGGGTGTTATCCACACCAGGATCGGCTGCCCATCGGGTCGTGCGGGCCAAGCGGGCCGCGGGGCGGTTCTGGCGCAAGTGGGCGCTGGCCGCGGCGCTCGTGGTGATTCTGGCGGGGGGCGCGCTCGCGGGGTGGTATTTCTATCTCGCTCC
>JACZRV010000002.1 GCA_022574555.1 SAR324 cluster bacterium
TATCCACGACCTGGGAAGCCAAAACGCCCTGGGCCCGCAACTCTTCAAGATTCAAGTGGTCCCTCGCGATGGCCTGATGCCATTCTGTCTCCAGGGCGCGATCCAGTTCGCGGTATTTCCCGACCACATCGCTAAGCAGTGTGCGCGAAACCTGCCGCGCCGTTCGCTCCTTTGCGTTCATCTGGCCGAATGCCTTCTCCCATTGGTGCCAAGTCTGGTCCCGGCGGCGGCCAAGCTGATAATAGAGAAACTGCTCCTCGTCCGTTTTCTTCTGCAGAAATTGAATGCGCATCTCCAGCCGGTGAATATCGTGCCCCAGCGGAGTGCGGCTGGCACCGGAGGTGCGATAATAATGCGCTTTCATGCGCTCCAGAGCGTCACGGGCCTGGTCCAGGGCGATCGTGGGCAATCGCTCCAGGATGGGTTGCTTGATCGCAAACCGATCGTGGCCAAAATACGACCAAGCCCAAAACGCCAGCATGCCCAAGCCAAACAAAATCGTGACCGCAAATGTTATGCTCGCTATGTCGAGTGCGGTTTCCATGGTCCCAGGGCAAAAATCCGAGAGTACTGGTGCCGTTTTTGCTCCGCCAGACACAAACGAAGGCTGCAACCCGGTCCATAAGCCCAAACCGGACTAAAATCAATTTTGTCAATAGCCAGAGTGTTCGCTTGTCTGATCCGTTTCGATTGATCCATATTTCCGATCTGCATTTTTCTTGTCTACCGCGTACCGCGGCCCAATGGTTCTCCAAACGTGGAATCGGCGCGGCAAATTTTTTTTTAATGCGGAAGAAGGACTATCCTCTGCACCGCGCCCGGCTCCTGGTGACGACGTTGCAGGCGATGGAATGGGATCACCTCGTGATTACGGGCGACCTGACCCAACTTTCCTTAGAGGAGGAATTTGAACTGGCCCATGAGACATTGGCACCCCTCCTCCAGGGGGGCGCGGAGCGGGTCACGATCCTACCGGGCAATCACGATCGGTACGTCGCGGATCCTGAGTCTTGGGCCGCCTATCGTGCTCGTTTCGGACGCTTTTTTGGCGACTCCGATATTGTGACCCGGCGATTGACCGATATTTGGTGGCTGGTGGGATGGGACAGCACTCGGGCGACGCCACCGCTGAACGCGACCGGAGAGGTGCGGCGCGAGACCTTCGAGGCTACGGAAGCCTGGATGGCAACCTTGCCCGCGAATGCCCGAGTCGTGGTGGCCAATCACTATCCGGTGGCTTCGCCGAAAAATTTTTCCTCCCCGCACCTGCACGAATTGATCAATCGGGAAGATGTTTTCCGTTGGCTGCGGCGGAAGCACGTCGATCTCTATCTTCATGGACATGTCCACACGAATTGGATCATCACTGTGGAAAATGGCGATCATCCCCTACGGCTGGTGAATTCGGCCTCGACCACCCGCAACCCGAGACCGGACGATCCCTCGTCGTTTCACAGGATCGAATTATCCGGCGAATTCGCCACAATCTATCCGCAACACTTCGATTGATCCGTAATCTACCGGCTGGTCAAACCATTGCCCCGCCGTTTTCGCAATTTTTGGGTTGTCTGCCGTACCGCGCGGAGTCGGTCACAACCCAGACGCCGGCAGATGGCACCCGGCGACCCGGGACGGTGCCATCCAGGTTAAAGCGGTATGATGTAAGAGAGCACCAGGGTCTGCCCGGATACCTCGATCGCATTTCCGGGCAAGTCCGCCGTATGCCGAATCTGGAGGAAAAAGGGAAGTGCAAAGGCGTACTCGAACAGAATTCCCAAGGTAAAAAGAGACTCTGTGGTTGATTTCTCCCCCAGACCGGTATCTTCCGCGGTAACTCGAATGCGTCGCCGTTGCACGGCCAGCCCGGGACCGATGTAGAACCGCTGCCATACTCTCAAGCCCGCGTAGGCCCAAATCTGATCCGCATCGATGGCCAGGATGGTTACCGGAACGTCGCGATAGGTGGTGCCTTTGGGCAGCTCGTTGCGATAGGCTTGGTGGATGTAGCCGGCCCGAAAGATTTCACCCACCAGATCCACGCCCACCGAAGCCCCATCGGAAAAGCCCCCGCCGGCTCCCAGCCGTTTGTTGAGCTTGTCCGAACGCACCGACAGGAAATGATCGCCCAATATCATTTGGAAACCGGGATAAGGGAAGACAAATCCGGACCCCAGCGACTTGGCGGGACGAAACCGCTGCGAGGGTTCCGGCAATGGTGGCAACGCGTTCCCCGGGGAGACCGGGGTCCCCTGGCCTGGGGTATTGGCGGGCGCCGCGGCCAAACAAACGACGAGCACAATAAATCCCGCTGCTCCACGTACGGCCCAGCGGGTGTAATGAGAATCGATTCGACCCCACATGAGATTTTCTACTCCGTGGACAAGAAGATTCCGCGGGAGGCGGTGGCCACACCGCCAATAGTAAACGTGAGCAGGATCTGGCGGCTGACGAAGAATACGGGAACGTCTCGACCCAGATCCCGGTCGAACTCGCGGGTCACGCCCACCTGTTCCAGATAGCTGAGGCGCACGGCGTAGCAACCCGGATGATAGTCGGTAAATAGCCCTGCCCGTGTGATGCGCCGGTCGAGAGGCACCTGCTGGTTTCGCAAATTAATCGCGCCATCGAATCCGTAGGATATCCAATCCGGCCCCGCGATCGTGCTGGCGAATCCCAGTCCTGCTGCTGCGGGATGAAGCTTGTTGTCCGGCGTGACATACTCGGTTTCATTGTCCGAATAGGTGATCCGCATCGTTCCCCGGCTCGAGACGTTTCCGCGCAGGCCGATTCTGTATTCGACAAACCGGCTCAGCTGGTGATGGTATCTCAAGAACAAATCCGTGCTGTAACCCCTTCCTCCCCACCGGGCCTCCAAAATTGCGGGCAGGAGCGGCTCGCCCCGTTCGGTTTCCCCGGGTTCGGGCAATGGGGGTCCTTCCGGCTCAAATCCCTTGTCACCTCGCAGCAAATCGTAACGTTGGATCAAGTCGATTTCAGCAATGGAACTGGGGTTCTTCCGGCCCAGAGCATCGGTGGCACGGGGCAGCGCCAAAAACGCATTGTCCAGTCTCAAGGTCACCAATTTCAGGGCCGGATCCGGGCGTAACAACAACCCGGCCAATGGCTGCGCGACGTCTTCGATTTCCTGGTAGATCAACCGGGGCGTGACCCGGTGCTTGAATGCTTCCCAATCGCCCTCTTCCTGGTCGAAGCGTCGCGCCACTGGGCCCCGGAGTTCTATTTCGGCCAACCATTGCTCGAACCCGGCTTCGTTGCCCAGGGATTCGGCGTCCTGGAGCCACGCAAAGCGCTGCTCAGGCTCCGTATCGAAAACCTGCCCAGCCACGTCGAGGGCTGTGTAACGGGTGAACCGGCGTTCGAGCGTAGGCCGTAACTCTAAGGACCCGCCGATCCGCACCGGATAGCTGACAGCAGGACTGGCCGAACGAACCAAACCGCTGGCACCGTCGACGGTGATAAATCGGGCCATGAATGCCGAGAGCTCAAGGCCCAGGGGATGGCCCGATTCCGATTGCCAACCGCCGGTGTACGACACCCGTGGCAAAATCTGGGGCCGCTTATCCCCATCGGTAAAGGATTCATTGTTGGCGAAAAGCGACTCCTGCTCGAATTCGGAAACATGCTCTGCCGTGACCACGGCTGATCCCCATTGTGCCTGGCGGGAGACCGTAGTCTGATAATCCAGGAAGGGGGCATAATTTTGGATCTCCTCATACTCCCGCCGAACCTGGCCGTCGCTGCCTTTGGCCACATTGGCCACGAATCGACTCTCCTCGCCGATTCCCTGGTTGTGGCCCCACCGCATCCAGAAGCGCGACGGTGTGGAATCCTGATTTTGCAGTTCTCCGGGAGGCAAGATGTCGTTTTCCTGGCCCAGATCGCGGCTGATGGTTTCCTGAATACCCCACAGTTCCAACTCCGCATTCATATCCGTGGTGAACGAGTACCGGTAGCTCAGGTGCAACCCTGTGCCGCGTTCCGTATAGTATTCCGGCGTGACGGTGAGGTCGTGATCGAAGTCCAGCGCCAGAAAGTAGGGAACGTTGAGTTGGGTGCCGAGATCGAATCGATGCAATGTCGAGGTTCTGACAGCCACAAGCGGGGCCAGAAACCCGGAGCGCCGCTTTTCCACAGTTGGCCAGGCGAACACCGGCGACCAAAGAACAGGCACGCCACCCAGTTTGAGCACGGCATTCTCGGCGATGGCGAAATCGTCGGCCTGGTAGTTCAAAGTACTTGCTTCTATGCGCCACCCGCCGCTCCGTGGCGAGCAATTGGTAAAGCTACAGTTGGTCGCCTGGTAATGTCCGGGGCCATCCCTCACCAATTTCTCGGCGCTAAGATAAAATCCCGTGGAAGTATCGAAAACTTCCGCTTCGTACAGGGTTGCGGTGCCCGAATCGGTATCCAGCACGATGCGGCGGGCCGAACCGGTGACTTTTCCGTCGGTGAACCGGACGCGCCCGGTGGCTTCCAGTATGCGGGTCTTCGTGGAGATCTGCAGCACGTCTGCTTCGATCAGCAGATCGCCGATGGTGGCCTTGGCACCGGCATATTGGTAGATGCCGGTCTCCTGATCGAATGAAAACTCAGGCGATTCGATCTGGATTTCCGCGGCTGAAACGGTCCCGGCACCGGCTGTGGAGAGAAAGACAAAGATTACGGTGGTCAAAACCCCAAAATGCGCCAGTGAAATGATCGGCGCCTTCCGTTTCATCGGGAGCCAGATCGAAATCAGGCGTTGCCAGCCTGACTCTGTCCGAGAATGACTTGCAGCTCCCCGCCGGAGAAGACATAGCGGGTCGCGCAGAAATGGCAGTTGACCTCCGCTTGGCCGTCGGATTCCAGCATTTCCCGCAATTCCAACGGATCGAACATGCGCAGGACGGTATCCGCCTTGTTTCGCGAACATTGGCAGGAGTATAGGGGCCTTGTTTCGCTGTAGATATTTGCGGTTTCATCCAACCCCACCTGGGCCAGCACCGCCTCCAATGGATGCGCTCCCTCCTCGAGCCAAGTCTGGAATCTTAAATGTTCCATCGATTGCCGTGCCTTCTCAAATCGCGACGGCTCGCACCCAGGCATGGGTTGAAGCATCAGCCCGAGGGCCGAGGCCACTTCTGCCCGCTCCCGTTGCGGCATGACCAAGCCCACTGCCAGAGCAGTTTCGACCTGGAACGATAGAGACAAGAAAAATGCAAGGTCCCGGGGCACATTCTGATAAACCGATTCGGTGATTCCCGTGCGCAGCCGCTCGGTAGGTGTGCTGGTCACCGCGGTGATCTTGCCCGTAATTCCCGTCGCCGCGGCAAGGGTTTCTACCTCGGGCAGCAGGCGTTTGCGTTGGGTAAATCCGCGCACTTCGCTGGCCTCGGTCATGTCGGCGAGGATGGTGCCCACGGCGCCATCGTACATCCAGCGCAGGGTGATTTTTTCGCCATGCTTGAGGGTCGTGGACAATAGGGTTGAGCAGACAAGTGCCTCGCTCAGGAGCCAGCCGGAGAGCCGGTCGGCCCCGTGAATGTGAACCGCATGGGAGCAGAGTCCGTCAGCGCTGCAAACCGCAAACCGGATGCTGCTCTCGGGAAAAACCCCGCGAATCAAAACGTCGTTCATGTACGGTACCCTACGGGCGAATTTCCCGCCCAATCCCAACGGAGGATGGATTTGCCTTCGATCGCGAATCGAATCGGTGCCACGCTTCGAAGGGCCGCGATTCACCCCCGGATGGGACAGAATCCGTGCCACCGGCTCCAGACCTTTCCACCATAGAGCCTGACCCGTCCGGAGTAAACCCGTGCACATGCCGGTGCGGTATCCGCGTTTCGATCCGTACCGGCGGCCGATGGAACGGTCGCAGGTTAATCCTTCAGGGCCCTCAGTTGTGGGTAGATATCGAGGTCGTAGGCCACACGTACCAGATGCAGTCCGTGGCCCGGCGCGGTCGCTGCGGCCGCTTCCCGGCGCCTCGCCGCCAGGATGGCTGGCAGAGCTTCGGGAGCCAAGCGTCCCAGCCCAACGGCGACCAGGGTGCCCGTGACGATCCGCGCCATATGCTGCAGGAAGCCGCTGGCCTCCATTTCAATCATCAGCGTCCCATCGGGCCAATTGCCAATGGCCAGCTCGATCCGCGACAGGGTTCGTATGGGAGATTTGGCCGTGCATTCGGCAGCTCTGAATGACGAGAAATCTTGGGTTCCCAATAGTTGTTCCGCAGCCAGCCGCATTGCCTCGTCATCCAGGGGAGCCTTTACCCACCAGCACCTTCGAGGCGCCAATACCGGAGGATAGGCGCGGTTGTAGATGTGGTAGCGGTAGGTCTTGCCGACTGCCGAATGACGGGCGTGAAACGCGGCCGGAACTTCGACGATCTTTTTGACCGCGACCGCCGGGGCGGCCAAGGCGTTCAAGCCCCCCCGCAGCTTGTGCAGGTCCTGAGCCTTGGGGAGATCGCAATGGGCGATCTGGTTCAGTGCGTGAACCCCCGCATCCGTCCTGCCCGAACCGTGCACGCGTACGGGTCTATGGAGGATGGCTTCCAAAGCGTCCTCGATTTTTCCCTGTACCGTAGTGGCGTTGTGCTGCATCTGCCATCCGTGGAAGCAGGAACCGTCGTACGCCACGGCCATGGCCACACGCCGGGTGTGGTCGAACAATGGCGCCGTCCCGGTTCGAGGCGGGTCGGATAGAATATCGGGTGTTGGGCTCAACGAAGGTATGGGTGGGAGCGGAAAAAAAGCGAGTCCACGGCAAGCGGCACCGCCCGGGCATGTTCCAGGCGGCTTAACTTGTCCCCGGCGTGACTAGACGGCCCGTTCCACCATTTCCCGGATTTTTTCCGGGCTGTTGCCGACGAACATATCGACCTGTTCGCCGTCCTTGAACAAGATCACGGTCGGAATACCGCGAATTCCAAATTTCATCGGAATGTTGGGGTTGGCGTCGATGTCCACCTTAGCTACGGTCAACTTGCTGTCGAAGGTTTCCGCCAGATCTTCCATCGTCGGCGCGAGCGCCTTGCAGGGGCCACACCATTCGGCCCAGAAATCCACAAGTGTCAGGCCGTTGCTGATCCCCTGGTCGAAATTATTTTCATCGAGATGTACGACTTTGTCACTGGCCATGATCTGATCCCAATCTGTTAGACTCGAATAGGGCACGGTAACCTCCCGGCCCAGAAAAATGAGAAGGGACGGCGGCCGCGACGGTCCGCCTCCCCGGTGACCTCATTCTCCTATTATAGAAATTGAAAACAGGTAAGGCAACCGCGCGCTTGCCGGCCCCACAATCTCCGAGGCGCAGACTATGTTCTTTGAACGTCAAATGCCTTTGAAAGCCGAATGTCTTTGAACGTCAAATCGGAGCGAGACCTCCCGACCGCCGCGCCGCCACTGAGTGTGCATCCCGTTCCCGGATTGCCGGAGGTTCAACCCGGCGACGACCTGGCCGGGTTGATCGCACAAGCGGCGGGTTCCCACGGGCTCGCGCTGCAAGATGACGACGTGGTCGTCGTGGCCCAGAAAATTGTCTCCAAAGCCGAGGACGCTCGGGTGTGGCTCGATACGGTGACCCCTTCCTCTTTCGCCCGCCAATGGGCGGAACGCTGGGAACGCGACCCGCGGCTGGTGGAGTTGGTGTTGCGCGAGAGCCGGCGCATCGTGCGTATGGACCGGGGGATCATCATCGCCGAAACGCACCACGGATTCATCTGTGCCAACGCGGGCATCGACCTTTCCAATACCGGTTCAGATGCGGTGGCCATTCTGCTTCCGAAAGATCCCGATCGGTCGGCGCGGTTGCTGCGGGAGGGGCTCCACGTTCACACGCACCAAAATCTTGCCGTGATCATCTCCGACACGTTCGGCCGGCCCTGGCGCCGAGGTTTGATCCAGGTGGCGGTCGGTGTATCCGGGTTGACGCCTGTGATCGACCTGCGCGGTCTGCCCGATGCGGACGGGCGAACCTTGCAGGCCACCGAGTTGGCCGTGGCCGATCAGTTGGCGGACGCGGCCGGCCTCGTGTGCGGTAAGGCAGACCGCATGCCGGTTGCGGTCGTGAGAAATTACGCCGGCCCGCGGGGCGATGGGCGTGCCGCCGAGCTGGTGCGATCGCCTGAGGACGACCTGTTCCGCTAGGGCCTGTTCCGCTGGGGCATATTGGTTCGATGTCGTCCAGGCCCAATGCAGAGTTCCAAACGGAGAGTTCCAAACGGAGAGTTCCAAACGGAGAGTTCCAAACGGAGAGTTCCAAACAGGGCACCGCCCCGCGTCAACCTGTGTGAAACTTCAGGCCCCCGGGCCGTGCTTCCTTCCCGGCCCCTGAATTTCCAGCCATTTTCAGCCATTCACGGCCAGAGGCTTTCCGGTGGGCGGAGGTTCGGCTACAATATCAAGGCGGGCGGTATCTGATGGGTTGACCGCCAATGGCCGCGCAACGCCCCCTCTCCCTTGGGCCTGGGCTGTCCCCTCACCGTGTACAGGGTGAAATTTGAGGTGGGGTCAAATTGTCCGCTTTTGGCCGTAAAAACACTAAAATTGCAAATCGAACCCATTGGGGCGCTAGGCAAAGGGGGGAGCGGCTTTGCGGGCCGTCATGGCACCGGAAAAAGCCATAATAGGTTAACTTAATTGCCGGGGAATGCCCGGCTGAACTTTGCACTTGGCCTGGGACGCCGTCCGGCCCCGATTGCCAAAGCGCATCGCTGCAGATACGATTTTGGATAATTGGAGGTGCGTGCGATCGCCTCCGTTGATGGCGATTATGATGGCACTAATGATGGCGCTAATGACGGCACTGAATCGCCGGACTCGTATTGCCCAGGACCCTTGCCCATGGCGTTCGAAAATTTGACCGACAGTGCCCCTGCGGGCGGCATCAGCCCTGAAAGCGCGGCCCACTGGACGGAGGCCAAGGGATCCGCCCTATTGGATTTGCTGCGGGCTGCTTGCGCACTGCGCGACGAAGCCAAAGGCGATACCGTCACCTATTCGCGCAAGGTGTTCATCCCGCTCACCAACCTTTGCCGGGACGACTGCGGATATTGCACATTCAAACGAGACCCGGGCCAACCGGGGGCGAAGACCCTTTCCCCCGACGAAGTGCTGGAAATTGCCCGGCGGGGCGCCGCGAGCGGCTGCAAGGAGGCTCTGTTCAGCCTGGGAGACAAGCCGGAGCTGCGTTTCCCCGAGGCGGCGCAGGAGCTTGCCAAATACGGTTATCGCACGACGGTCGAATACCTTGTGGCGATGTGCCAGCGGGTCTTCGAGGAGACGGGGCTGCTGCCCCACGCCAATCCCGGGACGCTCTCGCGCCGGGAGGTCGCTCAACTGGGGGAGTGGTGTCCCAGCATCGGCATCATGCTGGAAAACCTCACCCCCCGCCTGCGGGAGCCAGGGATGGCCCACGCCGCCGCGCCGGACAAGGCGCCCGGCGCGCGCATGGCCACCTTACGATTTGCTGGCGAACAGCGAATCCCGTTCACCACCGGTCTATTGGTTGGAATCGGCGAATCGCCCCAGGAGCGGGTGGAGACGCTCTTCGAAATCAAGCGGCTGCATGAAACCCACGGCCACATTCAGGAAGTGATTATTCAGAACTTTCGTGCCAAGCCCGAGATTCCCATGGCGGACTGGCCCGATGCGACGTTGACAGATCTTTTGCGCACCATCGCCTTGGCCCGGCTGATTTTGGGAGGGGAGATGAATATCCAGGCGCCGCCGAACCTGACGCCTGAGGTTTATCCCCTGTTGTTACTGGCCGGGATCAACGATTGGGGCGGTGTCTCTCCGGTGACCCCGGATCATATCAACCCCGAGGCTCCCTGGCCCGAAATCGAGGCCCTCGCCCGGCACAGTGCCGAAGCGGGCTACAAGTTGCGGGAACGGCTGACCGTCTATCCGGAATTCATCACGCAAAAATCGGGCTTTCTGAGGGAAAACCTGAAGGACGCCGTCGCCGCCTTGGCAGACGCCGATGGGTATGCCATCACCCACGAAAAGCGCCCCTGACACGGCTTCAGGGGCCTTGACCGCGAGGGTGGCGGCATTGCCTCGGCCCATCGGGCTATTGGGCTACGGTGAGGAGGGCCGGGCCACACTCCAATTCCTGCTCCAGCAAGGCATCCGCGAAGTCTCCATTTTCGATCGGGAATACAGGGAAGATCCGGAATTGGGATCGGCCGCTCGGGCCTCCCTGAAGGTACACAGCGGCGCCGGCTACAGCCGGGGGCTGGAGGATTGCGGCACCGTATTCCGCAGCCCCGGTGTGCGGCCCGATCTCCCGCACCTGGAAAAGGCCCGGAGGCAGGGCACGTCCGTCACGTCCGCGACACGGTTCTTCCTTGCGGTCTGTCCGGCGCGGACTATCGGGGTCACGGGCACCGTGGGCAAGGGAACCACGGTGGCGTTGATCGGTGAGGCGTTGCATGCTGGGGGCATTCCCTACCGGCTGGGCGGTAATCTGGGCTTGAATCCACTCGCCTTCCTGGACGGTCTTGTGGCCGGTCACGTGGTGGTTTTGGAACTCTCCAGCTTTCAGTTGATGGACCTGACCGAAGACCAGCCCCATGTGGCCGTGATTCTCCGCACCTCGGTGGAGCACCTGGATTGGCACCGCGACCGGAGCGAATACCTGCGGGCCAAGGGCGCAATGGTGGCTGCCGACCCCGCGCGGCAGCGACTCGTCTGTTGCGCCGATAGCGGCGGCAGCAAGGAAATTGCGGGGCGCCGGCTCGGAAGTGCACTAACCTATTCCCTGACGGGATTCGTGCCGGACGGCTTGGGGATCGTGGACGGCCAGATGATCCGCTTTCGTGGCGGGAATTCGGAGCCGATATGCGGATTGGAAACTCCAGCATTGCCGGGCCGGTTCAATCTGGAAAATTTGGCGGCGGCGCTGTTGGCCGTCGAACAGGTGGGCCTGCCGATGCAAGGTGCGGTACCCGCCATGGCATCCTTCCGCGGGCTGCCGCACCGGTTGGAAGCATTGGGCACGGTGAATGGTGTCGAATGCGTGAACGATTCCTATGCGACCCGGCCGGATGCCACCCTGGCGGCGTTGGAGACCTATGCCCGGCGCCCGTTGGCGCTCATTCTCGGTGGATCGGAGAAGCACGCCGATTTCTCGGCGCTGATGGATTCGGTCTGCCGCCATCCGACATTGCGTCACGTCAGCTTCATGGGCGCCACTGCGGAGCGGATGTCTCGGGAGCTGCAAGCCGCAGCGCACCGCCTCGCGCTGCCGGTTGTGCCGCATCAGCGATTCCCGGCCTTTGATGAGGCGTTTGCTGCGGGGATGGCGGCGTGCGGCGGCGACGGTGTGTTGTTGCTCAGCCCGGCCTGCGCCAGTTTCGGGCTTTTCCCCAATTACAAGGTGCGGGGCGAGCGCTTCCGAACGCTGGTGGAAGGTGCCCGGGAAGGGTGGGCCGCGCGCGCAGCGCTTCACGCCCCCTGAAATAATGGAGCCTGGTCTTGACTAAGATGCAAATGGGAATCGCAACGGTAATCCTGCTGGCGGCCGGTGTGGCCGGCGCTTACGTTGCCGTAAAATCCGACGAGCCTGCCGTGGGTGCTGCGGTCGGAGGGGAAGAGGCCCTGCTGAAGCGCTTTCTCATAGAAATGCCCAAAACGCCGGTCGAGGCGGAGGACTTCACGGCCTACCCGATCAACGGGTCAAAACCGCATTTGCACGATTATCGGGGCAAATACATCCTGCTCAATTTCTGGGCCACGTGGTGCGGGCCCTGTAAGGTCGAGATGCCCGCACTTGACGAATTATATCGGGCGCTGAGGGAGAAAAACTTCGTCGTGCTCGCGGTCAGCATGAGCGAAGAGGTGGCGCACGTGCAGAAATTCATCGATTCGACGGATTATGCCTTCCCTGTACTTGCCGACCCGGACGGAACGGTTTCCATGATGTACGGGGTCGACTCCATACCGCTGACCTATCTGATCGACCCGGATGGGTGGATCGTGGGCCGGGCGCTGGGGCCCCGGGAGTGGAACGATCCGGAGATGCGAGCCTATTTCGAGGCGCGCAGTACCGCGCCGTAATCGCTCAGTGACGGCTCAGTGACGGCTCAGTGACGGATCACCGGACACGGAAATCCCTGACCGGCGAACCATCGGGGGAAATTCTGAACGTAATCCGTCTCAGACAGTGCGGGCAGCGCCCTACGTACAGTTTTTCGTTGCGATCACGATAGATGCGCTGATAGATGTTGCAGCATTCGAACATCACCCTCAGATAAGGTCGATCCTGCAAGGATGTGCGCTTCATTTCCGTATCCAGAAACCGTGACAGACACGGCGGATGCCGGCGGAGGCCATGCCGCGCGACCCGCTACGCGCCGGATCAATCCGTAGAAAATCGATCCGCCCTTGGTCGAGGGCCAGGGCGGCGTTCGTGACTGAATCAGGTTTGATGCAAGATTCGGGCATTGCCGGCCCTTAGCATTTGATCCGGTCTGGAGTAATCACCCGTTAGGAGCCACCTATGAAATCCACGCTTACGGTAGGCATATCGCATGAGAAAACGTTCACAGTAACGCCTGAAATGGGTGTCAAGCACCTGGGAGAAGCCGGAGGTGTACTGTCCACGCCGTCCATGATCGGTTTGATCGAACAGACCTGCCTGGAGGGCATGACGCCGCACATGGATCCAGGCGAGCAATCGGTCGGCACCATGGTGCACGTGTGGCATCGAGCCCCCGCGAAAACCGGAGACCAGGTAACCTGCCGCTGCAAGATGATCGAACAGGATCGCCGCAAGTGCCTTTTCGAAGTGCAGGTGGATCTGGGCGATGCGAGGATCGGAGACGGCACCCACGAGCGGTTCGTCGTGATCCTGGAAAAGTTTCGTCAAGGGTAGCCCTCACCTGGATCGAACGGGCTCCGGTTGGTCTGGACCTTATGGTCTCAATCCTGCATCGCTCCTCATCGAATCCATCCCTCGCCTCCGCCGCGGATGCGGCGCGCCGGCAGGGAGATTCCACCAGATCAGCGAGGAGCCCCATGATTCGTCAGACCACGCACCATTTGGCCGGAAAGCTGAAGCGCCTGCTCAGCCATGATATTTCCGCCGGCAGATCCTTCGATTTACTGCAATCCAGGGCGCGCACCATCGAGGAGATGGTGGTGATCGAAGTCATGCGAGAATCCTACTGCGAGGTGCGGCAGGAACAAATCGGTGCTGTTACTCACGCCGAAGCCCGCTCGGCCTAGATGCCATCGATGGCATTTAGGCGCCCGAGTAGTCACTCGACCCTCGGCCCGTCCTCGGCCAAGCGGGTCAACCGCTGGATATAGGTGCCGGTTTGGGCTGTGATGGCCCCGATTGAAGGGACGTATCCTCCTCCTCCAGAGTATCGGTCACCAGCGGCAAAGGCTTCATCGAGCTCCGCGGTTTCACCACCAGAGTCACCTTTTCCTTCAGCGCTTCTTCCCCAACCCATTCGACTTCCACCAGCCGTTCATCGCGGTTTTTGACTCGATTCAGGTTTTTGCAGCGCGTGCGGTGTATCGAAACACCCTGGCCCCGGGTGATGATGCCCACCAGCAGATCGCCGTATTGCGGAATGCAGCACCGGGCGAAGCGCACCATCAGTCCCGCCATCCCGGAGATGCGCACCTGTTTTTCCATGGGCGGGGCCTTGCGCCGAGATGCCGCCGGCTTCTTGTCCGCTTTGTGGGGAGAATCGGGGGCCGACACCTTTGCCAGCGCGTCTTGAATGCGCACCTGCCCCTCGCCCTGGGCGGTGTAGAGCGCTTCTTCCGTTCGCAGGCTGTGGCAATGCATCCAATCCTTCACCTCTTCCATTGCGAGTAGCGCATCCATCTTGATGCCCAGGCGCTTCGCTTCCCGGCGACATTGCTCCCGGCCCACTTCGAGCGTTTTCGCCTGCTCTTCCTGGCGCAGGAAGGCCCGTATTTGCGACAACGCTTCGGAGGTCTCCGCGGACTTGAGCCAGTCGTCGTGCGGAACACCCCGGTTGGAAGTAATGATTTCCACCACGCTGCCATTGGGCAGGGGCTCCCGGATCGGGATCATGCGGCCATCCACTTTCGCGCCCACACAGCGATTGCCGATGTCGCTGTGGATCGCATAGGCGAAATCGATGGCTGTGGCCCGGGCCGGCAGCTTGATCACCTCGCCGGCCGGCGTGAATACGAAAATCTCGTCGGGCACGAGGTCCCGCTGAAGCAGCTCCATCGTTTCCCGAGGATTCTTGCCCGCTTCCATGTGTTCCAAAACGCCACGGAACCACTGCAAATCGGCCAGTTCACGCGGGTCGGCGGCGCTTCCGTTTTTGTAAATGAAGTGGGCCGCGATGCCCAATTCGGCTTGACGGTGCATTTCCCGCGTGCGGATCTGGATCTCCACGATCTCGCCATCGGAGCCGAAAACAGTGGTGTGAAGCGATCGATAGCCGTTGTCCTTCGGCAGAGCGATGTAATCCTTGAACCGACCGGGAAGGGGTGTGTACGTGGCATGAACCAGCCCCAATACCCTGTAGCAGTCTGCATTGTTTTCCATCACGATGCGGGTAGCCAGCAGATCGTAGACCTGCTCCAAGCCAATGCGATTTTTTTGCAGTTTCTGGTGGATGGAGTACAGGTGCTTGGTGCGTCCGTTGACCTCGCCCTTCATTCCGTGAATTTGGAATAAATTATTGATTTCATTGTTGAAACGCTCGATTTGCTGCCGCCTTTCAGCGACCCGGCTTTCAACGGCCTGATGGAGTTCCTCGGCTTCCTGCGGCAGGAGAATGCGAAACGCCAGGTCCTCCATTTCGGCCAGGAAATAAAATATTCCCAGGCGGTGGGCGATGGGCGAATAGATGTGCAGAGTCTCACGTGCCAGGGCCGTGCGATCGTCGGGCTGCAATTGCTCCTGATTGCGCAGCAGTTGTAGCCGGTCCGCCAGCAGAATCAGAATCACGCGCAGATCCTTGGTACTGGCAAGAATCATCTGGCGCATGTGTTCCGCCCGCGATTCCTCGGAACCGCGGTAGGATGCCTTGCTGAGCTTGGATAGTTCTTCGATCAGGGCGGCGGCATCCTCTCCCACAGTGGCCCTCAACTCTCCCGCGCCGGTCAGTTCTTCGTCCAGCACGTCATGCAGCAGGCCGGCGACGATACACACCAGGTCCAGACGCATTTCGGCCAGGATGTAACTGACCTCCAGGGCGTGTTGCAGGTAAGTGCCGCCACCCGGAAAAAATTGGTCCCGGTGGAGCGTCGCCGAATAGACATACGCCTTTCCGATTAGCCCGGAATCGGTCTCCTTGGGGATGAATTCGGAAACCGTGGCGATCAGGTCGTCGATACGAATCATGGCCGCTCACAGTCGCCGTATATCTCTGGGCGGGAAGGAGTGTTCACTACCGTGCTTCGCGTATGTTTTCCGATGGCGAATTATCCCCTATGGGGTCTCGTAGATGAATGGTACCGATTCTTTGCGTGCCGCGTCGATAATGGCTTGGAGATCGGCGATGGCCACTTCCATGTCATCGTTGACGACGACCCGATCGTATTCGTCCCGAAAGCTCAGCTCGTGCTGGGCCCGGGCCATGCGCATGGCAAAGCTTTCCTCGGACTCCGAACCGCGGTTGCGCAACCGGCCTGCCAACGATTCCAACGAGGGCGGTGCGATCAGCACGAACAGCGCGCCACGCGTGATTTTCTTGATCTGCATCGCGCCCTGGGAGTCGACGTCAAGCAGTGCGTTCGTGCCACTTTGGAGGATTTTCATGACGTGGCTGAACATCGTCCCGTAATAGTTGCCGTAAACCGTCGCCCACTCCAAATATTCCTTTTCCTGGAGTTTCCGCTCGAATTCCGCGCGGTCGATAAAAAAATAGTCTATGCCATCCACTTCGCCGTCCCTGGGTTGCCGAGTGGTTGACGACACCGAGAGCTCAATGTCGGGATTGCCCTCTAATATCCGCTTGATTATTGTCGTTTTGCCGACCCCACTGGGACCCGAGACAACGAATACCCGGCGCTGCGAATTCTCGCTCATTCTATATTTTGCACCTGTTCCCGCATTTTCTCCAGCAGGCCTTTGATCTCGATTGCGCGAGCGCTGATCGCTGCTTGACCGCATTTGGAAGCCATCGTGTTGGCCTCGCGGTTCAATTCCTGGAGGAGAAATTCAATTTTCCGTCCCACCAAGCCCCCTTGCTCCAGCATCTTTTCCCCGGCACTCAGGTGCGCCGTAAATCGAGAGATTTCCTCGCTAATATCACAACGATCCGCAAATATGGCAATTTCCTGAATAATTCGATCCTCTGCGGGCGGGCTTCCTTCCGTCATACGCGCCAAATTTTCTTGCAGCCGTTTGGCGAATCGTTGGGGGAGGTCCTTGGCCAGCGGTATAATCTCCTTGTGCAGCCGGCGCAGGTGTTCGATCAATTCAAGCAGGTCCGCCTTGGTGGCCTGACCTTCCGCCGCACGCATGTCCATCAGACCAGCGAGTGCGGCGGTAACCGAATCGCGCAGCAATGTCTCCAGCCCTTCGGTTCCGATCTCCCAGCCTTGACCGAGTATCAGGTCCTTGATATCCACCAGATCTCGCAGGCTGACATCGACCGACAATCCGGATTCCCGGTGAAATTCCTCGACGAGCCGGCCGTAGCTCCTGGCCAGGGGCACATTCAATTGCAATATCAGCGACTGATCGTTTTCCGGGTGCAGATTGATGGTGCAGTCGATCTGCCCCCTGCCACAGCGGGATTTAATGATCTCCTTCAGCGTCTCCTCGATGGGTCCCAGCCCGGCGGGGCCCCTGAGCCGAATTTCCAGAAAACGATTGTTCACTGAACGCATTTCCACGCGGCACCGCCAACCGCCAGCCGAATTTTCCGAGCGGCCAAATCCAGTCATCGAGTGAATCACTCCGCTGCGCTCCGTTTTTTCACCAATGCCCGGTCATATTGCGCGCGCTGATGCCCGTCGCTCAACACGTGGTATGCCTCGCTGAGCTTTCTGCTCATTCGTTCCGCCTCTTCCCGCACCCAATTGAATTCGGAGTTGGTGTGACGGTCAGGGTGATAAAGTTTGATGAGTTTGTGGTAGGCGGTCTTGATCTCCGATTCGTTCGCGCCGATGGGGACGTTGAGCAATTGATAATGGTTCACTTCTTCGGTCTCATCTCGTGAACCTTCGGCTGCGGATTTCTCGAAGAAATTCAATCCGTTCAGTTGGGATTGAATTTCGCCGAGGCGGCCTTTCGTCTGGCCGAGGTGGGCCATGCCGTCCTTTACGCGGCGAAACAGGGTGCTTAATTCGGCCTCCACTTCGAGCAGATAGGCCGTGTGTTCCCGGCGGCGATCCGACCGGCGGCAGCGATGGACCATTTCCTCGGTTTTGGCCAACATGCGCTGCACCTGCTCCCGCTGTTCGGCCGGCGAGGGACCCGGTGGCCGTTGATAGACAGGTTGTCGTGGCGGTGGGCGGGCCGGCCGCTGCGGTCGCGGCGTAGGCTCTGCGGGGCGCGGCGGAGTGGTTCGTCTGTGCAACGGCGGGACGGGAGCAACGCCGTCTCCGGCGATGGACAATTTCGCCAGCAGATCCCGCAATTTGTCCCTGAACCGGTAGGCGAGGCCGGCCAGGGCTACGACTGCCAGGATACCAATACCGGCAACGGCCGCAGTGCGTTTCATGAATCCGCCGCGCCGCTCCTGGATTGTTGACCGCAAGGCCAGCGCCTCGGGATTTTCCGGATCCGTCCGCAGCGCCTCACCGAGGAGGGTATCGGCGGCGGTGTAGAGTCCCAAATCCATTTTTTGCCGGGCTTGAGCAAGGGTGCTGGCCGTTCCCCGCTTGGCTTCGGCCATGCGAATCAATTCGGCGGCTTCACCGTGATGGCGGCTGGACGGCTTGATTTGACTAGAGAGCAGGTCGATTACGGTTCGGTACCGGCCTTCGCCGTATGCCGCGTGTGCTTCAAGGAGGATTCCGGCTTCCCGTTCCCTGACCATGCGGGTCAGGGCCTGCCCGGCCTCGGCGTTTTGGGGATCCAAAGCCTGCACCTGACCGGCCCAAGATTCGATTTCGTCCTGGTTATCGGCCAGCAGGGCGGTTCGCAAACGCACAAGCGCCGCCGCCAGCGCCCTTTGGGCCGGTTCCCGATTCAACTCCTGCTCCAGGGAGCGCTTCATGCCCGGCGGAAGCGCACCGGGATCGAGCATGCGGGCGTAATTGAGGGCCGTGCGGAACGCCTTGACCTCGCGTAGCCTGCGCACGTAATCGACAGGGGTCATGGGACGAGCGAACTCATACAGGCCGATCCGGTCTTCCCCGGCTGTCATGATGTACCGTCCGGTGGGGCTGATCGCCGTCAGGTCAGGTTCCGCGATAGCGAGATAACCCGGCGATTCGGCCTGCGGCCCTTCGAGAACATATAACCGCCAGTCCCGGCCGGCCTGTGCGATGAGGAACGACCTTTGTGACGCGAAGGGTAACAACTGCTTTGGCAGGGTGCCTTCCGGCAGGGATTCCAGGTGAACGAGGGAATCTGGCTGTCCATCCGTGCGCCAGCGTATCAATTGATTTCCGGCGTCGACGGAAACGAGCACGCCGCCCGGCTCGAATCCCAGCCCCGCGATTGGGAAGCGGTGGCCCTGCAACTCGGCCGCCGGCAACGCGGAGGGCCAATCCACCAAGCGAATCACTTTTTCGCCCAAATTGAGGTGCGCGACGCGGCGATTGTCCGGCCGGTAAGCGAAACGCGACCCGGGGCGTCCTCCCTGCCAGACCGGTTCCTCCACCGTGTCACCTCGAGGTGCCGCGTCCCTGGTAAAGAGAGCGCCCCCTTCGCTCCAGAACACAAAATTGGTCTTGGGCTCGAAGCCGGCGCGCCCGTCGTCAGCCCCCAGATGCTTCAACGGCTGCCGCCAATGCCGCAGGGTTTCCGGCAGGGGGGATTCCAGATTCAGAGAGGTAACGGATACCCGCCAAAGCTCGATGGCTTCTTCGCCGCGGATCAGGAGCAGATCCCTGCTGGGCGAAAAAGCGATCCGTGCGCGATCCCCTACGGCCGCCACCACGGAGCCGAGCTTGGACCCGGTTGGACGATCGTGAAGATCGACCCGCACCGAATCATCCCCGGCAGGGTACACGATGGCCAATAAGGTCTCGTCCGCGTTGATTCCCAGTGCCTGTGCCTCACCGCGGGGAGCAATATCACGCTCCAAACGGAAAAGGGCTTCGGCGCCGTGGCTCACGGACAGCCGTAGCGGCAGGCTCGTCACCAATAGAACGAGCACCGTGGCGAGCCCTACGGTCAGCGGATTCGGTACTGCCAGCCCACGCCGATAGCGGCCGGCACGGACTCGCCGTTGCGCCGGCCGGGTCGGTTCCAGGGCCAGATTTTCTCCATTACATTGGGACATGGTTTCGATCGATGGTCCCCCTTCGGCCGATCATCGCTGTCCACGGCTCCTTGGGGGTCGTGGTCAACCGGCCGTTGCCGGCCCCTATGCGGTATTCTTTTCCAATACCAGGTAGAATACCGATTTCCGTTTGGAAATGAACAGCTGCTCGAATTCGGATTCGAGCCTCGGTCCGGGCAGCCGCTGGCGGTTTAGATCGTTAGACATTGTAAGGAGGCGCATTCCGGGGCAGTGTCGAATCAAAGACAGGCAATGCAAGAAATAACCCGAATGATCGGTCTTCAAGTGAAACGTGCCGCCAGGTTTCAAAGTGCGTTCTACCCGGTCGAGCATGAGCGTATTGACCATCCGTTTTTTCCATTGGGAGGTTTTGGGCCAAGGGTCCGGGAAGTTGATGAACACGCGATCGACGGATGACGGCGCAAAATAATGGGTAAAATTCTCCGCGGTCTCACGCAGCACCCACACGTTTTGCAGGTTTTGCTTTTCCAGTTTTCGCGCAGATTTGACCAATCGTTTATAGCGCAGCTCGAAGCCGACCGCATGGTAATCAGGGTAGTATGCGGCCAGTTGCAGCAGGAAATTTCCCGAGCCGCTGCCCAACTCGACCAGCACCCGATCTGACGGATGGCACCGGCGCCTGTTTTCCAGCAATTCCGGCCGGGGATCGGATAACAGCCGCTCGGGATGCTCGTGCACCCAGCGAGTGTAGGGATTGATGCGGAAAGAAAAATCATCAGAGTCGGGTATGGTAATCACCAGACTACCTGCAAGCTTGGGATTTCGCACCGATTGTCATAACAGTTGGTAGATGGGTAGCGTTTATTCCATCAGGGTCAACGTCAAGGGAACATGCGTCAATCGATTGCCAGCGTGATGGGCCGCCGATGAACTACTACCAACGGTTGCAAGTCGATCCCCAGGCTTCTCAGGAGGTGATCAAAAGGGTTTACCGGGTGCTGCTGAAGCAGGCCAGGATGCACCCCGATCTGGGGGGCGACGAGGACGATGCCAAGGCGATCAATGAAGCCTATGAGGTGATCGGTGATCCAGAACAGCGTGCACGGTACGACCGGGAACTCAATTTGACGTTTCATTACCGCGCGCCCCCTGCCCCGCCTCAGTATATCCTGTTTTGCGGCGCCTGTGGAAAAGCCAACCGTGTCAGTGACGAGGCGCTCGTGCCGCGGGCGCGTTGCGGCGTATGTCATCGCAAGCTCGCTCCCTCAGGTGCCCAGTTGGCCGGTATGGGCCATGAGCGGCCCTTCAGACTGGGAATGTACTTGTTCGAAAAAGGGCTCCTGGACCGCTCGCTGCGGGAGTTTCAGACTGCCGCGAGGCTCAAGCCGGGAAACGCCATCTATCGTTACTGGCTGGGCCGCTGCTACTACCGGAAACGAATTTACGAGAAAGCGACCATCGAGTTCAGGGTCGCGGCTTCGCTCAAACCCGATTCCTTTCAGTTCCAGTTTTGGCTGGGCCAGACCCTCTACAAAGCCGACAAATTGGCAGGAGCAGCCAAGGCTTTTGAACGGGCGGCCGAATTTCGGCCCGATCACACCCCCACTTTCCACCGGCTTGGCTCGGCCTACTATCACCTGCGACAATTCGATCAGGCGATTCAGGCTTTTACCCGGGCCGTGAACTTGGACCCCAGGGGCCTGCAATCGCAGAAATGGCTGGGGTTATCCTACTACGCCAACAACGACCCGGAAGGAGCGCTGCATGCCTTCCGCAACGCGGAAAAGCTCGCGCCGGGCGATCCATTCTCCGAGAAATATATTTCCCTGCTCAACGCGCGATCCGCCTGAGGCCGATATACGGATGAGACGGATGAGTGCGATGCGTTCCGCACGAGGTCTCGCCGCAGGGGCCACGGAAGGAAAACTTTACGAAAACATATACAAGGAGCGCGCTCCGCGGGGTAATGCGGGGCGGTTTCAGGCCGTGAGCACGTCGACCCCGTCAGCCGTGACGGCCATCGTGTGCTCGAATTGTGCCGAAAGCGAACCGTCCAAGGTCACCGCCGTCCATCGGTCCTCGAGTATTTTCACACGCCAATCACCCACGTTGATCATCGGCTCTATGGTGAAGACCATTCCCGTCAGTAGCGCATGGCCCTGCCCGCGCCGGCCGAAATGGGGAATCTGGGGATCCTCGTGAAACTTGACGCCAGTGCCGTGGCCGACGAAATCGCGCACGACGGAATAACCCTGGGCTTCGGCATGGCTCTGGATGGCATGACCGATATCGCCCACGTATCCACCGGGCCGCACCTGCTCGATCCCCAGGGCGAGGCATTCGCGGGTCACTCGAACCAAACGCCGGGCCTCTTCGCCGATATTTCCGATGAGATACATGCGGCTGGCGTCGCCGAAATATCCGTCCAGGGTCGTGGTCACGTCCACGTTCACGATATCCCCATCGAGCAGCACGCGATCCTCGGGAATACCATGGCACACCACTTCATTGATCGACGTGCAGACACTTTTGGGGAAATTTTTGTAATTGAGGGGGGAGGGCACCCCGCCGTGCGCGATGGTATGCTCATGCACCCAAGTGTCGATCTGATTGGTGGTCACGCCGGTTGTGATCCTTTCCTCGAGCATATCGAGGATATCCCGGGTGATTGCGCTCGACCGGCGGATACCTTCAATTTGTTCGGGAGTCTTGATCGACGCCGTCGCACGCCGCCGAGGGCCGGCCTCCCGGATGGCCGGCCTCGATCGCGTTTCGGGCTGGGCATTGCCGTCTTGCGCCAGATGGCATTTTTTGTATTTTTGGCCAGATCCACACCAACACGGATCGTTTCGGCCGGGTCTCTTTTGGTCTGGGGCGTCTCGCATGGGGAAGCCTGGTGGGGAGAATGAACTCAAGATTATTTCCGAGCCGTCTTGCGGCAGCGGGTTCGTATCGCGCAACCGGAATATTGAGCCGGTGAAAACGCGGGAACGTGGAAGATGCTACTGATCTAAACGCTATCAGAGGATTTCCGACATTTCAATCGTCGTTAGATTCGCTACCACCTGCGGGTGATCCAGGCCAATTTTCCAGAGGCGCGGGCAGAAAAGGGATCAGCCCACCCCATATGGTATTTCGGCAGGGAAACTGAAAACTTAAAAAGATATTGACGGCGAATATTCACAGGCGGACGGTCCTACTGGCTTGGGTGTGCTATGTCCCGATGATCGCTTCGGTCTTCCTGGTTCGTGAACCGGGCGGTCTGCGCATTTCCGACTGGGCATTGCTGACCGAGGGATTTGGAGCCGCGGCATTGGTGGCCACAGGGGTGATGGCCTTTTCCCGCTGGAGCTCGCGCCGCACGGAATGGGGCCGGGACCTATCCCGGGAATTCCATGATTTCCTCGGTGGCTTGAGCTCCCGGCAAATCCTCGTTTTGTCGCTGCTGTCGGCATTTGGCGAAGAGATCCTGTTCCGCGGCGTGATGCAACCCCGTCTCGGATTTTGGCCCACCGCCGCGCTTTTCGCCGGGTTTCATTTTCCGTTTCGCCGGCGGATGGTGCCATGGACGGTATTCGCCGGGGTATTGGGTATCGTTTTGGGCGGTCTCACCGAATGGTGCGCTTCGTTGTGGCCGCCGATCGCGTTACATTTCGCGATCAATTATTTCAACATCCATGATCTGGCGGGATACCCCCCGCGGGAGGAGACGATCTCCGGGGAAGCGCAACCGCCTTCAACGCCCTGACGACGCAGGAATCTCCGCTGGCGACCGATGATTGGGTGCCCAACCCGGTCCCGATTTGGCAGGCGCCAGCTCCCGCTACGCCATCCAGGCCGCCATCGTCCTAGGCGAGCGCCTGGGGATTGCCCCGGACGAGATTCAGGATTTCCTGGGCCGGGAAACGGGGCTGAAATCCTATGCGGTACTGGGCCGAATCAATCGCTGTAGTGGAACCTACGGATTTCGCGACGATAACCCGCATAAATGGCACAATGATATAAACCTGAATAGGCCACGGCCCATTAGACCCTAACTAGGTTGTAGAGGAATTATGAAGCGTCTTCGGCTTTCCATTGCGTTATCCTTTCTTGCAGCGATCACTGCGGTTTCGGCCCTCGGCGCCGCCGAGACGGTCAAGCCTTTCCGATTGGCGGATCAAGCGGGCCATCCGACCGTCATCGATCGGTCCGATAGATATACGCTGATTACTTTCTATCGGGGTGACTGGTGACCCCCTTGCATCGAGCAATTGGTGCAATTGCAAAAATGGCAGTCAGAGTTCAGCGGATTATCGACCCGAGTGGTTGCGATCACCACCGACTCTGTCGCCAAGAATGAGCGCATCGCGCAGAGGATTCACATCACCTTTCCCATACTTTCAGATCCGGATGGTTCGACCTTGATGGATCTGGGGATGTGGGACGACCGGTGGAAGATTGCATCCTATGGCTATTACCTGCTAGATGAAAATCTCAACGTAGTGAACCATCGGCGTGGTTCCTGGAAACCGACGGACCGTGTCAAGGCATTTTTTATGAAAACCATCGCCGATGCCATGGTGAAATCCGCTACCGGCGGGTAGTTGGATTGACCGCACATTGTGCGGAGCCGCGGAAATCAAAGGGGCTCATCCCCCGGCTGGCAGCCATCATTGACCATCGCCGTTGGATTGCCGGGAAGAGGTCTGCATGTCATTGAGAAAAGTGATCAAGTCCGGCTTTATCGCCGGTATCCTGGCGGCGCTGGTGTTGCTTGCGTTTCAGCCGCAGCCAGGGTGGGGCATCAAGATTCTCCCGCCAATCAAGATGGCACGCAGGCCCATGCCGGAGTTCACCAATCAGCATCCGGATGCCTGGGTCAATTCCCGTCCTCTCCAAGTGGCGGACCTCAGGGGAAAGGTAATCCTCATCAAGGTCTGGACCACCTCGTGAATTAACTGCATTCGCAGCATCCCGTGGGTCCATGGGCTAGAGGAAAAATACGGCGGGCAGGGCCTAATCGTCATTGGGATTCATAGCCCCGAGTTTGAGTTCGAAAAGGATCGGGGCCGTGTGGAGCGGTTTGCCCGGAAGTTCAAGATGTCCAATCCCGTCTATATCGACAACGACTTCGCCTACTGGAAGGCCCTGAAGAACGAGTACTGGCCGGAATTCTATCTGGTGGACCGCCAGGGCATGATCCGCGGTAAGATCCTCGGCGAAATGCGCGACGAAACCGAACGGGCGAAGCGATTCGAATTCGTCCTGAAGGAACTCCTGAAAGAAGAATACCCTGCGGCCACGAAGTAGCGCGCTCCATCTCCTTCCAGCGTCCCGCCCATCACGCCGGGAACCCCACCTATCCAGCCTATCGCGGCAGCCTTGCAAGAAGCAGCCGTTCACATCCGGCACCACCGTTCACATCTGGAACCACCATTCATCGTCCGCGGCCGCACCCCCCGGCGATCGGCCCGCGGTCACGACGCCGGCGGCCGGTAGCGGTAAAAACTTTCCAGGATCGCCTGGAGCTGGCCACGGTCGCCGGCCGGGGCGCATCCTTGGGGGTGGGTGGCGATGCGGCAGAGATCGGCGAACCACTTGTCCTGCCGGGAGATGTTGAATCCGATGGTATTGACGGTCACCAGGGGAAATTTTTCCTTGGCCTTTAGCACCGAGTCCAGGGTGTAGCGGCTCTTGCCCCAATCCTCGCCGTCGGAGATCACCACGAGCACGGGGAACCGCTCACCCGAGCGGTAAGCGGCCTGGTCGCGGCGTTCCGCGAAGATTTCCAAGGATCTGATGATCGCCTGGTAGAGATTGGTGCCGCCCGCGGTTTTTAACTTGTCTATGGCCTGAATGAGCCGCTCGCGGGTGCGGGAGCCCGGCCGGCCCACGCGGACGAAACCGCTGCGGGTCTCCCCAGGCATCTTCAGCTTGTGCAAGCGGGTGTTGAACGCCCAGATTTGCGCCCTCGTCTGATCCGACATGCCCTCCACGACCTGTTTCAAGGCGCTCTTGGCCGCCAGCAGCAGGGTGCCGCTCCCGCCGGGAGCGCGATTGAGCATGGAGTCGGACGTATCGAGCAGAATCACCACGGCCGGATAGCGCGGCCGCTTGGCGGGTTCAGACGGCGGGGCGCGACGGGCAGCGGGGGGAGGGGGAGGGGCCGGTTGCGGCTGGAGCACCGGTTCCTCGACCGCCGGCGGGGGTGGCGGCTCCGGCTCCGTCACGAACTGGGTGCCTTCCTCGGAGATGATGTCCTGTTCCAACCCCTGGGCCTGAACCTGCCCGGCGGTCAGCCAACAGACCGAGACGAGACCCGCGAAGGCGCTTGCGACAAGTCTAACCGTCATCACCATTCTCAATTCCAGTACCCCGTGTCATGGCACCCCCGACCTTCAGACCGGCCTCCGCGATCATCACAAGCGGCCCTGGGAAATGCAAGATCGGCCGCGAAAGCCATGAGTCTCGCCCGCCGCAAAGCCCCTGGCCGCGATTAGCCGCAAATGGCCGAAACCACGGAAGCAACGCCGCCCGCTGATCTCCGAGCGGGGGCCGCCAAGCCCTATAATTTACGATGTACCCGACGGTTATATTGTGGGAAACGCCTCCCGATTGGCCAGTCGTGCGGGTCGAAGAGTCGCAGCCCTTTCCCCCGCCGATGGTTCGATTTGATTCTGAAACCCGTATTTTTCACACTTCGGGGCACCGTGGAGATGCGAGCGTCTGCGATATCCCCGAACCCGCCAGTAACCCGCCCGAGTGCAATGCCGCCTAAATGGTGATCCGGAGCGTCCGGAATTACGCCAGTGCGAAAAACATTGCGTGATTTTCAGGGATGCTCTAGATTTATGGAAACTGATGACCGCCATGGTTGCGCGATTGACCGTGGCTTGAGAGACGGGAATCCGCATTGAAACTGAAAAAACATTACTTCGCCTTATTGGCTTTGGGCACTGTTTGCATCGTGCTGTGGTGTCAGAGCCTGAGCGCCGCAGCTCATCATATCCCGGCCCACGCGGCCGCCGCACCGCACCATGAATCCCACCCCACCCCGGTGGCGCCAACCCCGGAGGAAGGCGATTGCCCGATGCCAGATTGCGGCCGAACGTTCACCATCTCGGCCCATTCTGTGACGCTGCCCGCCCCGGTGGAGTTAAACAGCAGCGTCAATTTGGAGCTTCGGGCCACGGCGCGCTATTACAGTATTTCACATCACGTCGTTCACAAATTCGCCCTCCACGAGAACGAACCCCCTAATAGTTCCCTGGTGCAGCAGGCGGTTCTGATCCGCATTTAGCCCCACCAATCTGATCGCGACCAGACCGAGCCCCGGCCGTCGCACGACCTCGCCTTGCCCCCAAGGTGCGTCTCTGCGGCGCTTCCCGGCGGATTTTCGCGGATCGTGCGCTTGGCCGCTGGTTTCGTTCTGCCGACAAAGCCCATTCAATCCGGAGTTAATCGATGAATTGGAATCGACGAGATTTTTTCAAGAAGGCAGCGGCCTTTGCCGGCGTCGCCGCCGCGGGCGCGGCTTCGCTGAGTAGGCAGGCCCGTGGGCAAGAGCAACACGACGGTGACCACGTTATGCCGGAAATGGAACAGCCCGAAATGGAACACGACGGCATGGCCGGCGCCGCGATGGCTGGCGGAGAAGATTACCTGGGAGGGCAGGGGAGCATGATGTTCATGCGCGGACACAACATGATCGGGGCGTTCACCGAGCCCCCCGGTGCGCCTGCCGACGACGAGGTGGACTACCGCACATTCCGCCTCAACTTCGAGATCGCCGAGCACGAATTGTTGCCCGGAATCACGTTCAAGGCGTTCGCGTTCAACGGCCAGATCCCAGGGCCGGAGTTCCGGGTGCAGGAAGGCGAGTGGATCAAGGTGGAAGCCACGAATCGCACCGAGGAGATGCATACCATCCACTGGCATGGGGTCGATGTGCCCTACACCATGGACGGCGTGCCCATGATTACTCAGGACCCCATCCATCCGGGCGAAACCTTCGTCTATCGTTTCCAGGCCCGGCCGGCGGGTACCCGGTTCTATCATTGCCATTGGGGCACGCCCCTGCACATGAGCAGCGCCCTTCACGGCGCATTCATCATCGAATCGGACGACGACCCCATCCGCCGGGACTATCCCTACAAGCGGGATTACACCCTGGTGCTGGAATCGTGGGATATCGATTTCACTCGCCGGGAAATCAACGCCCTGCTGAAAGGGATGAAACAAGTGAACCGGCTGATGGCACAGGGCCGGCTCTCTCCGGCGACCCACGGGTTCTTCCGCAACTTTGCGGAATTCAAAAAGGTCGTGGATTCCGGCGATTACATCCCACCTTACGTTCGGGGCGCGGCGCCTTTCCGGCGCTGGCAGCCCAACTTCTTCGGCATCAACGGCAAGTGCTATCCGGCAGTGGATCCACGGTCGCTCTTGAAGATCAAAGAGGGGGAATGGATCCGCGTGCGGATCATCAACGGGGGCATGGGGCTGCATCATCTTCATTTGCACGGCCACCAATTCGTCCACGTCGCCCAAGACGGCAATCCCCTGGAACATCCGCTACGCCTCAACACGATCTCGATCTTTCCGGGCACGACCGCGGACATCATGATCTACGGCGACAATCCGGGGTTTTGGACCTTCCACGATCACAATACGCTGCACGCACAGAACAACGGCATCTATCCCGGCGGAATGATCACCCTGCTGATTTACGAGGGCATGGAGTCCCCGCCCTACGTGCCATCTGTCTCGCTGATCCAATAATCAATTCCCGCCCGCCGGAGGACGACGATGAAACGGAAGTTCTTATTTTTACTCGCCGGGCTCGCTTTACTGGCGTTTCCGGCCCAAGCACTCGAAGTCGACGAGGTCTCCCTGCCGCGCATTCAATTCGAGGGAGAATTCATCAGCACGATCGACTATTTCGAACAGCCCGGCGCCAAGACCGGACCCCGGCTCGCTCCGAACACCAATGACAACAACGTTATTTTCGCATTCGACAAACACCTCTGGAACAGTTCAATCGTCGCAGGCATCGTCACGCGAATTCGCCTCGAGGACAACGAAGCGCAGCCCAGGCTGTTCGGGTTCCTGGGCGCCCCGCGATATCGCATCAGCGCGGGAACGATGCGCCTCCGCAACAACCTGGTGCGCTTCCCCACGGCCCGCGAAGAAGATTTGCTGACTTATACGAACGTCCTGAACGGCTCCCTGGGATTCGAGATCGAGGACGATCCAGAGCATCTGTTCGGAGACAACATCGTTTTCGAGTGGTTCTTCCGCCCGTCCTTTTGGCGCGCCGCGGTGTTCTCGGAGAATCGGACGCAGACTAAAGTGGAAGACTTCGCGTTGAGAAAGGATGCCCCACCCAACACCCTGGGCTTCTCCATTTCCTACGAAGTCCCGGACGCGGTGAAGTACGACTATGTGTTGCGCCGCTTGGGATTCATCTATGACGCCCAAGCGTTGGATCGGCGATCCGGCGACGCGGCGCAATTGTCCAGTCTGCTTCTGGGAGGCGTCCTGGCCCTCAACGACAATCCAGAGTTCCCCTGGGAGGGCGCGTTCCAGGTCATCACGACCGCGGGCCTCGACGACAGAGATAGCAGCGGTAACGAGGTCGGCGCGCAGGCCGAAGGTGAACTGAGCCGGGAGGCGGCTACCGCCACGGTATTGTCAGTATTTTACGCCAACCGCAAATACCTCCGCACGCGCTGGGATGTGGCGCTCACTCTCGCGCGGAAATCCTACCCGGATATCTCCGGCGGAGCTCAATGGACGGCCGCGCCCACGTATCGCTATGCCTTGAGTTCGGGCGTGCACCTTATCGCGCAGGTGATCTATACCGATTACGGCGATGGCCTCGCCGAAATCATCGGGCGCGACCGCGACTACCGGATTCAGGTGGGCGTCACGATGTTCGTCGAGCAGGCGGTGAACGACGAGGTGGTCGACTACGACAGCATCCTCGAGATGGAGCAGGGCAGCCTGTTCCGGGGGTATTAGGGCTTCGATCCCAAGGCGTTACCGGAAACACAATCGTGGCGGCGGACCGGGGTTTGCGCCCGCCGCCCTCGATCAACCCAATGGAGGATCACGACGATGATTCCGCACATGATAATTCCGTTACTTGGGGCTTCCCTGGCCCTGGGATTATGGCTGAACCCAATTTCCGTGCAAGCCGAGGAGGGACACGAGCATGAGGCCTCCGCCGCTGCCGAAGAACACGAGGAGCAGATGGGTGCCGAAGAAGGCGGGCACGGGCACGAGATGAAAGCCGAGGACAGGAAGCACGAGATGCACGAGAAGGAAGCCGGAGGGCACGAGCACGAGATGGAAGCCGAGGCCGAGGGGCATGGGCACGATGAAATGCCCGGTCACGACGCCATGGGTGGCGAAGCCCACATGGACGATGATCGCCTGGAAATAGACGATGGCCTTGTCCGCGCCAAGTGGTGCCGCGAAACGCTGCTCGAAGGAAAGCTGATGCTGGACGAGACGCAAACTCGGCACTGTATGGCCCTTGTCTCGCGCCACGAGGGCGCCGGAGGGAATGTGATCGTCGTGCGCATGACCGCCAGCGCGGACAACACGGTCAACCGCTTCGATCCGGCACGGGTGGAGATCCGGCGTGGCGATACCGTGCGCTGGGTAATGGACTCGGGACCCGTTCACAACGCGGTGGCCTACCCCAACCGCATTCCGTACACGTCCCTCCCTTTCGAGGGTCCGCTGCTGACCAAGGTGGGGGACGCCTGGAGCCAGACCTTCTTCTTTCCAGGAACTTACGAATACCATTGCCACCCCCACGAGGCCCTGGGAATGCGCGGCGTCGTGATCGTGGAGCGGGAATCCCGTCCCGACGAGTTCCGCAAGATACGGGGCGGCGGCGAGGCCGCGCATGCGCACCATTGATGGATCATTCGCCGCTTCGGTCCATTGGCGCAGGGCAACCGCAAAGTCCCCAACCGCCCATCCCCCGGTTTGATTATAAGCGGTGCGAAGAGCCTGGAGCGTCGCTTCCCTGGCCTGTCCCGGCTATTCCCGGACATTTTCGGCCTGGGTCTGGGCAGCGGCCGGAACTTCGGTTACAATGGAGAACGAATGGAGGGTTGCTCCTCCGCCTGAACCATCCTTCGACAGGCTCTGGACAAACTTAGGGCAGGCGTTGGACGGATAGGGCCACACCGCCGCCGAATTTTACAAAACGAAGCCAATTTGATTTATAATATCAGTGCATAACATTTCATCCCGGCGCGTCGGCGGGCGCGGGCGTCCCCGCCCCGCCTCCGGCCAGGCGCGGTTGATGTAACGGTTTGCGAGGGCTTGATCCAGTAGAATTTTGCGCATGGGATTTCCTGCAATTGTCGCCAATCGGTTGGTGGAAGCTCGAATTGAAATATTCGGGTCTTGTTCAATCCACGGCCAAAGCCCGTTCGAAAACTTCCAGATGTGCCGCCAGGAACCCTTCCCTGGAGAATCGGCGCCGTACCTGATTTCGGCCCTCGGCGCCCAGCCGACGGCGCAGGCCGGGGTGCGAGGCAAGGGTCGCCAGTTCCTCAGCCAATGCGGCGGCGTCGGGTGAAGCGGCGATGAGCCCGCTGACGCCGTGCCCGATCACTTCCGGCAGCGCGCCGGTGGGCAACGCCACGACAGGAGTTCCGGCCGACAGGAACTCTACCGCCACACGGCAGATCATCTCGGAGGCGATCGAGGGGATCACTCCCATGTCCACGCCGCTCATTATTTGACCCACGTCCTTCCGGTAGCCGAGCCAGGTGACCCTGTCGCCGAGCTGCATCTCGGCGATCCGCCGTTCCAGAAGCGCGCGATGAGGGGCCTCGCTGGCATAGGCCTTGTTCAAGATGAGAAGATGGGGCTTGGGCAGGGACGGCGGAAGCATTCGCAGGGCTTCGAGAAGGGTGCCGTGGCCTTTTTCGGGCGCGATCCGGCCCACGACGCCCAGGAGCAGCGCCTCCTCGGGCAGACTCAGTTCTGCGAGCAGAGACTGGCGGGCCGATTGCCCCACCACCTCGGCAGGCATCGGGGAGGGTGCAGCCGGATAGTAGATGGTGCGGATGCGCTCGGGCGGGACCATGAGGCGGCTTTCCAGCCGCTGCCGGATCACGTCGGCGCAAGCGATGACACCTTGGCACCCGCGGCCGTAAAGCCGTCGATTGAGCCAGCCCCTGCGCTCGGCCTGGGCGCCGCCGCGGGTACGAACGACCTTCGGCCCGCCCCACCACCTGGCGGCGAACAGGTGCAGTGGAAATTCGGCGGAGCGGAAGACATTTACGACGTCGATCCGCTGCCGCTGCTGGAACTCGGTCAGCCGCCTGATAGCGGAACGCCAGCGCCATGGGCTGGCGCCGTCAGGTAGCAATCCGGTGAGGGGAGCAAGGCCGCGCCGATGCAATTCTTGTGCGTTGCGGGTGCCGGGATGGACCAGCATCCAGACCCCGTGGCCCGCTTCCCGCAACAATTCGGCCAATATCGCCGCGTATTCCGCCTCGGCGTTCCAGTAGGGAAAGCCGGAACTGATCAGGACATTCACGCCTCGGACGGCAACTTGGCCGAATCCGATTCCGGTGCGGTCTCCAATCGGTCCAGATCGATGGAGCGGCCCAAGGTTTCCTGCACCAGGCGGCTGGCGATGGAACCCGGATTGTCCACCATACCCGGGCTGTCGAGGTTGATGATGATGTTGTGCTTTACCGCCTCGAAATATCGCCCCCGCAGCGCGGCGTCGTCCCGAATGTTGCCCTCGTCAAATTTGCTGATGAAGATCAGGATTAACTGGGGAATGCCATTGAAAAGCGATTCCTTGGCCTGGATAATATCCAGCGCCTCGTGAAGGCTCAACGTTCCCGGCAGCACCAGGTAGGTGTGGCGGCGCTGCCCCCCTTCCCGCAGCAAATCATCGCATAATCGCAAGATGCCCTCCGGGTTCGCGGCGGCCAGTTTGTGGAGCGAGATGCTGCTTTCCTCGAATCCTCCCTGCTGCAGGTTGAACCGCACCTGGCGGTAAAACGCATAGATGGCGGGCAGTACGTTGCCCAGGTGGGCGAACAGGGGATGATCCGGATTCTGACCATAAAAGGCCCCGGAGCGAAATTGGGCCAGTTGAAACCGGCGGTTGACGGCCCGCTCCAGAAAGTCCCGCTGTATGTTTTCGAAGGAGAGGTTGCCGGCGTTGCGTATAAACGCCAGAGCCCGATTGGTGGAGGCGATGCGTTCATGAATATTGGGGATCAGATACTTTTTCGCAATGATGCGGTAGGAGGGCAGAAATCGCTCCTCGATCACCCGGGGCAAATCCTCAGCTTCCCGGGTCAGCTGCTCCACCCGGGCGGAAATGGATTCCACACTCTTTTGCTTGGCCCGCTTTTCCCTCACCGCCTTGCGGAAAGCGCCATAGGCCTTCTGCATATTCTGGAAATGGGAGACGGGCGTCTGAACATCCTGGAGGTAGCCCTCCAGCGCGCTCATCGCGGTGAGCTGCTCGCCCACGCGCTCCCATTCGGTTCGTCCCTTGCGATATCCCGCTTCCAGTTGGTTCTCTTCGCCGAGGCTGGCTGGCGGGATATAGGACACCAAAGGCTCCGTGATCTTCTTGCCCATCATCCGCTGCAGCCTGGATTGCGCGCCGCGCATTTCCAGCAAAGCCACCTCGTTTTCAGAGGCGTAAAGCTCACCGGCAATCTCCAGCCGGCGTGTATACAAACGCGACATGGACGCAGTACGAGAATCTTCGGTTTCCCTCGCCCCGCGAATGATTCCGGCCAGCTCATCGCGGGCCTGTAACAAACGCTCCTCGATCCCGGCAAGTACGCGAACCGAGGAGCTATCACCCATCTCCTTGCGGTCAGGAAAGGTGATGGAGGAAAGTATGCGGCTGAGATTTTCCCGCACCTCCCCGACTTGCCTCTGGCTCTGGGAACTGAGCGATTGCAGCTCATCGTCGGTCTGGCCCAGTTCTTCTTTCAGCACGCCCCTGCGTGCGTGCAGATTTTCGATGGCCTGTGTTGCGTCATCGTCGGATACCTTCGCCAGATCGTTCAGGCGTTCGATCAGCGGGATGAGGCCGGCCTCGGCGCGGACGATCGCCTGCCGCCGGTGGCGAGCTGCAAGCAGCGGAATATAGGCCCGATGCATGCGCTGGAAGACTTGCAGGTAGGTCTTCAGTTTCTCACGCCGCTGATGCAGATCACGGTTGACCAGAAGCACCATTTTTTGGATGGCACCCTTGAGTTCCGTGAGAATCTCCACGGAACGCTTGGCCAGCATGCGATCCATCGTCTCGACGTAATCCTCGCCGCCCAACAAGGCTTCCGCCGGCATCTCCCGCTCGCCCAAGGCATCGTTGACCACACCCAGAGCTTCGAAATACTTTTGTTCGGCACCGGCCAGAATGAGGGCCTGTGCATCCAGCTCATGGCGAAATTGGGCGATGTCGTCGTGGTGCTCCTCTTTCAGGCGCCTGTGGACTTCCTGGTAGGCCGGTGAGTTTTTTGCCTCCTCAGGGTCGCCGATGCGCCGCAGATCTTCCAACTCATGCTTGGCTTCGCCGATGCGATCTTCGAAATAGCGTTCGTAATACGCCATGCCCGGCTGTTCGTCGTATTCCTGGCGCCAAAGGTAATTGACGATGGAGAACTGTTCTGCAAGGAATACGCTGAATGCAAAATCGCCATCGGGCGAAGGGGTCTCCGCTTCCGAATGGGGCAAAACCTCCGACCACGCCATTCCGGGAAGGTGAAATTCCGCCCTGTTCCGTTCGAAATCCGATTCATTGGCGAAAAAGACAAAATCCGGCGACTCGTCCTGCGCAAAAAACTGGCCGTAAGCGCCGCTTTTCAGATTGGCGATCTGCTTGGCCAACATCGCCGCCTCATTGCACTGGAACAGCTTGACGAAATAGGCGTCGTGGTCGAAGCTCGTTTGGTCCATGCGGTGGAATTCCGACTCGGAAAATTTGATGAAGACACGGAGCTCGTTGTAGACCGTTTCCAGGTGCTCGGCACGCAATTGGTCGTAGGGCGGCGGCTCGCCGCGGGCCCATTCAAGCACAAACGGCAGGCGATGGTTGATCTGGTCCGGGTCGAACGCGCCTGCTCCTTCCCCGGAAAAGAGTTCCCGCAGAACCGTGGTCAGCAGCTCATAGCGCTCCGCCAACCGGTTTGCTTGGTCGTGGTAGTCCGGGAGTTGATCGATGGAGTCACACAGGTAATAGGACTTGTCGCTGGGAATGAATCGGCTGAGACCGAACGGCTTGAGCAGAATTAGCGTTTGCGCGGCCATCGCGCCCAGGCACGCAATTTTGAGTTGGCCGGCATGTCCTTTGAGCTTCGCCTGTTTGGCCAGGATCTTTTCGTAAACCCGGGACAGGAATAGGCGGCGGATTCCTGCGCGAACGTCCCCGAACCGCGGGCGGCCTACTTCGGTCACCACCACCGCGTCAAACGCCAGCGGGTGCCGTTCCTCCCGCTCCGCGCCTGAAGCGGCGGGGGCGCCATTCCCGTGGATTTTAAGTGAAGTGACTTCATACAGCGGCATGAAGTCGCGGGAGGGTTTCCACAGAAAGCTGATATGTCCTTCGAAGCAGTTGATGCGGATTGCCCGCACCCGCTCCATGAGAATCTCTTCTTCCTCCCGTCCGGGCAGTTTTCGGTAGAACGCCTGAATTTGCGTCGTTGGAATCTCCCGGCCGAGTAGGCCTTTTTCCTTGAATTGTTCGGAGTAGACCTTTTCCTCGTCCACCCGCACGGCATGAAACGATTCGCCCCGCTCGCTGCCGAAGCGGATGGATTCGATGATGGATAAAGGCAGATCGACGGTAATCAGCCGATTCTTGAGCTTGGCGGAGACGTCCAGCTCGTCGATGTTGCCCACGCCAAATTGGTGGTACAGCCGTTTCAAGCTGGCAGGTGTAAAGCATTCGCTGCGGTTCTTGCCCAGGCGTATGCGCAATTGATCGAAGAAGAGTTCGGGGAAGGTAGGATATTTTGGAAGTTCCACCATCACCCGGCTCAAATCATCCTGCGAGCGCAACGTGACGGTATCCCCGGATGCGTGAAAGCCCAGTTCGCAAGTCGTGCCTTCCTCGTCGAGCAGATCACCCAACAGGGCACGCATCCTGGGAAGCTCTCCGTGCAACAACAATGGGCAGTCCGGATAGCGCCGTTTGATCTCCGGCAACCGGGTGACGACGGCGTGCACGAATTGAAAATCTGAATGGAGCTCGATAAGCACGCCGTGCAGGGTTTCCTCGGAGCCCTCCAGCACGCGCTCGATCACCAGATCTGGTGCAAGCTGCCGCGAACCCTCCATGATGGGCACGAACATGCGGCGCAGGGGCCGGCGCAGGTCGTCCGGGATGTGGTGGATGGAATACCCGCGGTTGGGATTGACTACGGCCAGCCGGCCAAAGTCGTACTTGGAAATCGGGGGCACCTTTCCCCGCCGGGCCAACACTTGGGCGTCACGGGCGATTTTCTCGTGCTGGGCCGATTCCAGAGGAATGAGATCGTAATCGATTTCCATTACCGATCCATTGACGGCGGGCCTGCCGCCTGTGCTCACGTGACCGGGGCGCCGGGGCGCCGATTTCCAAGTACGACTTTGGCCGCCGCCCGTGGGGATGGTGGCCGGGCCATCGGATTCAGGGACGGGTTTGGCCGCTCCCCCTGACAATCCATTTCATCGAGGTAAGCCCTTCCAGGGCGAATGGTCCGCGGACGTGGAGGCGCTGGGTGCTGATTCCGATCTCCGCTCCCAGGCCGAATTGGTTGCCATCGGTGAATTGGGTCGACGCGTTGTGCATCACCGCGGCTGCGTCCACTTCGCGCAAGAAACGGCTGGCCACCTCGGCGTCTCGAGTGAAAACGGCCTCGGTGTGTTGCAGCGAATGTCGCCGGATATGATCGATCGCCTCGTCGAGGGAATCCACCGTGCGCACCGCCAGAATGTAATCGAGGAATTCCGTATCGTAGTCCTGGGTTGGATCGACCGCTTTCACGAGCCCCTCGGGCATCGCGCCGCCGAACACGGGCAATGACCGCTGATCCGCCCGCACCTCCACCGGGGGATCGGTTTCCGCCAGCCGCCGGGCCAGGGGTTCTCCCACCGGAAGCAGGGCCTCCTTGTGCAGCAAAAGCGTGTCCAGGGCGTTGCAGATGGAGACACGGCGGGTCTTGGAATTCATTACCAGTTCGACGGCCTGGGCCGCGTCCACATCCGCGTCGACATACGCGTGTACCACCGAGGCGCCCGTTTCGATCACGGGAACGAGCGCATTTTCGATGGCGAAGCGGATCAGGGATTGACCCCCTCGGGGGATGATGACGTCGATCAGACCTCGCATGCGCAGAAAGGCTCCGGTAACCGCCCGGTCCGGCGAATCGAGCAACTGCACGGCCTCCGGAGACCGGCCGTCCTGCTCCAGGGCCTTCCGCATGGTGGCCACGATGGCGCGATTGGAGTGAAGGGCGTCCGATCCGCCTTTGAGAACGACCGCATTACCGGCTTTGAGGCAGAGCACCGTGGCGTCGACGGTTACGTTGGGCCGGGATTCGTAGATCAGGCCCACCACGCCCAAGGATGTGCGCACCCGCTCGATTTGCAGGCCTGTGGGGCGATCACGCCGGTCGATCACCTGACCGACCGGGTCCTGCAGAGCGATCACCTCGCCGATTTCGCCGCAAATGGCATCGATGCGGCGTTCCGTGAGGAGCAGCCGGTCCAGCTTATTTCCCAGTCCGGCCCGCTCGCCGGCTTGCATGTCCTTGGCATTGGCCGCGAGGATATGCGGTGTCGCCCGCCTCAGTGAATCCGCGATGCGGCCCAGCAAACCGTTCTTGGCCTCGGTACCCAGGGTGGATAGCGCGATAGCGGCCTGTTTGGCCGCCTGAGCCCTTTCCCGGACATAGGCGAACTGCTCCGACTCGGTTTCCGGGCGTACGTTTCTCTCCACCTTCACGGCCGCCTCCGTCGCTCAGTCCGATCATCCATGTCAATTATAACGACATCAAGCATCAGTGAGTTCCCGGCGCACGATGCGCGCCCCTTCCACCATCGCGTGCAGCTTGCGTTTGCACACCCAACGGGGCGTATCCCAAAATCCGCAGTCCGGATTGACGACCAGCTTTTCCGCCGGCACGTGCTCCAGGGCCTTGCGGATGCGTACGGCCACGTCCTCCGCCGTTTCGGCCCGGAACGCCTTGACGTCGATGGCCCCGAACCCCAGTTCCATCCCGTCGGGGAGATGCTTACAAAGCTCGATTTCCGCCATTTCCCGATTGGCGAACTCCAGCACCAGCTGCCTCGCGTTGGCTTTCCACACGTGTGGAAAAAGGTGGCGGTAGGTGCGCGGCGCTGCGAAGGTCTTGTTGTTCAGGTTGCCGAAGCAGACGTGCAGCGCGATCTTGGCTTCGACCCCCTCAACGGTTGCGTTGAAAAGTTCGATCCAGGGCTCGGCCTCGCCTTTGCGCATGGCGAAGATGGGCTCGTCGATCTGAATGAAGTCCGCGCCGATGGCCACCAACCGCTTCAACTCCGTATTGACGATACCCCGCAGGTCGTCCAGCAACGCCTCTTTGGATCGATACACCTCTCCCCGGCGCAACGGAATGGCCAGGGTCATCGGGCCGGGGCAGGTGGCTTTCATGGGCCGATCCGTCGCCCGCCGCGCGAGCTCGAAATCCTCCACGATCCCCAGTCCGTTGGGCGCGGTGATGCGCTCGACAGCTACATACGGCGCTTCGGAATCCCAATGGGGCGCCCCCAGCTTGCGGGTGGGTTCCAGCCGCTCCAGACCGGCCAACCTATCGAAGAAGCCGAGAATGAAGTTCACCCTGCGCATCTCGCCGTCGCTGATGATGTCGACGCCGGCCTCGATCTGGTCCCGGATCGCCATCATGGTGGCGTCCTGGAGAGTCTCCTCGACATCGGTGACACCGAACCGGCCCTGGGCCATGCCCTCCCGGGCGTGCCAAAGCCAACTCGGCAGGCCGTGGCTGCCGATGACGGACGTGGGCAGGAGGTGGTTGGGTTGCTTCATCGGGTCACTCGGCTGAACGGCATTCCAACGGAGCTGAGTCTCGTCTCAATTTCAGATTTCCCGGGTTTGATCATTTGCCCCCGACTCGTTTCACCGTCGTGGGCCCACACGATTACGGTGTCCGGGCCGCGGTCGAACCCGGCGCGGCCGCCGTCAATCGTATTCCACGGCGATGGCCTCCATCCGGCGGCATCAACTCGGCGACATGCGCAGCGCACCATCGAGACGGATGGTTTCCCCATTCAGCATAGGTGAGTTGAGGATGTACTTCACCATGGCCGCGTATTCGGGCGGCTGGCCCAGCCGTGGGGGAAACGGCACCTGGGCCGAAAGTGATGCTTTGGCCTCCTCCGACAGTCCTCCCAACAAGGGCGTCTCGAATAGACCCGGGGCGATGCACACGGCCCGGATGCCGCGTGCGGCCAGATCCCGGGCGATGGGAAGGGTCATGCCGGCGATGGCGGCCTTGGATGCGCTGTAGGCGACCTGACCGATCTGTCCGTCAAAGGCGGCGATCGAAGCGGTGGTGACGATCACACCCCGTTCCCCGTCGGCGTTAGGCTCGTTTTGCATCATGGCTTCGGCAGCCAGACGCAGCGTGTTGAACGTGCCCACCAGATTGACGTCGATGATCCGGGTGAATTCCGCCAAGGGCATGGCCCCGTCGCGGCCGACCACCCGCTTTGCGGCGCCGATACCGGCGCAACAGATCCCGAAGTGGAGCGCGCCGAAATGATCGAGAGCATCCTTTACGGCCGCCCGGATGCCCGCCTCGTCGGTGACGTCGGCCCGGCAAAATCGCGCCGCGGCGCCCAACTCGGCAGCCAGCGCCTGGCCCTTGGCTTCGTCGCGATCCAAAATGACGACCCGCCCGCCGTCCGCGGCGATGGTGCGGGCCGTCGCTTCTCCCAATCCCGATGCGCCGCCTGAAATCAGGGCGACATGGTCCTCGATTTCCATTCTTGGGCTCGATACCTCCGATCGTGAAGGCACGACTAGGGATTCATCGAATTGCGTGCTATATGAACCGCCTGGAATTATTCAGTATTCCCTTCGGGAAGTAAACGCATATTCCGCTTTCCGGCGATTTCGGCGCGGGCAGAATCGGTCGAGATGATGGCCGGAAAACCCACGCTGCGAACCCCGCGCTGCCGGCACCGCGTTTTGCGGATAAGGGTGATATATTAGCCGGTATCAGCGTGTAAACGCGACAGGGGCGGAGACCCGCCGCGGCATGGCGGAACGGTGGGCGAATTGGCCGCGATCGTCGCGGCGAGCGCCAATATCATCAGCGAGGTCAACCGGCGGTGCAAAAACTGGAACAATTGATTTGGTCCGTCGCACTGCTGTCGTCCGTGGGCCTACTGATGGTCTATGCCTATGTGCCGCAATGGCTTCCATGGGACACCAGCGCATTCGATATTTCCATGGACGGTGCGGTCTCCGACTGGCCCTTTTACGGGCGCGATGCGGGCGGCACCCGCTACTCGCCCCTGGATCAAATCAACCGCGAAAACGTCCTCTTCTTGGAGGAGGCTTGGACCTATCGCACGGGAGACTACGCCGACGGATCGGACGGCCGGCAAAAAACCACCTTCCAGGCCACACCGATCCTGGTCGACGGCACGCTTTATTTCAGCACTGTTTACGGACGAGTGATCGCGCTGGATCCGGAAAGCGGCGAAGCGCGTTGGACGTACGATCCGGGGATGGATCGTGACGTGAGCTTTTCCGACCTCGCGTCGCGGGGGGTTGCCACTTGGGTCGATGACCGGCGCCGCACCGGGGAGCCGTGCCGACGCAGAATATTCGTGGGCACCTACGATGCGCGGCTGATCGCTCTCGACGCGGCGGCGGGCGAGCCTTGCACCGACTTCGGCGTGGGGGGGCAGGTCGACTTGACCGTGGGCATTCGCAACGTAAGGCCAGGACACTACGGCGTTACTTCTCCGCCGGCCGTTATCGGCGATCTGGTCGTGGTGGGCTCGGCCATCGGTGACAATGGGGCGGTGGAGATGGCAGACGGCTCCGTCCGAGCCTACGACGCCCGCGATGGCACCCTGCGATGGCGCTGGGAACCGGTGCCCCGGCACCCGGCCGACCCGGCCCGCGATACCTGGAAAGGAGATGCCGCTGACAAGACCGGGGCGGCCAACGCCTGGTCCATCCTTTCCGTAGATGCCGCCCGGGACCTGGTTTTCGTGCCCACCAGTAGCGCCAGCCCCGATTTCTACGGCGGCGAGCGGTTGGGCAGCAACTCTTACGCGAATTCGGTGGTGGCGTTGCGCGGATCGACGGGCGAGGTCGTGTGGCACTACCAACTCGTGCACCACGATCTGTGGGATTACGACCTGCCCGCACAGCCGGTGTTGCTCGATGTCAAGAAGGACGGTGTGGAAATACCGGCGGTGGCCCAGGCCACCAAGATGGGATTTCTCTTCCTGCTCCACCGGGAGACGGGCCAGCCGATCTTTCCCGTCGAGGAGCGCCCGGTGCCCCAATCCACGGTGCCGGGGGAAGAGACTTGGCCCACCCAACCTTTTCCCACCCACCCTCCGCCGTTGGCACCCACCAGGCTGACCCCCGACGATGCGTGGGGGCTCACACCGTGGGACCGCGGGTGGTGCCGGGATAAATTGGAGCGGCACCGCAACGAGGGTATCTTCACGCCGCCGAGCCTGGGGGGCAGCATCCAGTCACCCGGCATTGCCGGTGGGTCCAATTGGGGCGGACTGGCCTTCGAACCCAACCGAGGCGTGGTCGTGCTCAACATGACTCACATGCCCTATGTGGTGCAATTGATTCCCATCGAGGACTTCGAGGCCGAGCGGGCCCAGGCGCCCAAGGACACCGAATTCGCTCCGCAAGCGGGCACGCCCTACGGCATGAGCCGCGCGCCTCTGCTTTCGCCCCTGGGTCTGCCTTGCATCCAGCCGCCGTGGGGTACCCTGGCCGCGGTGGATTTGGGGAGTGGAGAAGTGAAATGGGAGGTGCCCCTGGGCACGATACGGGATATCGCCCCGGTGCCGCTGCCCATCGAATGGGGAACACCGAGTTTGGGCGGCCCCATCGTGACCGCGGGGGGGCTGATCTTCATCGGCGCAGCCATGGACGACTACCTGCGGGCCTTCGATATCGAAACGGGGGAGGAGCTATGGAAAGCCCGCCTCCCGGCCGGCGGTCAGGCCACACCGATGACCTACCGGCTCACGCCTTCCAGCCGCCAATTCGTGGTGATCGCTGCCGGCGGGCACGGCAGGCTGGGCACCACCATCGGCGATCATCTCGTGGCCTTCGCCCTGCCGGAGTGAGCCATCGGCGGGGCACCCCGCACCGTGCCGACAGTACCGTGCCGACAGTACCGTGCGAATAGTACCGTGCGAATAGTACCGTGCGGCCATGCCCTGCGGCCAATACCATGCGAACTGAGCCGGTGCCCGTCGTGCGGTTACGCCGCCGCCCGCGCCCAATGATTCTTGCATTCGGACGAATATGCGCCATGATGGACGGGCCGCCGCGCGGGCGCACGTGGAGAGGCGCCCCAGGCAGCCGCCCTATCGATTGCAACCGCCGCCTACGGAGAATTCCAAATATGAAATACGACGCCCTGCCGGCTACCGATCCGGAAGTCTTCGATATCCTGTCGGGAGAGGCCACCCGTGAATCCGAAGGATTGGAGTTGATCCCCTCGGAAAACTACGCTTCCCAGGCCGTGTTGGAGGCGTTGGGCACGCTGATGACCAACAAGTACTCCGAGGGAACTCCCGGCAGGCGCTATTACGGGGGTCAGACCTACACCGACCAGATCGAATCGTTGGCCATCGAACGGGCCAAGGCACTTTTCGGCTGCGATCACGCAAATGTCCAGCCCCTTTCCGGCGCGGCGGCCAACCTGGTGGTCTTCTCGTCGTGGCTGGAAATCGGCGATACGGTGCTGGCCATGGATCTATCGCACGGAGGCCATCTGACCCACGGCGCACCCGTGACCTTCGCCGCCAAGGCCTACAATTTCATCCGTTATAAGATGAAGGATGTGGCCACGGGCGCCATCGACTACGATGATCTGGAAGCGCTGGCCCTGGAGCACCGGCCCAAGATCATCCTGGCCGGCTTCTCCGCCTATCCGCGGGAGCTGGACTATGGCCGTTTCGCCCGCATCGCGGAAAAGGTGGGCGCGATGGCCATGGCCGACATGGCCCACATCGCCGGGCTGATCGCCGGTAAGGTGCTGGCCAACCCGTTCGACCACGGCTTTCACGTGATGACCACCACCACCCACAAAAGTCTGCGCGGCCCGCGGGGGGCCATGGTGCTCAGCCAGGGCAAGGTGGGCAACCCCTTGCGGGCTCCCGGGAAAACCCTGGAGAACCTGCCCACCCTCATCGACCGGGCCGTCTTTCCGGGGCTGCAAGGCGGGCCACACATGAACAAGATCATGGCCATCGCCGTCGCGCTGCGCGAGGCGGCCACGCCGCAGTTCGCCGATTATTCCCGCCAAATTCTGCGCAACGCCAAGGTGTTGGCGGAAACCCTCATGGAGCGGGGCTGCCAACTGATCACCAACGGCACGGACAATCACCTGATGCTGATCGATACGATGGGTTCTTTCGGCAAGACCGGCAAGGAGATGCAGGAACGGTTGGAAGCGGTGGGCATCACCCTCAACAAGAACGCCATACCCGACGATCCCCTGCCTCCCTTCAAAGCCTCCGGCGTTCGCCTGGGTACACCTGCCCTCACCTCGCGCGGACTGTTGGAGCCGCACATGGAGCGCATCGCTGCGTGGATCGCCCAGGTGGGCAAGGGGGAAGGCGACCCCGACGCCATCCGCCGTGAAGTGCGCGATCTGTGCCTGGCCCACCCCATCCCCAGCGGGCCGGTGGAGCGGGGTAATTGAATTTTGGCAGCGAACGTAGGGGCGCACGGCGGTGCGCCCGGTGGTGGGGGATGTCTCGAATGACGGGCGCACCGCCGTGCGCCCCTACTAATCCCGGCCGCTGCGCCGTACACGCAGCAGGTAGTGGAAGTCCAGGTATCCGCCGGCATCCCAATTCAAATAGCCGTGCCGGTCCGCGACTTCCAGATAGAACGCGTCGCCGGTCAGGCTGTGGGTAAATTTCTTCGCGTTGCCGAGGTGGATCGTCTTCTTCAGGAACCCCCCTTGGTCGTAGATGCGTATCACTGGCTGCAGGTTGGTGCGGCCCAGCCGGTACCATTCGATTTCGATCTCCTCACCGGGTTGCAACACATCGCCGAGAAAGATATCCGCGTCGCCCCGGGAATCGACGTGACCGTAGATCATCGCGCCGAAACCGATGGGATTGGCCCGGTCGAACCTGCCGTTGTCTTCCAGTTCGGCGAAGGTGGGGCCCCAATCCTCCAGTTCTGGGTGGGCGGCGATCAAATCCTCGAACAGCCCCGCCACCATCGGTGTGCGCAGGGGCGGCGGGAAGGGCACCATCTCATGGTTTTCCAGGTTGGGTCGCCGATGAACGCGCATCTCGAGCGTATCGTTGTGCCAATAGACCCGGCGCACCTGAAATGCGCCGAACTCCCTCCCGCTCAATTCCGCTTCCAGTGATGCGCGATCTCCCGGGTAGACACCTTCGTAGGTGACCCATTTATCGGCGAGGCGGGAGAGCACGAATCCCTCGAACAGGCTGTTCGGGCGAAAGAAGTCGCGTTCGAACGTCTCCTCATCGTAGAGCGAGTGCAACCCCAGCACCCGCAGACGCAAGATTTCGCCCCCGGCGCTCCAGGCCTCGGGTTCCCCGATGCGGCCCGGTTGCATCTGCGCCAGGGCGGGTTCGATCACGCTCCGCATCACCGCTTCCACCAGCGCGGAAGTGACGGGCGACAGGGGCGGCAGGGGATCGCGTGCGGGTTGTTCGATAGAAGCCAGCAGCGCCCCTGTGCGCACCAGATAAAAAGCAGCGCTCAGGACCGTCCGTGACTCCTGATCGTCGTCCGTGGGCGTTCGGGTCGCCAAAACCAACACCGCCGGCGCGCCGGGGGCGATCCGCGCCAGCAACGCTCGCCGGGCCATGCGGCCGGTGAAGGGGCTGGCCAAAAGCGAAACGTCGCGCGCCTCGATCGCAGATTGCGCCGCCACGTCGAAATTCAAAAGTGCCAGCCTTTCCGTCAAGGCGGCAAACGCCGCCTCGCGCACGGAAGCCGAGGCCAGCAGCGGGTCGTTGCGGGGATACAGAATAGCCAGCCGCCGTTTGCGATCCCCCAGGATAGGCAGGGAGAGTTCCCTCAGATCGGCCACGAGCGCGGGCCGATCGACCTGGGCTTCCAATGCGGCGTAGTATTGCGTGCGGTCCAGGGATGTTTCGAGCTTGCGAATCCGGTAGGAACTGATGTACCGGTCCAGCCGGGAGAGGATGCGCCGTTTGAGATCGCCCCGATATAGTTGGAGCCATTCGGCAGCGACCAGCGACCGGAGCGCTTCGCGTACGACGGCCTCCTGGGCCAGCCGCACGGCGCGCAGCCGGGCGTCGTCGAGATCGTCCTCGAAGATGGGAACCCGTGCCTCTCCGTTGCGCGTGATCAGCCGTTCCTGGGCCGTGAGGGCGCCCCCCAGGAGCAAAACGGCCAACGACAGTATCAGTACGGGTTTCCTCATGACGCCGTCAGATAGACCTCAACTATGAGACTATGAGCGCAAGTAACTCCGCAGTTCGTCCCGCAGCAGCCGGATCACGAGCAGGGCCTCGGCACCGGTCAAGGGGTCGAGGGGCTTGAACAGGCCGCGGATACCCTCTTTGGGTTTCATCAGGTTGCGGGTCACGACCGTCTGGACGGCGTTGAAATAGGGCAGGTCGTTGCGCACGTCGGGATAGGGGGAGACCTGTCCGATGAACTTGGTGCGCACGCCGGTCTCGCCCGTGACTTTGACCAGGATGTCCTCCACCATCATGGCGAACTCCGCCCTCGTAATGTCGGCGTCGGGATTGAAGCGATGGGCCGGGTCCGGCTCCAAACCCACCACACCGAGCCTCAATATTTCCTCGATATCACTGCGGAGAGGATGATCGGCAATATCGGTCGCCTGGGGCGCTCGTTGAATGGAGTCGGCCTCGAAATCGGTTTGGTCCGATGGTTGGAAACTCGTATCCACCTGCGCCCCGCCGCGAGTGTACAAGCGTTCCAAAAGCAGCTCTTCGACGAACAGCGCGGCGATATCGGCCCGTTTCATCGCTTCCAGAAATGCCACGGCTTGGCCGTGCCGTGTGCCCGGGCGGGCACGCTGCACCATTTGCACCACGGCCAGCTCTTCATCGGCTTCCTTGGTTTTGCCCGCGTCCAGTTCCAGTACCCGCTCGTACAGATCACTGGCCTGATCGAGCTGAAAAGCCGTGCGATAGGCGCGTGCCATATAGTAATAGGGATGCGGGTCGCGAATCCCGCCTTCGGTGTCGATGGCGTCCTCGAAGTGGTCTTCGGCCTCTTCCAGCCAATCGTCGGGGGTGCCAGTCAACGTGTACATGCGGACGGCGGCCACGTGAACGCCCCGTTCTTCCTCGGGTGTATCGGCGTTGCCGCGGGCTTGGTCAATCAGATCGTCGGCCTGCTCAGCAATGGCTTCCCGCTGCTCGGCGCTGATGCCAAATTCCGTGGCGCCGTGAGCGACCACGACGGCCTTGCCGGCTTGGGCCAGGGCGAATTCCCGATCCAGGCTGAGAGCCAGATCGAACTCCCGCTGGGCCTGCTCCCATTTGCGTGCGTCAATGGCGTCGTTGCCGCGCAGGGTATGATGCTCCGGGGTGTCCAACGCTCCCCGGGCGGAACGCGGGGCGGGTGCGCAGCCCGCCGCGACCAGGCACGATCCGATGGCCAAGCCAAGGACTGCCCGCCAGATTGATTCGCTGGAAATTCGGGTGATGCGATGGGATTTCGGGTTCATTGGGCGCCTCCATTGAAAAGGCCGATTCGGGTGTCCGTGTGGATCAATCCAAGACGATCAACACCCGCGATTCCCGCATGAAATTTTGGCCCTGAGCGATCTGACGCAGCGCATCGGCATCGGCCTGATCGATCACCAGGTCGGCCATGTTCGCTCCTTTGGCTTCCAGAGCCTTGATCAGCAAAGGATTGCCCTTCACCCGGTCATTCGTGGTCGCGGCCTCGATGTCCTTGGCGTAACCCACGATGCCTTGTGATACGGCATATTCACGGCTTACATAAGCCGAGCCATACACTTCCCTGCCTTCCGGGTCCAGCACCTTGGGCGACATGGCCGGCAGTACGCCGGTGCCTTTCGCGTCGATGATCAGGCCCGTGTACATACGCTGGGTATTGATCTTGACCGCGGCGGCTCTGGCATCATTGGGAGGCCTGAGTTGCTGTGGCGGCCCCGAGATATAGAGTTCCACCGGCACCACTTCCCTTAAATTGGCGGTCATCGTCAACGATATGCTGCCGTCGGAAAAATACTTCGGTTGCCCGACAAGCCGCAAGCTGGCCAGTTTGCCCTGTACGCGGGAGATGACCTTGTCGTCCAGTAACATGGCCTGCTGCATGGTCGTTTCCCCCGTGATGCTGACGCCTTTGATCAGTTCCAAGAGGTTGCGCGCCGCGTCGACCTTGGCTGCCCGCTGGGCGCTGATATTTTTTTGCGCCTCGGATTTGGCCCATTGGGCGGGGGCACCCAACCCCAGCGCAAAAGCGATTCCTGCATCCCAGTCGATACAGTCGACGTCGGTATTCTCGTCGCAGGGTAGATCTCCACCGCCCTGAGCCCAAAGGGCGGGCGGGGCCGGCGAAACCAGCGCCATAGCGAACAGGGGAATAACGATCAGGCATATAAGGAAGGCCTTGATGTTCATCTGCCGCCTCCATTGAAAAGGAACTTCTAGCGGTCACAACTGCTGAAAAGTGCGCTCGCGCGACGAGTAACAGCGTTCCGGTGTGCGGTTATGCAATGCAGGGGAAGGATTCATCGGCACGGAGCCACGATACAATGCTGACGCCAAGATACTGTGCAACGCGCGCCCTGTCAATCCGAATTATCGCAACCAATTGTAAACACAGCGTATAATCTTACAGAATATCTTCCCCGGCCTAATATTACCTGGTTTTTACCCACATCGAATCCGCAATACCCGCTGGCGCGACGTTTCCTCGTGCTCCGTGTCGATCGTGAGAGAAGCCCCGGCATCGCTTCACAGATTCCAAATTACGATCGTTCGCCCCCTATGAATGGCGGATGCCGTCTCCACGGAATAGATCCAGACAGCGCTGGAATAGGGCGTTGCATCCAGTCTGTCCGTTGACATCGAGCCACCTGACCGTTAAGTTGACCCACCTGGAAATCCCTGTCCGTCGGCGATTTCCGGCTATTCCATCCCCCACGGTCTCCCCCAGGCAAGGGGAAATCCCGCCGCCCAGGCATCGTTAGGTAGTTGCTGAAACCCAGGTAGTCGCTGAACAGAGGTCACGAGCTATGGAAGACAAACTCCTCCGGGTCGACATGACGAATCTTTCCGTTGTGGAAGAGCCCTTCCCGGATGATTGGCGCTACCTGGGGGGCAGAGCCCTTTCGGCCAGGATTCTCCTGGAAGGCCAGGATCCGGCATGCGATCCCCTGGGTGCCGAAGCCTTGCTGGTGTTGGCGCCGGGGATCCTCAGCGGTTCGATGGCGCCCACCTCGGGCCGCATATCCATCGGCGCGAAGAGCCCTCTTACGGGCCGCATCAAGGAAGCCAATTCCGGAGGTCAAGCGGGTCAGCACCTGATGCGGCTGGGCTATCGGGCCCTGATTGTCCGAGGTAAGCCAACCGACCCGGACCAGCGCTGGGTATTGGAGATCGGCGAAGAAGGTGTGCACCTTATCGAAAAATCGGAGCTCAAGGGCATGCGCAATTATCCAGCGGCCGAGGCGTTGCTGCAAGGCAAGGACAAGCGCGCCTCAACGGTGATCTGCGGGCCCGCGGGCGAGATGGGTCTGACCGGGGCCACGATCGCGCTGACCGATATGGATCATCGCTATCCCACCCGCCACGCGGCCCGCGGGGGGCTCGGTGCGGTGATGGGATCCAAGGGACTCAAGGCCATCACCATCGATCCGGGCCGCGCCAAGTTTCGCCGGCCGGCCCGCGAACAGGCGTTCAAGACGCTCTTTCAGACCTTCGCCAAGGAATACCGGGCCGGCAAGCAGCCCCTGAAAAACGGCACCGCGACGGTCGTGCCCGTGGCCAATATGCTTTCCACCCTGCCCACCCGCAACCGCCGGGCCATGCAGTACGATAAACACGAGGGGCTGGACGGGGCCAAGATCCTGGCGAACTACGAGACCCGGGGGGGCAAGCAGCACGGATGCATGTCGGGCTGCATCGTCCAATGCTCCAACATTATCAACGACCCGGATGGCCACTACATCACGTCGGCCCTGGAATTCGAGACCCTGGGCATGCTGGGCTCCAATTGCGATATCGGCGATCTGGATGTCGTGGCCCGCTTGGACCGGCTGTGCGACGATCTGGGTCTGGACACAATCGAAACCGGTGGCGCCATTGCCGTGGCCATGGAAGCCGGGGCGCTTTCCTTCGGTGACGCTGGCGCCATGATCGAATTGCTCGACAAAGAAATCGAAGCGGCCACGCCCTTGGGCCAAGCTGTGGGCAACGGCGTGGTCGCCACCTGCGAAGCCTACGGCGCCATGAATCGGGTGCCCGCGATCGGCGGGCAGGGTATCCCGGCGTGGGAACCGCGGACGCTGCCGGTGACGGCCATCACGTATGCGACCAGCGCGATGGGTGCGGACCACACCGCCGGGCTGGTGACCCGCACCAAAAATCCCGACGCCGCCCAGGCTTCGCAGTTCGCCCAGGTGGTGAACATGGTTTGCGATTCATCGGGGTTCTGCCAGTTTCAAATTCTGCGTTTGGAAGACCTGCGCCAGTTTTACAACGCCATCTTCGGCGTTGATTGGGACGGCGCGGAGATCTATCATCACGGATTCGCCGCACTGCAGGACGAATGGGAATTCAACCGGCGCGCCGGCTTCACCCTCGACGATAGCGACCTCCCCGACTGGATGAGGGAGGAAAAAGTACCCAGTAACGACGCGGTGTATCAAGCCACCCGCGACGTATTGGAGCGCGTCTTTACGGAAAACTACGACGATTCAGCCCTCAAGATCCGCGCCAGCGGCTGAGAAATTCGATCCGTTCCATCAGCCTCTGGGGCTCGCCGTGCCCCGCAGCGGACGGTTTCCATCGATCCACATCCCACGGGAATTGATGACCACTCCCGAAACCCGCCGAATCTATCGCCAACAATTCACGCTCAAATACGGGTGCAACCCCCATCAGTCCCCCGCGTCGGTGCACAGCGTCGACGGCGCATCGCTCCCGTTCCGGGTGCTCAATGGAGCGCCAGGATATATCAATCTGCTGGACGCTCTGAACGCCTGGCAACTCGTTGTCGAACTCCGGGAATCCCTGCACCTGCCGGCGGCGGCCTCGTTCAAGCATGTGAGCCCTGCGGGGGCGGCGGTGGCCGTGCCCCTTTCGGAAACCCTGGAGGCCGCCTACGAAGTGGGCGGCAAGGATCTCACGCCCCAGGCCCTGGCCTATTTAAGGGCCAGGCAGGCCGATCCCAAATCCTCCTTCGGCGACTTCGCCGCATTGAGCGACACGGTGGATGAAGCCACCGCCCTCGTGCTCAAGACCGAGGTCAGCGACGGATTGATCGCGCCCGGTTACGACTCCAAAGCCCTCGAAATCCTGAAAGCCAAGAAGGGGGGAAAGTACATCGTTTTGGAGGGCGATCCCGCCTACCGGGCACCCGAAGTGGAATACAAGGAAGTATTCGGCGTCGCGCTCTCCCAGAAACGAAACACGGCCCGCATCACCAGGGAGGGTCTCGGCCAACCGGTTACCGACGCCCAGCAGCTCAGCGACGATGCCGTTCGCGATTTGATACTGGCCGCCATCACTCTGAAATACACCCAATCCAACTCGGTCGGCTTCGCCCTGGACGGGCAGATGATCGGCGTGGGCGCCGGTCAGCAAAGCCGGGTCGACTGCACGCGGCTGGCCGGCAGCAAGGCCGGCGTCTGGTTCCTGCGCCAACACCCCAAGGTGCTCGCATTGGCTTTCAAACCAGGAACCAAGCGTGCCGACCGCACCAACGGCCGCGTGCGCTACATCGAAGGAGATATTACGCCCAGGGAACGTGCGGTCTGGGAAGGATTGTTCGCGCGGCCGGCTCCGCAATGGGGCCAGGGGGAGAGAGAAACTTGGCTTACCGGACTGAAAGACGTGTCCCTGGCTTCAGATGCCTTTTTCCCCTTTCCCGATAGTATTGACCAAGCCGCGAAGCGGGGCGTAAGGTATATCTGGCAGCCGGGTGGGAGCGTAGCCGACCCGCAGGTGATCGAAGCCTGCAATGAGTACGGCATGGCAATGGTATTCTCCGGTACTCGGCTTTTCCATCACTGAGGGGATTCCGCCGCCATTTATTGACGGTACAACAATCCTGCAAGGGACCAGACAGACTGGCAGACCGATGGAAGCCACGGAAAAACCGACGCAACAGACGGCTCCCCGAGATATTGTCATTACCAATGTATCGCTGGAGTATGGCAACATCGAGGCCTGGACCAACGTCATCGCCAGCTATACTCAGAAACACCCCGATCACGAGGTGCTGATTTTCTACGAGGGGGTGCGGGTGATGAGTATGGTGTCGCTATTCAAGAGGGAATCAGATTTGAGCCGGCACGCATTCAAAATGGCGGTATCGGCTTCCGACGGGAACTGGCGTGACGTTCCCAAGCTCTATCGCTACCTCGTAGAAGGGGCCGGCCCGAACTTTCAGCAATTCATCGAAAAGGAAATCCACCAGGTGCTGAAGCTATTTTGATCGACGCCTCGACTCGGGCCACACGAAATTTCCTGGGGCCGCAGCAACCGTGTCGACAGATGGCTTCTCGCTTGAAGGTGCGCTCCGCATCGCATAGCCGGTGGTGATGAAATTTCCTTTTCGGCCGATCCGCATCGCCGAGTCGACCCGCCAGTCGACGCAGATCGTTCCGCCACGCCGTTCGCGCCAGGCCATGCCCTACCAGCTCCCCCCCGATCCGGCGAAATCCGCCTACGTACGGACGCGCTTTGACGCGATTGCTCACCGTTACGATCTGTTCAACGACCTCATTACACAAGGGCAGCACCGGCGGTGGAAACGGGTGCTGATCCAACGGCTGAAATTGCAAAAAGGTGCACGGGTGCTGGACCTGTGTTGCGGCACCGGCGACATTGCTCTGCGTTGCGCGACCCGGCTTGGCGGCCAGGGCCAAGTGGTGGGACTCGATTTTTCTCCGAACATGCTTCGTATCGCCGCTACGCGGAGGGCCAGCAGCGGCGTGGAGGAATCAATCGGCTTTATCAGCGGAGACGCGATGGCGCTACCCTTCCGCGCCAACGAGTTCGACGCCGTAACGATTGGCTACGGACTGCGCAACGTGGCGGATATCGGGGTGTGCCTTGCGGAAGTCGTGCGCGTGCTCAAACCCGGCGGCATGCTGGCGTCGTTGGACGTGGGCAAGACGCGGCCCATATTGCTGCGGCCGTTGGTGGCGTTCTATTTTTTTCGCATCGTACCCCTGATCGGGCGCTTGTTACTGCCGGGAGAGGAGATGTTCAGCTACCTCCCCCACTCCTCGGTGGGCTACCCACATCAGGACCGGCTTGTGGAAATCCTTGCTGCCCACGGATTTACCCATGTCGAACTGGTTGAATTTCTCGGTGGGGCATCTGTGATCCACATTGCCCGCAAAGCGGGGCCTCTTTAACCGGCCTGACCCGTGCTGGGCACCGGTTCACGATCCTGCAGATCGGAAATTTCCACGATCAGCGGCAGATAGACATGCTCGCCGGCTTTCAGCTGTCTCCCGATCAGTTCGGGGTTCTGTTGGTAGAACAACCACATGGGGACATTGTTGGATTGTGCGATGAGCCACACCGTATCACCGCGCCGTACGCGAATTTTGGTCATTTCCGTTACCGCGTATGTGGAGAAAAAGTCTTCCTCGCGGCTGCGGTGAAATTCCATCCTCCGGCGGAGGAAGCTGTCGTTGGTTTCGGGGGTGATGGGTACTCTGATCCGGTCGCCGGGCCGTAATGCGCGCCCGACCGTGTAATCGTTGAATCCGCGAATGGCGCGGGTCGGTACCCCAGCCCAATCCGCGTAATGGCCCAATGTCTCCCCATAGGCGGAGACGATTTCACCCTGATTGGAGGGCACGTTGTCGAAATGAAGATCGAGATCCTGGAACAGCGAAGCCCCTTCCGCTATCTGGAAGGCAATACCGCTCGGTATCGTTTCGCTCCAGGCCGAGCGGGCGGCAGCCGGGAGGGGGCGCCTCGCTGTGGCGCTGGGAACGGCCACGGTGGTACTCGCAACGGCGGCGGTGCGTTGCTTGGCCGAAGCCGCCGCCGATCCCTTTCCGGGGATGAGCAGCCGCTGTCCCGGCCGGATGCGGCGATAGGCCGATATATTGTTCGCTCGAGCGATTAGCTGCCACGACACGTTGAAGCGCCGGCCGATATCGTAGAGGGTGTCGCCCCGCGCCACGATAACTTCCGTGGTGCGCCTCTGCCGGCGGTGCTGCTCTGATTTGGGGACGGTGGCCAAAAAGGTCTCCGGATCGCGATCATGCGGAATGCGCAACGTGTAGCCCTTGGGCATGTACTTGGTACTTTGCAGAACCGGGGGGCGTAGGCTCAGATTCAACGCCGCCAGTTGGTCCCGGCTCACGTTCAGTAACCGGGCGGCCAACTGAAAGTCCATGTAGAACTGAAGTTTCACCGACCGGCTTTTCACCGGAGGATCGATCGTGAGCGGACCGAAGTACCTCGTGGGGTTTTTGGCGACTTCCCGGGCCGCAAGAAATTCCGCGTAGAAATTCTTACTCGCAAATTTGAATAATCGGCAGCCGCATCGGATGATGAGAGGAGTCAATTCTGAGGTGCCCATTTTCTTGACGATCCGCACCAGATTCTGCCGGCCGTGGTTATATGCGGTAATGGCCACAGGCCAGTTGCTGAAATAGCTATAGTTGCTCTTGAGGAATTTCGCGGCGGCACGTGTGGATATGAAGGGGTCCAGCCGCTCGTCCACCTCGTAGCCGATATTCATGTACATCTTGCCGGTGCCCCGAGTGAACTGCCAGATTCCAGCAGCGCCCGCCTTGGAATACGTGTGATAATTGAATGACGACTCGACATGGGGCAGGTAGGCCAGATCTTCCGGCACGCCGTGTTCCTGCAAGATGGCCTTGATGCGACCGAGGTAGGCTCCCGAGACGATGAGACCCTTCTCGAACCGGTCCGCCAGACCTCTTTGGAACCGGACACTGCCGGCCGCTTCGCGTAATCTGTCCGAGTCGACGTCATTGGGAAAACGGGCCAGCAGGTCGCGCTGGGGCCTGTCTAAAGGACGGTGTTGATCGAGCGCGTCGGCCAGACCTCGCAGAGCGATGCTCACCTCTTTTTTTCCTTTGCGGATTATTCTGTGCTGTTGGCGCCTCGTGAGGTCGCCGAACAGGAGTTTGTCGTAAACCGGTTGGGTGAGCGCTCCATCGTGCAGGAGGCCCCCGTTGGAGTGCACCTCGGTGAAGATTCGAATCCAAAACGCTTTTTGGCGGTCGATCAGGGGGGACGACGGAAAGTCCTGCCGCAGCGAGGAGTCGGCCAGGGCCTGCCGCAGCGAAGGGCCGCCCAAGGCAAATGCCAAACCCGGAATGGTCCACAATACCGCGAGCAGCATTATCCAACGGAGTAACATGCAAATCCTCCATTTTTCATGCGGCGTCAGGTCACACGACGCGCATTGGTAACCGATCCCTAAATCGGATTTCCTTCACCGGCAAATCCTCGACGGTAAAACAGTACCTCTGATATCGCGGAATAGCCGCGCCACCTTGAGCGCAGGTTTCTGCCGATCGCGATCTCACTTCTCTGCTGCTTGTTTCGCAATTTTCCTTCCTCCTGTAATGACCTTTTTAGCCTGGCGGGGACTGATCTTCACCAGGAAGCGGGTGTGGGAGGAGAGAGCCTGCCACTGCGAGGCCCCCCCGCGATACAGTTTGATCCACGACCGGGGTTCCTCCTCGTCACCGAATATACGCGCTTCCAAGTCAGGCGTGCGGCTTTCATCCTCTTCGGCGAGGGATTCGTCCAGGTAGTCCACAACCCGCAGCTTGGCTAACTCGGCGATCCACTCGGCGATCTGCTCGTCGCCTTCCGAGCCGTCCGGATCGATGCCCCATTCGCTTGGTCCATCCTGCGATTCAGGCAATTTCCAAAGGTTAACAGTGTCTTGGCCCATCTGCAAATCGATCCTGCGCGCGGTGCCGATTGGTTCGGCCAAGATGCGCCCATCGAGCAGGCGTTGCTTGCCGCGCATCAGGCTGTTGAGCAAAGACGCACGGAGGAGATAGACCGTGCCGCTCGCCGGGTGGTGGACATAACGATAGATTTTTCCATAGGTCAGGGCACCCAACTCCAATCGCAAGGCCTCACCGCCATCCGTCGTCTCAATCTGGAGGAAATGTTCGTCGTTGGGGAAACCGAATGCTTCGCCGTCGAGGCCGGTCAGCTTACCGATGCGTCGATGGGCGACGAGAGCGGTCAAATTCTCCACGGCCTTCTCCACGGAAGCACCGCCTTTGAACCGTCGCGCCGCCGGCTTTTTTTCCTCGTCTTCCGATTTCCCACCGGGTGTGGATCTGTCGGGCTTATGGTGAGTGACCCATACGAAGGGTGATTCACCTTCCTCGTGGGATTGGGGTTCCAGTACCACCTCGCCCTTTTCCGTGCGAAAGGTGATGGTGCGCACGGCGGAGGTATTTACGCGCCACACTTCGATTGATTGGTCGGCCGATGAGGGCAACTCCTTGGGAGGGTGCGCCAGGTAGTAGGCCCATGCCAGCGAACCCACGATGAGCAACGCCAGGATCGCAACTGATCTAGGCATCACCGCTCCTTCGCGGTGCTTGCCCGCGAAGCCGGGTCAGCACGCCGCCCGCCAGCAGGATCAGCAAGGGTACGGCGAACACGGGAAGATAGAACCAGACCAGCTCGTCGCCTTTTACGTGCTGCATCTTCAGATCCTCACCCTTTTCGGGCAGTCCCGCGGGTTGCTCCTCGACGGCCAACCAGGAGATGCCCTCGATCAATGCCAATTGGTTCGCGCGATTTTGGATGAACAAATCGGAAGCGACATCGGCATCGGCGAAAGCCAGGATGCGCATTTCCGGGTTATCTTCTTCACCATCGTCCGCGTCTCCGCTGGATTTCGGGGCTATCGCCGCCACGAGAATCGGTTCGATGCGCTGCTCCGAGTCCCTATCGAATTCGAAGTTTCCGTTCTTGTCGCTCCACGACCCGGGCATGCCTTTGATGGTCTCCCGGACTCGCACATTGGGTTGGGGCCGGCTTTTGCTCCAAGCTCCCGAAACGAGGAAGAGCAACGGAAGTTGGTTTGCAGTGCGCCGCAGCTTGGCAACGGAGGGGTGGGACATGTATCTCGCCGTCGCCAATAGCGCGTGATCGGCCTTTGTGTGGGTGCGCCGGCCGAATATGCGGTCGTTGGCGTGAACCACGGGCGAATATATTAGACCATAGCCCGCCAGCAACGCTTGCAAGCGGGGGGATCGCTCCTGGTCCGAATCGGGTACGCGGCCTTGTCCCGCCGGACGTGGTTCGAGGAAGATCATCAACCGGCCGCCACGATCCAAATAGCGCTGCAGCGCATCGATTTCCACCTGCTGAAACGGCGCTTCGGGGCCGATCACCAGAACCAATCCGGCGTCGTCGGGGACGTCGCTCCCCAATCCCTGGGAAAGTCCTAGGGATTTAACCTTGTAGTTGAGCGCCTTCAGCAGTTTTTCCAGTCCCTTCACTCGGCTGGATTTTGGGATCTCCGTATCGGTTTCGTTGCGCTCCCCATGCCCCACCGTCAGATAGGCGGTGCGTTTTTCGCGGGTGACTTTGAGTAATTTCGTGAAAAAGGTGTGGTCGAACTGGGCCAAGTCCGAGCGCGCCTTTTGCAGATCCAACCCCATGTTGATGGTCTCTACGGAATCATCCCGCTTGAAGGAAATGATCCCGTTTTTGCGCCCCTTGAACTCTCGTGCTTCGCGGGGATGAAGTTCCGCATCGTAGTACGCGATTTCCAGGTATGGGGATTGGCCCTGCAAGAGCAAAAAGTAGTCGTGCAGGACGCTTTGCACAGCATTGTCATTGGGAAAAAAGAGGGCCAGCGCGACCGGGGCGTCCAGATTAGCCACCAATTGCCGCGTCGCCTCGCTGGGCTGGGTCGTCTTGAAATACCCCAGGTCCCACTGCCAGGGAAGGCGGGCGCCGACGAAGTTCAGGGTGACGATCAGCACCAGTAGGAGACCCAGACTCAGACCAGCGTTGCGGGCCATGCGCAGCCGGCGGGATTCCCACCGCGCGGCGTTTGACTGAGACAAGAGCGCGGCCTCGATGAACACGTACAAGACGGCGCCCATAACCAGGGCCAGGGCCCAGCCCCAACTGAGGATCGCCGTCCAGTCCGGCCCATCCCGCCCGGCAGTGGCGGGCAGGGCCAGGCCGCCGAAATAGAGCATCGCCGCAACGCCGAACAGCGCCGCCGGCCACACCGGGCTGAGCGCCGAGGTGCGATGGGATGCGGATGCCTTCTCCATCCGCAGGGAGGCCAACACGTTCCAGACGAGCGCTGCGCACAGCAGCAGTACGGCGATTCCGGAAAGATAGGGCCGCGCCGGCTCGGCGCGCCAAATGTGTTCCCCGAACACGATGAAGACGCCCGCCAATAGAGGGATGATGGGGCGTAACCCACGAAGCCAGTTTCTCATTCCCGCCATACCCGCGACTCGAGGGAGCGCACCGCGCACTCCAAAAAGAAGATCGTTACGCCGCAATAGTAGATGACGTCCCGAAAGTGAAGCGTGCCTCGGGAGAAGGTGCGGAAGTGCAAATTGTGCAAAGCCAGATAATACATCAATCCCTTCAGCGGCTCATCGGTAATGCGGGCGATCATCCAGGTGATCAGCAAAAGCACCACCATCAACGCCCCAATGGTGCCCGCCATGAGCTGGGACTGACTCCAAGACGAAGCCAGCAGCGCGATGGCGATGCAGGCGGACCCCAGAAGAAGCAGGCCCAGGTAGCCGGTCATGATTTGCAGCACCGAAATCTTGCCGTTGATGAAGACCAGCGCCGGAAGATACAGCGAAACCAGCAGCAAGACGCCGAAAAAGGCCAAGGCCGATAGAAACTTACCCCAAACCACCTCTCGTTCCGTTACGGGCGCGGTTTGCAGGAGCACCAGGGTATGGGTCTGCCGTTCTTCCGCGATCAGCCTCATCGCCAGGATGACCGCGGCCACCATGACCATGCCACTGGAGTAATAGAAGTAATCGGCGAGCACGTCCTGCGAAAATTTGGCCTCTCTGCCCAGGGCGTAAATATTAAAAAGCAGCCCGCTGATGAGCAGATAGGCCGCGAGAATGAGATAACCGGAAAAGGTCGCGAAGTATGCACCGAATTCCCGCCGGGCGATCAGCAAAATCTTGCTCATGACGGCTCCGATCCCCCTCCTTCCAGCAATTGGAGCATGAGATGCTCCAGCCCGTGGCGCTCCTCGCGCAACTCCAAGAGGCCCAAGCCACCCTCGACACACATGCGGCCCACTTGTTCACGTATGTCCTGCTCGGTAGTGATGCTGGCGGATATGAGTTCGCTCCCCTTCCGGCCATCGAAGGGCTCGATGACCATCTCGATGTTCCCCAGGGGCGCCAGCACCTCTTTGAGCCGATCGCTCGTGCCCCTGATCAGCAGGCTCAGCCGGCGCCGGTGCAGCAGTTCGCTGCGGATCTCGTCTTCCCGGCCTTGGGCCTTGATGGTGCCCTCATCCAACAGAATCACCCGTTCGCAGATCTGAGTCACCTCGGACAGGATATGGCTGGAGAAAAGCACGGTGTGCTGGTTTTTCAAGGAGAGGATCAGATCCCGGATCTGGACGATTTGTATGGGGTCCAGACTGGCCATCGGTTCATCCAGCAAAACCACTGGCGGCGAGTGGATGATGGCCTGAGCGATTCCGACCCGTTGCTGATAACCCTTGGCCAACGTCCCCAGCCGCTGGGTGGCCACCTCTTTCAAGCCGGTATAATACACCGCTTTGATTACTCGATTCTCGGTTTGCTCACTCGGCACACCCCTCAGACGACACGCAAAGCGCAGATAATTCGAGACAGTCATCTCACCGTATAAGGGTGGAATCTCCGGCAAATAACCGATTTTGGCGCGCGCGGCGATGCTGTTGTCCTCGACCGATTGCCCGTCGATCATGGCTTGCCCTTCGGTCGGGAGCAGCTGCCCGCTAAGGATTTTGAGAATCGTCGTCTTGCCGGCGCCATTTTTGCCGACCAATCCCACGATCTCTCCCTGGCCGATCCGGAACGAGCAGCGATCCAGCGCGCGTCGCGCGCCGTAGTACTTGGTCAATTCGGTGACTTCGATCATCCTGGACAAATCCGTGATTGCGGAGCCGGCTTCCCGACAGAGCTTCCCGATAGAGGGAAAACCGGTTACCCGGATATCATTGGCACTGGATTTTGCACGGCAATGGATTCTGCGGGCCAAATCCGGCGGTGTCAATAGATCGCATTAACAAGATCGCATTAACAGCCGGCTGTCCCTCGGCGGGGTTCAGCATGCCCGTGGCCGCCAATCCGAACCGCGGTGGAACGGGACGTTGAGGGGAAACGCGACACGCTCGCCGGGTTCATCCGCCGGTGCAATGTTAATTTTTGTTGAGGGATTTTACGATTTCCTGCCGCCAGACGTTGGAAGGATAGAACGTCACCACTCGGCGCGGCGAAATCTCGTATTCTTCCTTCGTCTTCGGATTGCGGCCGATACGGGATTTTTTTTCTCGCACCTTCCATTGACCGAATCCACTGATCAGAACGGGTTCGCCTTCCGTCAGGGTGCTTTTGACGAGATGGAGTATCCCCTCCACTTGGTCGCTGGCATCCGTGTGAGAAAGGCCCAACTTGAGTTCGATGGCACGTACGATGTCGGCCTTGACCATCCCCGGTTTCCTCTCCAATCAATATTTTCCATTTGTGATTTCAAGCAAATAGTAGAATGCCGGGCCGGATGTCAAGGGTTCAGATTCGCTAAGGGAGGTTTGCCGGTGTGCGCCGGCCCCTAACTGGCTCCATTAGGGGAGAAGCGCAATATGCAATCTCGCCGATAATATGCGATTGGGTTGGGTTGGCGCGCCCTTGGTGGCCGATTAATAGCTTCTGCGGAAACCGGTATTGTGGCACTTCGGGCAAGGAGGAATGCGGGTGGCCGCGTCGAAGACCAGTTGCTGGGAACACTGGGTACAGGTAAGGGTGCCCGGCCCGGCCACCTCTCCTGTTTTATACGCGAGCCGCTCATCAAGCTTGCTGGCGAACGAGTCGAGTTGGCTCCCTGCTTTTTGCGCCATGCGCTGCACCAATCCCATGACACCGGCTCCAATGCGATTCAGATCCAGACTGCGCCGCGTCTGGTCTCCTGCCTGTCGCACGGCCTCCTGGAAATCTCGGCGGAGAAATTCGGTTACTTTGGGAATGTCCTCGGCGTAATGGTCCTTAAGTTGCCGAGCCCATTCGCGGGATTCCTTCAACGCCTTCTCGAAACTTTCCTCGGTCAAGGCACCCGCTTTTTCCAGGTTGCGGCGGAAGACCCGGTTCATTTTTTCATATAGGGTCTCCAGGGTATCCCTGCTCGGGTCATCGTTTTTTTGATTTTCACTCATCCTTGCCTCGTCGGGGACAAATCGCATCATCAGTGGCGATTTACCAGGGAGCCAAGCGTTCAGGGGCCGCGGTGGCATGTGTGCCGAGGTAAATCGCCGCATTGTTCCTCAGTATATCACTCCATCCGTGCCTAATGCACCCGGTGCGCACCTCGTATATTAAGATCGCCTCAACCCGGAAAATCTGCCCATGCTGTCGCGTGCGGCCACCAGGATCTGGTTATAGTCCAAGGGAGACAATATGCACAGAGCGCGCAGCGGAATGCCCCGCTGAAGGGCCGTGGCAGCCCATGATCCTTGACATGAGACACGGATAATTCTAAGAATTCTAGAATCGGTCTTGAATTTAATTTACGGCCAGGATTGTTGTGCCGCGCGCAGCGAAGAATTCCGATGAGAACGTCCGTATATTGTGCGGCTGGACGCCACACCCGAAATTCTTCCCGGCGCCCATGATGAAATACGAGAGGGCCGGGAATTTTTAAGACCGCTGTAGTACTGTTGGAGTGAAGGGGGACGGGAAACCATGCGGCCGGCACCGCAGACCGGTTCCGGACGCAGCCGCTATCGAGGGTTGGGCGTTCCTTCCGCACGCTCGCCACGTGCGGCGGCCATCTGCGATAGTGGCGTCGACCCTCCCAAATTTCGCCGGCGAGATTCATGAGTGAGCCCAGCACACCGGTCCGATTGGCGGAGCGGATGTCCCAACTCCCCGATTATTTGTTCGGTCAGATCAATGCCTTGCGTCAGAAGAAGCGGCGTGAGGGGATGGACCTGATCGATATGTCGATGGGCAATCCCATCGATCCCACGCCCCAACCGATCGTGGATAAGTTGGTGGAGGTGGTGCAGGACCGGCGCAATCACCGATACTCCGTATCCGAAGGGATCTTCAACCTGCGTAACGAATTGGCCAAGTATTATCTCGCCCGATTCGATGTGGTGCTGAATCCCGACGAGGAGATTATTTTCACCATCGGCTCCAAGGAGGGATTTTCTCATCTCTGCCTGGCGCTGATCGGTCCGGGTGACACAGCCATCGTTCCGGCGCCTGCGTACCCGATCCACTCCTACAGCGTCATCCTGGCCGGAGGCAATATCGTCAGGCTGCGTATCGAAGACGACGAGGCGTTTTGCCGCGACGTCGCGCGGGTCTGCTCCAACCACACCCCGGCGCCCAAGGTGGTGTTTCTCAACTACCCCCATAATCCCACGGGTAAGTGTGTGGAACTGGAATTTTTTCGCGAGATGGTGCGCCTGGCCAAACGCTACGATTTCATCATTGTACACGATTTCGCTTACAGCCGTATCACCTACGACGGATATCAGGCACCGTCCTTCCTGGAGGTGGAAGGCGCGAAGGAAGTGGGCTGCGAATTCGGCACCATGTCCAAGGCATTCAACATGGCGGGATGGCGAATCGGCTATGCCATGGGCAACCGGCACATCATCCAGGCCCTGGGACGGATCAAGGGCTACTACGACTATGGTATTTTCCAGGCGATCCAGATCGCCTCGATCATCGCCCTACGCGATTGCCAGGAATATGTGGAGCAGCAGGTAGAAGTGTATCGCCGCCGGCGAGCCGTCATCCTGGACGGGCTCGAGCAGTCCGGCTGGGAGGTCGAATCGCCCCGTGGCGGCATGTTCGTCTGGGTCAAGATCCCAGAGCGTTGGTGCGATGAGGGCAGTTTCGCCTTTACACTGCGGTTGATGGACGAGGCCCACGTGGTGGTTTCGCCCGGAGCGGGGTTCGGCCCGGAAGGGGAGGGCTACTTGCGGATGGCCTTGGTGGAGAACGAGAAGCGGCTGCGTCAGGGCATGCGCAGCCTTCGTGCGGCTTTCTCCATCCAGCTTCCAGTGAAGAAAGCCCTCTAGAAAGCATGCCCGCGTCCCGGAGCCCTCTCATGGCGACCGCTGGGCCGCTCTAAGCTATCATTGGCCCTGTAGAGATATTATCGGCACAAATTCTACTGGCATAGATCTTACCTACGCATAATTTAATCTCTTTGGGTCTAATTCCCCGCCGCTTGCGGCGTAAGGGAAGTAGAAATTTCGATACCGGATACCCCGCCGCTTGCGGCGGGGTCATTCATTCGAGCGCCATGCGAAGCCCGGCATTCCAATGCCAATCCGTTTGAGCATCCGGGTTGATGTTCCCAGGCCATAAGGCCGCTTCGCAAAGGATGTGCAGGGCATGGAAAACGCGAGCACCGAACCGATGATCGTCACTTTCGGTCTGGGGGAATCCTCAACCGCCGTGGGGCGGAAAACGGACCTGGGGGAGAAGGCTTGGGCCATGATGGAGTTGGCCGCTTTGGGCGCGCCTATTCCCCCCGGTATCATTCTCACCGCGCCCCTCTGCGGCATTTATCTCTCCAACGGCAATACCCTGCCCGAGGGATTCGAAAGTTCCCTGGCGCGCGAGTTGGAGAGGTTGACCGGGAAAAACGGCCGGCGGTTCGGCGACGAAAAAAATCCAATGCTGGTCTCGCTTCGCTCCAGCCCCTATGTGCCGATGCGCTACGCCTTGAAAACGGTGGTCAACATCGGCATCAACGAGGAGATCGTCCGTGGCTGGGCCGATGGTTCTGTGGAGGCCCGCTTCGCCTGGGACGCCTATCGCCGGTTTCTCCGCTCCTACGGCGAGCAGGTCACGGGGCTCCAGCCGGAGGCTTTTGATGAGGCAGCGGAAGACCTTTTCAGCCGCGATGGCGTGGAAGACGATACCGGTTTGGACGCCGAGGCCATGGAGGAGATGGCCCAGGCCTTTCTGGCGGTATATTCCCGCGGCGGCGCCGAGCCTCCGCCCAGCGATCCCATGACCCAGCTCGTCCGCGCCATCGAGACTGGCTTTCGCGAGTGGGATAAGCCCGCGACAGAGGAATACCGGCTTTCCTTGGGTTTGGAGGGGCTGCCGGGAAACGCGCTTCTCATACAATCCATGGTATTCGGCACCGCGCCGGGTATTTCGGGAGCAGGCCGGTTTCTTTCCCGTCATCCCGTCACCGGCGAAAAGACGCTCAACGGAAAGTATCTCTCGGCCGCAATGGGCACGGACCTCACCGCCGGGACGCGGATGGCCGAACCCCTGGAATCGCTTTTCAAGGAGGCACCCCAACTGCGGGAGCAGATCGTCGACTGGCAGGGAAAGATCGAACGCCACTTCCATGATGCCCGGGAAGTGCACTTCGCCGTAGAGGATGGTCGGCTGGCATTTTTGCTGACGCTGCCCGCCCCACGGTCCGGCAAGGCGGGCCTGAAAATCGCTCTGGACATGGTCGATGAAGGGTTGGCCACCGAGCGGCAGGCGCTGAAGCATCTCGATCCTTTGTTGCTCAACGAGTTCCTTCATCCCATTCTCGATCCGCAGGCGGCGAAGAATCCCCTCACGCGGGGCTTGCCCGCCTCGCCCGGTTCGGCAGTGGGACAGGTGGTCTTCTTTGCCGAACAGGTCGAGGACCTGGCCGCCCAAGGGGTGAAGACGATCCTGGTTCGTCACGAGACCACGCCGGAAGACATCGGCGGACTGAACCTGGCGCAAGGTATCCTCACGGTGACCGGCGGGCTCACCTCCCACGCGGCGGTGGTGGCGCGGGGGATGGGCAAATGCTGCATCGTGGGCGTGTCCGGGATCGAGCTGAATTATCATTTGCAGGAAATGACCATCGGTGAAACCACGGTGCGCCGCCTGGATTGGATCAGCCTGGACGGCAGCACCGGCCAAGTGTACCTGGGGCAACTGCCCCAGATTCAGACTGGCCTGGAAGGCGCTCCGGCCCGCCTGTTGGAGTGGGCCGACCGGCATCGAACGCTCGGAGTCCGGGCCAACGCCGATAATGCCAAGGATGCCGCGCACGCTCTCGAACTCGGCGCGGAGGGCATCGGGTTGTGCCGCACCGAGCACATGTTCTTCGAGATCGATCGCATTCCCCTGTTCCGCAAGATGATCCTGGCGATGGATCACGTGGGCCGCTCCGCCGCCCTGGCCGATCTGATGCCCCTGCAACGCAAGGACTTCATGGATCTGTTCCGGGTGATGGACGGCCGCCCGGTGACCATCCGCCTGCTCGACCCGCCGCTTCACGAGTTTCTGCCCCGAGGCATCCGTTCCCAGAACAGGATAGCCAAAGCGATGGGCATCACGGTGGACCTGATCCAAAAGCGGATCGAGATGCTGATGGAGACCAACCCCATGTTGGGTCATCGGGGGTGCCGGCTGGCCATCACCTATCCCGAAATTTACCAGATGCAAGTGCGCGCCATCGTGGAGGCGGCCTGCATTGTCACCAAGGAGGGGGTCGCCGTCGAACCGGAGATCATGGTGCCGCTCGTCTCCACCGCCCGTGAACTGGACGCCATCCGCAGACAAATCGATCCCCTCGTGCAGCAGGTCATGGCGGAGATGGACGAATCCTTTCCCATCGCCGTGGGCACCATGCTGGAAACCCCCCGTGCGGCGGTCTGCGCCCGGACCATTGCCCGCCGGGCGGATTTTTTCTCCTTCGGTACGAACGACCTGACTCAAATGAGCTTCGGGTTTTCCCGCGACGATGCCGGTATCTTTCTGCCGACCTACATCGAGCAGGGCATCCTGGATAAAGACCCCTTCGTCGAGCTCGATTACGCTGGCGTGGGCGGGTTGATGCGCATGGCGATCGAGATGGGCCGCGAAGGCAATCCCGACATCAAGTTCGGCATCTGCGGCGAACACGGAGGCGACCCCGCCTCGGTGCGCTTTTCGCACCGCATGGGACTCGACTATGTGAGCTGCTCACCCTACCGGATTCCCATCGCGCGCCTCGCCGCGGCCCAGGCCGCCGTTTTGGCGGAAGAAGATCCTCCGTGAACACGATTCCCCTGCTGTGGCAGCTCTACAAGTACATGCCGCCCGAGCACTACGGGGCCCTGGCGGAGTGGCATCTGTGGGGCGTGTTGGGGTTATTGGGCGTGCTGGCGGCGGTGGGTCTGCATTACCTGATCGGTCACGTTTTCCGATTTTACCGCATCGCCGGCAGGCCCTCATCCTGGCTGGCTGCGCCCACGTTTCCCGTACTGCTCATCGGTCTGTTCTCATTGCTGGGCACCTATTTGCTCGGCATGGGCGCCCAGGAGCTGGCGTGGCGGGCGCTCGAGACCGCCGAGTCGATCCCGCAACCTTCGGCTGGGGAGAATGCCCTCGGTCAAGTCTTGCCCGAGAGCACACCCAATCCCCGCATTCCGCATTCCCCGTTGGAGCCGCTTCCGCCGGCTGAGAGGGTTCCGGCTCCGGCCCCTGGTCCGTCCACTCCTGGTGCCACGCAGCAGCCGCCTGCTGCGGAATTGGCCCCTTTTAACCCCATCGCGAAGAGCCCTCCCGCACCGCTCACGGCTCAGATAGGCCGCCTGCTGCTCGCGCCCGCATTCGACGCCGCTCATGACGCTGAAGGGGAGGAGCCCACGCGAGCCCAGATCGCCGCGGCGATCCAAGCCATCGCCTCGGAAGATCTGCGGCTGGCCTACCAGGCCCCATCCCCAGAGCCGGTGCCAGGGATAGCGCCGGCGGGAGCTGGGCCACCCGAAGCGATACCGGCGGGAGCTAGGCCACCCGCAGCGAACCCGGCCGAGGAGCGGGTCGGATCCCTGCTGTTGGCCATGGTGCGTCTGTGGCTGACCGACACCGGTCAATCGTGGCCCACCGGTCTGGCGATCGCTGAATCGCGGGGTGCTGCGGATTCCGACGGCCAGGCCCCTTTCCTGCTGGGCGAATTCGTGCCCGCCCTGATCGGCGAGATCGGCGAGGACGATGCCCTGCCCCGAATCGGCTGGGAGCACGTGGCCGGCACGCGCTTCGTGGAATACGTGCTGCAGCCCCTGCTGACGGAATACTTCGTCTACTCCGCGGTGACCGCCGCTGCTTTGGTGCTGCTGATCATGGTGGCTTATCTCGCCGGGTTGATGCGCCTGCGCCGCTGGGCCGACCGCCGCGCCATGACAAAATCAAGGGCCAAATCCAAGGCCACCCTGCCCGCCATACGCACCGAGCCCGCGCCCCCCGCACAACCACTCAGCGCACCCTGACCTGCCCCATGCCCTGCCTTATGTTACACGGAAGGCGGCCCATCCACATAAGGCGCGAGCTCCCAACCTCACGAATAACCAGACAAGTTCTCAGAACTGATCCATAACCTCATGTAATTTCTCGGACAATGTGGCCGAAACGAAAGGCTTCTGGATGAAGGCGTTGCAACCGCGATCCATGATTAGCTGTGCCGGTCCATCGAGGCTGTAGCCACTTGAGAGGAGCACCTTTACGTCCGAATTGAGAGCCTTCAGTTTGTCAAATACGTCGCCACCGCCCATTCCCGGCATAATCACGTCCAGAATAACCAGGTCCACCTTGTCCATGTATTTCTCATAGATTTCAAGGGCATCGTCGCCGGAATTTGCACTCAATACGTTGTATCCAAGCTTTTCGAGAGTTCGTCTCATCCCGATAGCTATATCCTCCTCATCATCCACGAAGAGAATTGTGCCCGTACCTTTTCGCTCCCTAGGCTTTGGCACCTCTTTAACCTGCACGACTTCGCCTTCCGTTGCCGGCAGGTGAATTTCGAATATCGATCCTTCGCCGACATGGCTTTCAACGTTAACGATACCTCGGTGATTCTCTATAATTCCGTACGCGGATGCCAGACCCAACCCAGAGTGGCTGGCCATCCCCTTTGTTGTGAAAAACGGCTCGAAAATCCTGCCTAGGGTATCCTGGTCCATTCCCGCGCCGGTGTCTGTGATTGATAATTTGACGTATTGGCCAGGTGCCAGCTCGAATAAGCTTGCAAAATGATCGTCAACTATCAAATTCTCAGTTTTAACAGTAAGTTCCCCACCATCCGGCATGGCCTCCGATGCGTTTAAAAGAATGTTCAGTAAAACTTGCTCGATTTGATTTTGATCGCCCCGAATTTCTCGAAGATGACTTTCAATATTATAAGTTGCCCGAATATTCTTATGCGTCCCCAATACCAAAGTAACCATTGTTTCGACGAGTTGATTTAGATCAATCGATTTGACCACATATTTACCACCACTTGCGAAACCGAGAAGTTGACCAGTCAGGGCAGCACCTCTCTCGATGCTTTGCTGGACAGCAATGAGGATTTCATAATTCGGATGGCTGGCATCCATATCGGCCCCGAGAATCGATATACTACCCGAGATGATCTGGAGCAAATTATTGAAGTTGTGGGCAATGCCTCCTGCCAGGGTGCCGACAGCTTCCATCTTCTGAGATTGCCGGAGCCGAGCTTCCAATAATTTCATTTCCGTAATATTTATGATTGTTGCCTGATCTGCCAGTTGACCATCCCAAAGAATTTTTTGAGAGAATATGCGTATGGTAATTTCATTGCCAAGCCGAGTAAAAGCGTTAACCTCATATTGGCTTGGCGCCTCCCGCCCTTCTGCCCGGTCTTTCCTGATTTTTAGGAACCTGTCCCGATCGATATCGGCCACATGGTCTAAAACTGACTTTCCAATCATATCTTCAATCTTTTCATATTCGTACATCATTGCGACGGCGCGATTTGCGAAAATAATACGTCCGTTAATATGCACAATGATTCCTTGCACTGAACCCTCCACCAAATTGCGGAATCTCCGTTCACTCTCCTGTAGTGCCACTTCTGCCGTTTTGCGCTCCGTGATATCGGAAAAAATGACTTGGACCAATTTTTCGCCGTTCCAGTTGACGACGCTAGCCCTTGTTTCCGCCCAAAACTCCTTTCCATCTTTTCTGAGCCAACGAGATTCGTGTTTGGAGGGTGCAATATTATTCTCGATGCGGGCTTTCCCATATTTTTTTAGCCGATCGATCTCCTCCGGATGAAAGCACGGCGCTATATCACCTTGTGTAATTATTTCTTCAGATGACTCAAAGCCGAACATGGTGGCCATAGCCTGATTCGCAAAAACAACATGAGTGATGTCGCGCATGATGGCCATTCCTTGGGCCATCTCACCCACCAAACCTCTGAACATCAGCTCGCTGTCGATGAGTTTTTCTTCGGCAGCTTCTAACCGGGTCACGATCTCGGCGATTCCTATGATTCGATAGGGCACCATGGGCTCCGCCTGGCCCTTCATCTCTACCGGAGTCAGGGCCTCGGTATCGATGTAGGGGGCGATCAGCCGGTTGGTGTCCGGGCTGACCAAAACGGTGTCGGCCTCGGCATGGCTCGCCAGCCGGGCGCCGGTGTTGACCGTATCGCCGGTGATGCCGAAGGTGCCGTCGCGGCGGTCCTCGGTGCCGGTGACGATCAGCCCGGTGGCGATGCCGGAATGGAGCCGCAGTGGCGCGCCGATCTTTTCTTCCACCTCGGGGCTCATGGCCCGCACCATCTCGTGCAGGTCGCGGGCGGCCCGCACGGCGCGCACGGGGTCGTCCTCGTGGGCGGTGGGGATGCCGAACAGGGCCAGCACCTCGTCTCCCACGAATTGGTTGACGATGCCCCCGTGCCCCTCCACGATGCGCACCGCCTCGGCCTTGATCCGCCCCACGATGCCCCGCACCTCCTCGGGATCGAGGCGTTCGTTCATGGCCGTGTAGCCGGAGAGGTCGGAAAACAGGACCGTAGCCTGGCGGCGTTCGCCTTCGGGCGGGTGGGTCGCCTCGGCTGGTGGCGGTTTTGTGATGGTTTCGGCGGACTGGGAGAGATCGTGACCGCACCCGTCGCAGAATGCCGCGTTGGAGCGGAGAGGGCGCTGACAGTTGGGGCAGGCCAGCACAAGACGGACACCGCATTTGTAGCAGAAGGCGGCATCACCAGCGTTGTCTGATCCGCAGACGGAACAATCCATGGCGCGGTCCCGGCTATATGTAACGTCAATTTGGCCGCTCGGACCAGCGGGCGAAGTTTAACGAGTTCCGTCCAAGGCGTTGTGGCGAGACCCTAGCCCGAACATATCACGAAAAGACGGGGCGAAATCAAGGAAACCATTCCCACCGTCCGAGATGGTGTCTTAGCCGCTGCTCAGAATTTGATCCTGCCCTCGGTGGGACTGGAGGCGGCGGCGTAGGATTTACGGGGGATGCGGCCGGCCAGATGGGCCTTGCGGCCGGCCTCGCAGGCCTGGCGCATGGCCTGGGCCATCAATACGGGATCGCGGGCGCTGGCCACGGCGGTATTGAGCAGCACGCCGTCGCACCCCAGTTCCATGGCCACCGCCACGTCGGAGGCGGTGCCCACGCCGGCATCGACGATGACCGGTACGCGCACCAGATCGCGGATGAGGGAGATGTTATAGGGGTTGAGGATGCCCATGCCCGATCCGATGGGAGAACCCAGGGGCATCACCGCAATACAGCCCAGGTCCGCCAGCTTTTTACAGATGATGGGATCGTCCGTGCAATAGGGCATCACATGGAAGCCCTTCTCCACCAGGATGCGGGCGCCCTCCAGCACTTTCTCCGCGTCGGGGTAGAGCGTGTCTTCGTCGGCGATAATCTCCAGTTTGATGAAATCGGTGCCCAGGGCCTCCCGTGCCAGCTCGGCGGTGAGCAAGGCGTCGCGCACCGTGTGGCAACCGGCGGTGTTGGGGAGGAGCTGGTAGCCCTCCTTGCGCAGCAGGCTGATCAGGTTTCCGCCCGTGGGGTCGTCCAGGTTCACGCGCCGGATGGCCACCGTCACCATTTGCGCCCCGCCGGCCCGCAGAGCCTTGAGCAGCACATCGTGGTTGGGATAGCGGGCGGTGCCCATGATCAACCGGGAATCGTAGGTTGTCCCGGCCAGGATCAAGTGATCGCCCGTGGCTTCCGATATGGGTAATTCCATCATCCCCCTTGAGTGGCCTGCACGATTTCCAGGGCATCGCCGGGTGCCACCTGCTTGCCGCCCCATTGCTCCCGCCGCACCAGCTCACCATTGAGCGCCACGGCGATCCCGCCTGCGGCATCGGGCAACGCGAGTTGCCTCAGCAAGGCCTCCAGGGAAAGCGGCTCGCTAATTTCGTGGGCTTTTCCGTTTACTGTGATTTCCATCGGGGGAGAAGCCGGCTACGGACTCCGAGCCGGATAATCTTTTCTCGCGAATGACGCCCCGGCGGCGGGGTTGTAGGGACACGGCATGCCGTGTCCCTACGTACGCCCAATTTATACAGGCATTGCATCCGGTCGCATAAAAACGAACCCTTGACCCGCTGTACCGCCTGCCCAATCGAGGAGGCGGGAGGACGAGTCCTCCCGCAATATGCCTTTTGTGACGAGCCTTTACAAATCCAGCATACATGGAAAGTCCGGGATACGGAACGCGGCAACGGCAGAAATTGGCAAGTCCACGAGGAGATGGTAATTTTGAGGTAAAATGACTCGAATCGGTACGCCTCCTCCTGGGGCGACCCAGACGAGATGGCCGAAGTTGCCTGACGCCACGATGTCTGACGCGACGGTGTCTGACGCCACGGTGTCTAACGCAACGCTATCTGCCCGCAACATAGAGACCGGCGATCGAAGTCGAACGACCGGAACTGGAGACAGGGATGAATGAACGCGCTTTTTCACTCGAGGACAAGTATCGGGTAACCGAGGGACGGATCGCCATCACCGGCGTTCAGGCACTGGTACGAATTCCCATGGATCAGCGCCGCCGCGACGTGGCGGCGGGATTGAACACGGCCACCTACATCAGCGGATACCAGGGATCGCCCTTGGGCGAATTCGACAAGCAGATTCAGGCTGCCCGCGCTCTGCTCAAAGAACACCACGTGGTTTGGCAGCCGGGGATCAACGAGGAGATCGCGGCCACGTCGGTATACGGGACGCAGCTGCTGGATAGCTTCCCGGAGCCCAAGTACGATGGCGTGCTGGGGATGTGGTACGGCAAGTCCCCGGGTGTGGACCGGACGATGGATGCGTTCAAGCACGGCAATTTCCTGGGCACGTCCAAGTACGGCGGGGCATTGGCCCTGGGTGGCGATGACCATGCCTGCAAGAGCTCCACGCTCCCCAACTCCAGCGATGTGGCGTTCTATGACGCCAATTTCCCGACGCTTTATCCCGGCAATCCCCAGGAGGTATTGGAGTATGGGCTGCACGGGTTCGCCATGTCCCGTTACTCGGGACTGTGGGTAGCGATCAAGGTGGTGACCAACGTCGCCGACGGCGGCGGGATTATCGATGTCTATCCCGAGATGGCCCTCAGCGTGATACCCGAGCTTGAGATCAACGGCTGGCCGTTCGAGAAATCCCAGGACATAGCCCTCATCCCCCCCAACAGCATCGAAACCGAGCGCCAGATACACTACGAGCGCATGCTGGCCGCCACGGCCTATGCCCGTATCAACGGCTTGAATCGCATCGTCGTGCAGAGCGGCAGCGACCGCATCGGATTGATTTCCGCCGGAAAGGCCTATTACGACCTGGTGCAGGCTCTGGAAATGCTGGGGCTGGGCGAAGAGGACCTGCGGCAGGCCGGGATCCGGCTGTTCAAGATGGGAATGATCAGCCCCATCGAGACCGGCACCCTGGTGGAATTTGCCGACGGGCTGGAGGAAATCATCGTGGTGGAGGAAAAGCGCGGCTTCATGGAGACCCTGATTCGCAGCGCGCTCTACAATCATCCCCGGCGGCCCTCGGTCTATGGCAAGTTCGACAAGCATGATCGAACCCTGTTCCCCATCCATAGCGAGCTCCAGGTGGACCAGATCGCCCGCATCCTGGCCCATTACTTCGCCGAAAAGCTGGGGCGCGTGGACCTGGTGGAACGGGCCAAGTGGCTCTTCGACATCGATGAGCGCAAATACGAGGAAGTAGAAGGACGCACGCCTTATTTTTGCAGCGGCTGTCCTCACAATACCTCCACCAATCTGCCCGAAGGCGCCATAGCCGGAGGCGGCATCGGATGCCATGCCATGGCCATCTGGATGGATCGCGGGATCGCCTACTTTACGCAGATGGGCGGGGAGGGGGCGCCCTGGATGGGGCTCTTCCCGTTTACCCAAAAAGACCATTTCTTCCAGAACATCGGCGACGGCACCTATAGTCATTCCGGCAGTAAATCCCTCGAAGCCTGCATCGCCTCGGGGGTCAATATGACCTTCAAGATCCTATACAACTCGTCGTCGGCTATGACCGGCGGTCAAGCGGTGGTGGGCCAGCTTTCCACGACCGATCTGGCCCACAAGCTGGTGCGTGAAGGGGTCACCGAGGTGGTGATCGTGCCGGAGGACATGGGCCGCTATTCCCGAAAAAAGATCGGCGAAAAGATTCGGGTGGCGCCCAAGAGCGGCTACAACAAGGTCATGCTGGAAATGCAGAAGGTCAAGGGAGTCAGCATCATCATCTTCGATCAGCAATGCGCGGCGGAAAAACGCCGGCAGCGCAAGCGGGGAATCCTGGAGACCCCGCCCCAACGGGTCTATATCAATGAAGCCGTCTGCGAGGGGTGTGGCGATTGCGGCGTTAAATCCAATTGCCTGTCGGTCATGCCCTTCGAAACCGGGTACGGCCGTAAGACCCGCATCCACCAAAGCTCGTGCAACATGGACTACTCGTGCCTGAAGGGCGACTGTCCCGCCTTCATGACGGTCGAGTTGGGCCATGGAACGCGCATAGGGACGAAGGAGGGGTTTGCCTCGCCCCTGGGGGCCGACCTGCCCGAGCCGGCAACGAAAGCCGATTGCAAGGTGCCCTACACGATCATGCTGGTGGGCATCGGCGGCACGGGGGTGCTGACCGTCGATGCGCTGCTGGTCACCGCCGCGCTGATCGATGGAAAGTATGCGCTGCATCTGGACCAAACCGGCCTGGCGCAAAAGGGCGGCCCGGTGCTTTCCAATTTCATCATCAGCGATGAACCTCTGAACCGTGCCAACAAGATTGCGGCTGGAGAGACCGACACCCTGCTGGCCTTCGATTTTCTCGCGGCGGTATCCCAGGACAACCTGAACCGGTACCATCCCGACCGCACGCGGGCCGTGATCAATTCGGCGACCAGCCCCACGGGGAACACGGTGCGGAATATTCATGCCCAACTGCCCGCCTTGGAGTTTATGCAGAAGAGGATCGGTGCCTATCTGCGGCCCGATGGGAACACGACGGTGCCGGTGGAAAGGATCGTTGACGGGCTGTTCGGCAACAGTCTGTCCGGCAACGTCTTCATGGTGGGTCTGGCCTACCAGTCCGGCTTGATTCCCCTCGCCGCCCAATCCATTGAAGCTGCCATCGAGGCCAACGGCGTGGCCGTCAACCAGAACATCCAGGCGTTTCGCTGGGGCCGCAAGTATCAGTTCGACCCACGGGCCGTGGATTCGTTGTCGAGTGGCGACTCGAAATCCGCCGATCCCCGCGCCGAGGCCCTGGCCAGACTGCGCGAATTCGCGCCGAACCGCGTTTCCGATTTTGAGAAACTCGCGGCCAAGATTCCAGGCGCGGAGGCCCTGGCGCAACTGCTCTACCCACGGCTGGCCGATCTCATCCTCTACCAGAATCCGCAATATGCGGCGAAATACCTGGATTACGTGCTGGCCGTGGCCAGCGAGGAACGGCGCAACACAGCCGGCCGGACGGGACTGGCCGAAGCGGTGGCCCGCTGGTATTTCAAGCTGCTCGCTTACAAGGACGAATACGAGGTGGCCCGGCTTTGGGTTCAGCACGCCGCGTGGCGCGACGCCAAGGCTGCCTACGAGGGTCCCCTCAAACGGTATTACCAGCTTCATCCACCCATCCTGCGGGCTATGGGAATGAACCGGAAAATCAAGCTGGGCGAATGGTTCACGCCTGTGCTGAAGGGTCTGGCGAGCCTGAAATTTCTCCGGGGCACGGCACTGGACCCGTTCGGCTACGCCAAAGCCCGGCGCGAAGAGCGCAGACTCATCGGCTGGTACCGCGACATGGTCGATTCGCTGCTGCCGGCGTTGAACCACGAAAATCACGCTCTTGCCGTCGAGATCGCCTCCCTGCCGGACAACATCCGCGGCTATGAGTCGGTCAAGGAACGAATGATCGCGGAGACGGAAGAAGAGGCGGAACGGTTGCAAGAGGCCTATCGCAATCCGCAACAGACTCGCATGGCGATCTGAAATCCCTGCCGGGCGACGCGCGCACCCGGTACGCAAATCGAAGCGGTGCGGGCTCTCGACGCGACCGGCACATCTTTCATCGGCGGAACGACATGATTCCGAAAAGTTTACCCGTGGCGATCGGCCCATTCGCCTTGGCCCTGATCCTGTTTGCGGCCCTCGTCTGGATCACCGCGGGCGCTCCGCTCGCCGTTGGCGCCGAGAGCCCGGCCAACACTTTGGTAGGGCGGGTCGACGGCGATCCGATCTACCGGGAGGACCTGCACGACAAGGAAATCGCCGAGACGAGACAGAAACTATACGATCTGGAGCGGTCTTCGTTACGGGAAAAAAGTCTGGCGCTGCTCCGCGAAAAACATCCCGGCGAGTTTCCCGTGCCCAAGGTCACCATCCGTGAGGATGACATTCGTAATTTCTACAAATCGGCCGACCTCGGCCGGCAAGGAACCCTGGAAGAACTCGAGGATCGCATCCGGGATTATCTGGAAATCCGTAAGCTCGCCGATATCGACGAATTGCAGTACCAGACGGCGTTCGCGCAGGGTTACATCGAATCCTTCCTGAAACCGCCCCAGGTTTATCTGGTCGAGTTGGCTAACGTCGATCGGGCCGCGGTGAAGGGTAATGAAACAGCGCTGGTACGGATCGTCGAGTTCTCGGATTTCCAGTGCCCTTTCTGCAACCGGGCGCGGCCCGTGGTGCAACAGGTGCTGGAGAAGTATGCGGGACGCGTGCATTTGACCTATCGCCACCTGCCATTGGATCGCATCCATCCCCGCGCGCGGGAATTGGCCGAGGCCGCGGAATGTGCCGCCGATCAAGGCAGATTCTGGCCTTTCCACGATACCATATTCGACAATTTGGATTCGTTGGCCACGGCGGATCTGACGGAATTCGCCGGCAAGGCACAGGTGGAGGATCTGAAAGCGTTCGATGCCTGCGTGCGATCGCACCGGTTCGCCGACCGTGTGGAGGAAGACCTGCGAGCCGCCGATCGATTGGGCATTGGAGGCACGCCCACCTTTTTTATTGGGCGCCGAGGCGAAAATGGTATGCTGCAAGGCGTGCTTCTGGAAGGAGCGCAACCCTTTAAGGCATTCCAGGATTCCATCGACCGTATTCTGGCGGGAGAATCAAACTGACGCAGCGAGTCGGACCGGCATCACGAATCATCACCAAGCCACCCCCGGACGGGAAAAACCCCTGGCCGGTTCCAACGCTCAGCCAACGTTGTCATCCTTTTCTGGGACAGTACACCCTGGCGCCGTCATTTCCGGCGGGATATCCGCCGCAATCCGCGATTCGTCGAATATTTTGCCCGGCTCAATTTCCCCGCGAAACCAACAGCCGTCCGATGGGTCCAGTGGCGCCGATCGGGTGACGTGGTAAGCGATATTCGTAGCCCGATTTCCAATGACCGAATCAGCCATTGCGATGATGTCCGCCAATACAGACCGCGCAACCAAATCCGAAAAAGTGTGCAGACGGCAATGAAATATCGCACGGTCGGAATCCTGGGGTTTATTTACCTGGCGATATTGTTCCTGCTGTCTGTGGGCTGGGAATACCTCTTCGAGGACATCGTCAATCCGCACCTCATAGCGGATTACCAACCCGAAGATGCCCTGGAACGATGGGAATTCATCATTACCGCAACGATACTCTCGGCCGTCGCGATGATCCTCCCTGGAATCTTACTGGTCAAAAACATCGCCGCCCGCAGGCGGACAGAAGAATACTATGAGCGCTTGAATTCAATTCTGCAGGCCACGCCGGACATAATCATTATCTCGAGACGCTCCGGCGTCCCCATCTTCATGAACCGTGCGGCCCGGACTACGTTTGGGATCACCAACGAGGAAGACATACCGAAATTCCGTTTCATCGATTCCCATTCTGCCCAGTCCCGCAAGACAGTGCTCGACGTGGGAATCCCTACCGCTCTGGAAAAAGGACTGTGGGTAGGCGAGAGCGAACTGATCGACGGCCAGGGACGATGTATCCCGGTTTCCGAGGTAATCCTCGCCTCCCGGGGAGCGGACGGCAAGATCGAGTATCTGTCGGGCATTTGCCGGGACATCACGCCCCACAAGGAAGTCGAACGCCTCAAAAGCGATCTGATCGGCATCGTATCCCACGAGCTGCGGACGCCACTGACCTCCATACAAAGCGCGATCAGCATGCTCGGAAGGGAGATTGCACCCGATTTGCCCTCCGACGCGGCCGAGATGCTGCAAATAGCCGAATCCAATACTCGACGCCTCGTGCGGCTTGTGAACGATATCCTCGATCTGGAAAAAATCGATAACGACAGACTGGAGCTGATCACCGAACGAATCGATTTCCGCACCCTTGTGACGGAGACGCTCCTCGATATGACCCCGATGGCGAGCGAGTCCGAGGTGAGATTGATTCACGAAATCGATGAGCAGTTGGTGGTAGAGGGCGACAAAGATCGGCTGGCCCAGGTGATCACCAATCTGGTGGGCAACGCGATCAAATTCTCCCGGCGTGGCGGCACGATCACCGTGCGGGCCAAGAACGAAGCCGATGGGCAGGTGCGCCTATCCGTCGAGGATCAAGGCCCGGGAATTGATGAGCGAAACATTTCCAGGCTGTTCGATAAATTCCAACAGTTCGGCGACCCACCCAAAGGAGGCAAGCAGGGCAGTGGACTGGGATTGGCCATTTCCAAGGCCATCATCGATCAGCACGGCGGTAAAATCGGTGTGGATACCGAAATGGGGCGGGGAAGTACTTTCTATTTTATCTTGCCCCGGTTCCCCGAACAGCCTTCGTAACCGAGCAACCGAGCAACCGATCGTTCATCCGCGCGAGGCGCCCAGACAAACGAGATCCCGTGGTACGAGAACAACCGGCAGGGTGGATGCAAAACCAGTTTGGAAGGGTCTGGAACGGAAGGTCCGCCACCGCCTGCGAAGGCTAGGGCGTGTGCCGGAATAAAGCTAAATCAAACCCTGGGCTTTCAACACGCGGTACGCGCCCTTGCGGTCCAGGATTTTCAGCCCCTTGGCGCTCATCTTGACCTTGACATAGCGCTTGAGTTCCGGCAGGTAGATCCGTTTTTTGACGATGTTCACCTTTTGGACGTGACGGCTTTTGTTATTGGCGTGGGATACGCGATTGCCGCTCAGCCCTGTCTTATTGGTGATCTGACACTTTCTCGACATCGGCTTCCTGTCTGCTGGGGTAACGGGCTTTAACCTTTCTTTATTAGCTCGATACCTGCTTATTGTCAAATTATGCGGCACGCTCATGAACCGCCGGCAGCAGTTTGAGCGTGCAATCGGCCGGCAATCGCCCGCGGTGAGACAATTTCTAAAAAGAGCGCCAATGCCTGAACGGCTCCTGCTGATCCAATTGCGGCGCATCGGCGACGTCCTGATGACCACGCCGGCCGTGCGGGCGTTGGGACAGGCGTTTCCGGAGGCCCGGCTGGTCTATATTACCGAACCCTCCGGGGCTGAGGTATTGAGAAACAATCCGCACATCGACGAAATCTGGCCGGTCAGCCCCAAGCCGGGATGGAGCGAGATTCTGCGGTTGGTGAGGCGCATGCGCCGCCGCCGGTTCGATATCGCGATCGATTTCTATTCTCAGCCCAAGAGCGCCGTGCTGACCCGATTGAGCGGCGCGCCCCGGCGCATCGGATTCGATTTGCGGGGCCGCCGCTGGGCTTATACCGAGCCCGTCGAGAAACCACCGGGCCGGCGTTATTCCGCCTTCCACAAGGAAGCCCTGCTGGCACCCTTGGGGGTAGCGCTGGATGGGCCGTTGCCGGAAATATATCCCGGCGCCGAGCAGCGGGCCTGGGCCGATGCGCTGCTCGCAAGCCTGGGAGTCTCGCATGGGGATTTCCTGGTGGCGCTGCTGCCGGTTTCGCGCCAGCCCTACAAGGTGTGGCCGTTGGATCGCTGGGCCCGGCTGGCGGATTGGCTGATCGAAACCACCGGCGCGAAGGTGCTTCCCTTGTGGGGGCCGGGAGAGGAATCGTTCGTCGTAGGCGTGCGCGGGGCGATGCACGCGTCGATGCTGCCTGATTACCCCATCCCCGACCTGCTGCAGATGGCCGCCCTGCTCGATCGGGCCGGCCTGTACGTGGGCAACGACGCCGGACCCCGTCATATCGCCATCGCCGTGGGCACGCCCACCGTGGGTGTTTTCGGCAGGCCGTGGCCTGAAAACTGGACGCCGCCCGGGGATAGCCGCCATCGTGTCGTGGCCCACGATCCGGGCTGCAAATCGAACTGCACTTACCCGCGCTGCGGCCATTTGAATTGTATCAACGGTGTGACGTATGATGACGTTCTTCGAGAAACCCAACTTGCAGTGGAGGACTTGGCTCATGGCCATTAAGTTCGATTCCGATCGTCTCATCCGCCTGCTCGAGCAATCCGTCGAGCGATGGCACGCCGCGCCTCTGGTGCACGACGCCCGCGAGCCGTTTCTCCAACAGGTGAGCATACTTCACGGATACAATTTCCAGATATGGCACGAGGAGGACCAAGCCCGCAAAACCGGGGCCGGCGACGATGAAATCGGCCGCGTCAAGCGCCGTATCGACCCGCTCAATCAATACCGCAACGACGCCATGGAAGCACTGGACGAGCACGTCTTGTCCCAGTTGCAGAACGACGGCGTGGAAGCACCTGAGGCTGCACCCCTTCACTCCGAGGCGGTGGGCAATATCGTCGATCGCCTCTCCATACTCTCCCTGAAGGCCTACCACATGGCGGAGGAAACGCGGCGCGAGGATGCCGGTGGAGCCCATTGCCGCGAGTGCGAAACAAAACTGAGGGTGTTGCAGGAACAACGCGCCGATCTGGCCAAGGCGTTGGAGGATTTGGGAGCGGACCTGTCCCAGGGACGCAAGCGGTTCAAGGTCTATCGCCAGATGAAGATGTACAACGACCCCAATCTCAATCCCGTGCTTTATGGGGCTGTACCAGAGGATTCGGTCTGATGAGCAGACTTGGCGCTACGTGCGGAATTTTGACGTAGTTTCCTCCAGCCGGTAGCCTCATACACAAGACAAATTATTCGCATGTGCGAACCCAGTCCACCCGAGTGTACCCATTCTTCCCGAATTTCTCCCGGCAATCGTCATGAGTGAAGTCACCACCACAGATGGCAGCCGTGCCCTGCGCCGGCTGGCCCAGAGAGTGGAGACCGTCGCCACCGGCGGTTTCAAGATCACCTATCTCCCCATGAAACTGACCGTCGAGGCCGGACCGCCCGACCTCGACGCTCACCACGAAGGGCAGCCCGGATCCCTGCTCGACATTGCGCTGAAAAACGATATCGAGATCGATCACTCCTGCGGGGGCTTCACGGCCTGTTCCACCTGCCACGTTATCGTGCGGGAAGGACTGGAATCTTGCAACGAGACTACGGAGGATGAGGACGACATGCTCGACGAGGCGCCGGGATTGACTCTCAATTCCCGCCTGGCCTGCCAATGCGTCCCCGATGGCTCGGTCGACATCGTGGTGGAAATCCCCGCCTGGAATCGCAACCTGGCCAAGGAAAGCTCCCACTGAACGCACGAAGGCCATTCGCTTGCGCCCAACACGCGGGCGCAATCCGGATTCAGTTTGAGCGAATGTGGGCGGACGTTCAGGGCCACAGCATGTGGGAATCGCCTTGGCCCTGGCTAATCTCGCCAGGCCGGCATGCCAGTCGGCATGACCCCGTCATCTGCGATTGCCAGCGCGCCAATGCGCGCGATGACGAGGCCCCCTCGCATCGGAGAGGGATCAGTCCGCTTACGGCTTCCGCGCAGTAAAGTTGATCCCCACGGTGCCGAAAGCCTCCGCGTTCGAGCTTTGGGGCGCCCCGGCGAACACCTCGGCTTTCCAGGTAATCGCGAAATCCTCGAACCCAGCGGCTTTGACCACGGCTGCAAGCTCTGCTTCCAGCAGAGCGCCCGCGATTCACCCGGTCCAGAGATCGATCTTTTGCTTGGCCGATTCGGGAACCTGCCTGTTCACCATGATGTCGGCCATCTGAAAACGGCCCCCCGGCTTGAGCATGCGAAATATTTCTTTGTAGGCGCCCAGCTTGTTGGGGCAAAGGTTGACCACGCCATTGGAAATAACCACATCGGCCCAGCCGTCGCCGACGGGTGTTTCCTCCAGGTAGCCCATCTTGAATTCCAAATGCGGAATTTGCATCTTCCCTTGCCACATGCGGGCTTTATCCAGCATTTCATCGGTCATGTCGATTCCGATCACGGCGCCCGCTGGGCCGACCTGATGGGCCGCGATGAAACTATCGATACCGGCACCGCAGCCCAGGTCGACAACCCTTTCCCCCGGTTGCAGCAACCCGATGCTGAACGGATTGCCCGTGCCCGCGAACGACTCCACGACGCCCTCGGGGATGCCTTCCAGCCACTCGTCCTGATATTCGACGATCTTCGCCAAAGCCCGGCCGGTGTGGAAGTGAAAACCCTTGTTGGGATTCGCTGCGACTTCCCGATACTCCTTCTTGATCGCGGATCTCAGAGTTTCCTGGTCCAACCCTTCGGGAACTTTTACCGCTTCCATGATTTGCCTCCTCACCGATGGTGATCTCACGTCTTATGCGCGGCCCAGGGGCCGGACGCACAGCACATAATATACCTGCATTTTATTCAATCTGCCACGGATGGATGGCATTGGGCGGCAGGATCAGTTTTTCCGGTCCTGCACTCGAAAAACGAAACGCAAACCGGACCAAACTTCACTCACCGCGCAGACCTTGTTGTCCACCAGCCCCTCCGCCAGTCCGATGGCCCGGACACGGCATGCCTGTCCTGAGCCTGCCGAATGGGCCGCGTCCCTACGCCCGGACCTCAGCTTCGGTGGCTCAATCCCACTGGGTGTGGAACGTGCCGTCCTTGTCGATGCGCTGGTAGGTGTGGGCGCCGAAGAGATCCCGTTGGGCCTGCACCAGGTTGGCCGGCAGCCGCTCGGAGCGGTAGGCGTCGTAGTAGGCCAGGGAACCGCTGGTGGCCGGCATGGGCACCCCCGCCTTGATGACCGCCGTGACGACACGGCGCCAGGTATCCAGCCGCTGGGCGATGGCCTCCTTGAAGAAGGGGTCGACCAGCAAGTTGGGCAAGTCGGGATCGCGGCGGAACGCCTCCTGGATCGAGCCCAGGAACCGCGCCCGGATGATGCACCCGCCCTTCCAGATGCGCGCGATCTCGCCGAAGGGCAGGTTCCAGTCGCGTTCCCGGGAAGCCGTGCGCAACATGACCATGCCCTGGGCATAGCTGCATGTCTTGGCGCAGTAAAGCGCGGCTCGCACCGCGTCGATCAGTTCCCGTTTGGACATGCCGATATCGGCCGATTCGCCGCCGGCCAGCACCTTGGCCGCGGCCAGCCGCTCGTCGCGATAAGCGGAGACGATGCGTGCATCGACGGCCGAGGAGATGGTGGGAATGGCGACGCCGATTTCGGCGGCGTCCTGCACCGTCCATTTGCCGGTGCCCTTCATGGAGGCGGAGTCCATGATCTTGTCCACCACGTAGCCGCCGTCATCGTCCTTTTTGCGGAAGATGCGGGCGGTGATCTCGATCAGATACGATTCCAGTTCGCCCGAGTTCCACTCGTCGAAGACGTCGGCCAATTCCTCGTTGGAGAGCCCCCCCAGCCGCCGCAGCACGTCATAGGCCTCGGCGATGAGTTGCATGTCGCCGTACTCGATGCCGTTGTGCACCATTTTTACATAATGGCCCGCGCCGCCCGGGCCGATATGGGTCACGCAGGGGCCGTCGTCCACCTGGGCAGCGATCTTCTCCAGGGATGGGGCCAGGTTCTTGTAGGCATCGGCCGATCCGCCGGGCATCAGGCTGGGTCCCCAGAGCGCGCCTTCCTCGCCGCCGCTGACGCCCATGCCGGTGAAGTGAAAGCCCTTGGCGGAAATCTCGGCCTCGCGCCGGTCGGTATCGCCGTAATAGGAGTTTCCGCATTCGATGATGATGTCCCCCGGCTCCATCACCGCGCACAGCTGTTCCAGCACGGAATCGACCGGTTTGCCGGCCGGCACGAGAATGAAGGTCTTGCGCGGCCGCTCCAGCTTATCCGCCACCTCCCGCCAATTGGCGGCGCCGACGATGTTCTTGCCCTTACCCGGGCCATCGAGGAACCGCCGCACGGCATCCTGATTGATGTCGAACCCCACCCCGGAAAATCCGTTTCGCTCCAGGTTCATCATTAGGTTGGCGCCCATCACACCCAACCCGATCATGGCTATTTTCTGCTTTTCCATCGTTCGCTCCTTCTCGTGGGGTTATTTTATCCGTTTGAGTAACTTGAAATTTCTTTGTCGTTGGTAACCGCCCATAAGCGCAGATGAACACAGTTACTGAGGTTAGTAGAGTACCCTTGCCCGAGTGGTTAATCGCATCTGGATTATTCGGTGGATTTCAGTTGCCGTACAGCAGCCCGGTCGCAGAAAAGATGGCATTCCAGGGCGTCGTCGCGCAGCAGGGTCTGCGAGGGCAGCCGCTTCGGCTGCAGGGGGCCTTCCAGAATCTCTTGCAGAATCGCCGCCTTGCCTTCGCCCACCGCCAAAAACATCAGCCGCCGGGCCCGCCGCAATTCGGGGAAGGTGAGCGTGAGCCGGTCGCTGCCGTCGGGGGCCCGATTGGCCACGCAGCGGCGCTCGGCTTCGTCCAGGGCGGCCTTGTTCAGTGCGATACCGTCGGGAAAGAGAGACGCAGTATGACCGTCTCCCCCAATGCCCAGCAAGGCCACGTCGATCCTTCCGTCGTCTCCCAAAACGTCCCGCACCACCTGCTCATAGTCCCGGGCCGCGGCGGTGGGATCGGGGTTTTCCCCCGCCATCGGAAACACCCGGGGTTGTGCCTTCAGCCGCTCCAGCAGCGCCGCGCGCACCATGCCGTGGTTCGAATCGGCATGATCCGGCGGCACGCAGCGCTCATCGCCGTAGAGGAAATCCACCCGCGGCCAATCGAGTTGCGAAGTTTCGGCCCACAGGCGGTAGATCTCCGGCGGCGTGGAGCCCCCGGCCAGGGAGACCACGAATCGCTCCCGCGCGGCAAGTGCGTCGCGGCCCCACGAATCGAGCTGTTCCGTGACCGCCCGCGCGTTGGATGCGGGGTCATCATGGATCGCGAGATGCAGGGCCATTCGCGCTCCTCACCGATTCCAGGCTTGCGCCTCGACCAGGCGGGCCGCGGATTGCAGGGCCTCGGCGTAGAGGGGGTCGGTTCCCGGGCCACTCAGGCCCGCCACCAACAGCTCGGGATCGCTCCAGCCATAGAGCGGCAGTCGTTGCTCGTTGCGGAGGGGGCTTTCCAGGGCCACGTGCAGCGCATCCACCTGGTACAGCGCGAACAGTTTGCCGCCGGCGCGGATTTCCACGGCCAACAGACCGTCGTGGCCGCCTTCACCCTCACGCACGGAAAACTCGACCGCATATCCACCATTATTTCCGCTGGCGCCCGGCTTGGCATTCCAACGCCAATCGTCGCTCCCGCCGCCGGTTTCGGCCACCTTCACTGAAGGCGCGCCCAGGCGGGAAAGCAGCCAGCCCAGCATGAGCAAGCCAGTATTCCGGCCTGCGGGCGCCGCCTCGACGCGCAGGCTTTCCACCTTCTGCAACAACTCGGCTTGTCCGGGAGGATCGAAAAGTCCGGCCAGCAGGTATCGCACGGGATTGAGCCGCATCCAGCCCAAGTCGATGAAATAGGCTTGCGTTTCCTCGACCAGGGCTTTCATGTCGGTCAGGGCATTTTCGCCGCCGCCGGTCTGGGTATCCACCAGGATGCGGTCGCTCAAATTCAGCAGTTGCCCCAGCAGGCGGCCTCTGTGCGGAAGTGCGCCCAGCCAGACCAGGGCCACGGGCAGGTCCGGGACCAGTAGCGCCCGTACCAGCGCGGGGAAGTGTTTGCCGCCGGCATCGCCGTATCCGGTGAGGCGGATCTCCTCCGTGCTGACCTGCCTTTTGCCCCCCGATGCCACGTGGCACAGGGTCGATACCCAGCACTGCACGTCACCGGCGCCGGCGGGTTTTTCCCCGGCCGGCCGGGTGGTCAGGCGGATGGTGCGCGATGGCACTCCGGGCGCGGCCTCGGCGAGCATTCCGTCCACCTTCTTCACCCGCGTTTCGCCGGATTCGGACGGCTGGTAGACCACCAGGTTCCAGAGGCAGGCGCGGGTGAGCCCGCCGGACCCGTCCGCCGCAGCGTCCTCGCCGGCTTGGCGCCAGAGAGCCGCCAACGCTTTTTCCGCCTGATCCAGGGCCACCGGCTGGCCCTGGGAATAGGAGACCGGAGCACTATGCTGCGGAGGATTGGGCGCCGGGGCGCTCACGGAGTTCTCCAGCTTATGCCTTCCCCGAGCAGCTCATCGGCTTCCACCGGCCCCCAACTGCCTGCCTCGAAGAGGGGAATCTGCTTTTTTTTCTGCTGGCGCCAGGCCTCGTGGATACGGCTGATGAAGCTCCAGGAGGCTTCCACCTCGTCGTCGCGCGTGAACAGGGTGCTGTCGCCCAGCATGGCGTCCAGGATCAGCCGCTCATAGGCCTCCGGCGGCTCGGCGCCGAAGGAGGTGCCATAGCGGAATTCCATGTTGACCGGGGCGATATCGGTGGTGGGGCCGGGCACCTTGGAACCGAAGTGCAACGAAATGCCCTCGTCGGGCTGAATGCGGATGGAAAGCACATTGCGCACCGGCCCCCGCCCGCCATCGGAGCCGAAGACCTGGTGGGGCGCATGACGATAGTGGATGGCGATCTCGGTGACCCGCTTGGGCATCCGTTTGGCCGAGCGGAGATAGATGGGCACATTGGCCCAGCGCCAATTGTCCACGTACAGCTTCAGCGCCACGTAGGTTTCCGTAGTCGAGCCGGGATCGACACCGGGCTCCTGACGGTAACCCGCGACAGACTCGCCCAAAACGTGACCCGACGTGTACTGGGCGCGCACGACGAACTCGTCCATTTTATCGAGCGGAATGGTACGCAGGGAGCGGAGGAATTTCACCTTCTCGTCACGCACGGCATCGGAATCCATCGAAACGGGCGGCTCCATGCCCATCAGGCTCATCACCTGGAACAGGTGATTCTGCACCATATCCCGCAGGATGCCCGCCTCCTCGTAGTAGGCCCCGCGGCCCTCCATTCCAATCGATTCGGCTCCGGTGATCTGGATGTGGTCCACGTAGCGGTTGTTCCACAACGGTTCGAAGATGCCGTTGCCGAACCGGAAGACGAGCATGTTCTGCACCGTCTCCTTGCCCAGATAATGGTCGATGCGGAAGATCTGCACCTCGCGGAAGACCTGCTTGAGCTGACGGTTCAGGGTCCGGGCCGTCTCCAAATCGCGGCCGAAAGGCTTTTCCACGATGATGCGCGCAAAGGGGCTGTAAGACCGGGTCACCAGACCCGCCTCGCCCAGGTTCTTGATGATCTCCGGGTAGGCCGAGGGGGGCGTGGAGAGGTAGAAAAGCCGATTGGCCGGGACGCCGAGCGAGGTGTCGATCTCTTCCAGCCGCGCCTTGAGGGTGGTGTAGGCGGCCGGGTCGTCGAAGGAGCCCTGGTGATAGTAGATGGCGTCGGCCAACGTGGCCCAAAGGGTGTCGTCGACGGGCCGCAGCCGGGTAAACTGGTCGCAGCCCTCCCGCATCTTCTGCCGGAAACCCTCGTCCCCCAAGGGCCGCCGGGCGAAGCCCACCACCGCAAAGGGAGCGGGCAGCAGCCGCTCGCGGGCCAGGGTATACAGGGCCGGCAGCAGCTTGCGGCGCGTGAGGTCGCCGGACGCGCCGAAGATCACCATCACCTGGGGCTCCGGCACCCGTTCCTTGATCAGTCCTTCCCGCAATGGATTCATCGTGCGTCCTGATCTCAGGTTGATTGCAAAATGGCGGGTGCTGCCGGGATGCCTTAAACATAGGAAATTCGGTCTGCTGCCCGCCGGCCACCCGCGCCATGGCGTCGCCCGCATCTCGCAAGGCGGTGCGCCACCTCATGGGGATACCCGTTACCCTATATAATGATCCGCCCCGACTCTCCACCGAAAAATGAACGGCCGCGCCCGAGCTGGCCAAACCCGCCATTCGCAGCGCCGTTTGATTCGGTCACGCCGGCAAGATCGACCGAATCATCAGACACCGCGCATCGGTGACCTGTCCCACGCCCGTCACACTTGGAAATTGTCTTAAAGTCACCGTCTCTCGATTAACGTTTCGGCGATCGCTTTGTCGACCAACACCGTCGCGGCCACTATTCTGGTCGATGCCAGGCCACGTCGCGTCGCCATCACGCCGTAGGGGCCGGCGCTGGTGGTACGGTTCGGCCCTTCGAGACGGCCCTACGGGCCTCTTCAGGGCAGGGGTTTGGGGTTCGGACTTTCGTTGGCGTGGCAGGAGCGCACACCTGTCCTGAACTTTTCCTGATTTTGTCAGGAACCGTCGAATTGGCCGTGCGTGCGTGCAAGGGTGGGATGCGATAGCGTCACAAGATTTTGACCAGCACTGCCACCACCCCGATGCCCACCGTGACGATCGCACCCAAGCGGACAGTCATGCGCAGTTCCAACTCTCTCAAATCCTGTTTGGTCGCCAGTTTATCGTTCACCAGGTCGGCCAGGGCCTGGGCATGCACCTCTGCCTGCTTTTCGGAGGCGCCTGCCTCCTTAAGCTTTTTCACATATGCGTGGGTGTCGAACAGAATCGTGGCAGCCATGACTTTATGGTACCGGAAATGCTTCCTGCCGGGCAAGTCCACCGGCAGGTGCTGATGGGTTGGCAGTGCGAACCCCCCCTACGCAGCGGGGGCAGGGGGGCGTTTCTCGATGAACACGACGGCGCTGAGGGCGCTGGCCATTGCCAGACCGGCGGCGATGAACATGGCCAGCCGGAACGCCGAGACGAACGATGTGTCGATGGCCCGTTCCAGGGGCCCGCGCAATTCAGCCGCGAGGCTCTCCGGCAGCTTGGCCCCGGCCAGGTTGATGCGTTCGGCGTCGAGGGCCGTCCGCAACTGGGGCGGCACATCCAGGGGCACGAGCTGCTGGTCCAGGTTGTGGTTGA
>JACZRV010000151.1 GCA_022574555.1 SAR324 cluster bacterium
GGTGCAGGCTCGCGCCATACCGAGGCGAGCTTCGTCATCTGCGCCATGTGATCACCGTTGGGGGCGGCCATCCGGGCCTGCCCGCGCTGGAGCAGCTCCTGGCGCCGACCGAAAATGAAGGCCACGCACCGCACCCGGCCGAGCTCATGCACCCCGACGATGCCGCGTTCTGGTTGTATACGTCGGGCAGCACGGGCGCCCCCAAGGCGGCCGTGCATCTCCATAGGGACCCCGTGTACGCTGTGGAGCGCTATGCCAAGGCCGTACTTGGTCTTACGCCCGAGGACAAGGGGCTCTCCGCCGCCCGCATGTGCTTCGCCTACGGCATGGGCAACAGCCTGTTTTTCCCCCTGGCGACGGGCTGCACGGGCGTGATCCTCCCCGCTGCGCCGACGGGTGAGACGCTCCTGAAAGCGCTGGCCCGCCACCGGCCCACGGTCTTTTACGGCGTACCGACTCACTTCCGGGCCATCCTGGACCAATGGCGGGCCTGGCCGAAAGCCGGCAACGGAATCCAGCACACGGCCCTGGGCCATCTGCGGTTTTCGGTATCGGCCGGGGAAGCCTTGCCCGCGCAGACCGCCACCGAATGGCGCGAGACGTTCGGTTCGGAGATCCTGGACAGCATGGGCTCCACCGAAATGCTCACGTTCTTCATCGCCAATCATCCCGGGCGATCCCGGCCGGGCAACATCGGCACCCCCGTACCCGGTTTCTCGGTACGGCTCGTGGACGCCGGAGGCCGAGACGTACCGCCCGGCAAGCCGGGCTCCTTGCGGGTCAAGGGAGAGACCGCCGCCGCGCGCTACTGGAACCGGCGGGCGCTGACCCGCTCCACGATGCTCGGTGAGTGGATCGTCACCGGCGACCGCCTTGTGCAGGAGCAGGACGGCTCATACCGTTATCTGGGACGCGACGACGACATGTTCAAGGTGGGCGGCTCCTGGGTCTCACCCATGGAGGTGGAATCCGCCCTGATGACCCACCCGGACGTCGCCGAATGTGCCGTGGTGGGCAAACTTGGCCCACAAGGGCTGAGCCAGGCGCAAGCCTATGTGGTGACCGTGCCGCATCGGCGGGCCCCGCAGGGCTGCCCCGAGAATCTATCCGAGGAGCTGCGGCAGCATGTTGCCGATCGGATCGCCGCGTTCAAAGTGCCAGAGACCATCACCGTCGTCCCCCGCTTGCCCCGCACGCCCACGGGCAAGGTACGCCGCTTTCAGCTTCGGGGTTGAACCGCTCCGGCCGATCCGCGCCCCGGCAACGGCTGCCAGGGCATGACAGGCTCCCAACCGATGACAGCGACCTGCCGGCCAAGCCACATTCTCCCATTCGTATCATCAGAAAACGCTACTCCGGCGGGCCGGCCCTATGTCCAGATTTCCAATGGGACCGGGCAGCAGGGGGACCTTAGGGCCTTGATTCCGTTAAACGGGCATGGCAATGACGGAGTTGATTAACCGGTTTGCAGCGCGTTACGGTATCACTCCATGCCGGTGCGCCTGATCCGGTGTAACCACCCTCTATAGGGGAGATAAGCTAATGTTATCAAAGAACTTATTCAAATTCGCCTTGGTTTTGTTTATCTGCGCGGCGCTGTTTGCCGGATGCGAGGAAGACACCGAAACCGATACGACCGACGACACCACCACGGATGACGGCACCACAGATTCGAGCACCAGCACGGGATGCGGAACCACGGACACATTCGCTTATTCGCTCGATTCCGAAGCAACCGTATCCAACACCGAGACGCTCTCATCCGCCACTAATGTTGGCTGCGATCCAGCGATATTCGGCGCGGTAGATACCGAATTTAGCACCTTTGATGTGTTGATGGCTTCCGGGATTACCGACTCCACGACGGCTGACGAAGTCATCGTTGATGTCTTTATTATTCTGATTTTTGCCGACGATGCGTCCGGCCTGATTGACGACTCCACCGGAGCGTGGTCCATCGCATATACTGAAGGATTCGACTCAGCCGCGGAAAGTTTTGACGTGATATATTCCACAACATCCGACGGCACCTCGTCGCTCACCATCGATTCCTTCGGGGCCGTCGGGGAACAGGTCACGGGCTCCTTCAACGCCACTTTGCTCGACTTTGTCGACTTCACCACGACGCATACCCTCACAGGTTCTTTCGATGTGACACGGGAAGCAGACGATTTCCAATAGGGCAGCTGATATATCACGTCATGGTGCCCGCGGAAGGCCAGCAGGCAATCGTCGGCCAGGGCCGGATGGGGGAACAGCCGCGGGCGGCCAGGTAATCGGGGCGCGCGAAGGATTCACCCCGGTTGTCCACGGCGCTCACGTTGATAGGGAAGACCGTACGGCCCCCCACGATAGCCTCAACGCCAAACCTGCCCACCATTGAATAATCCGGCTTTGCCTCAATAGCGATAGTTCACGCCAACCGTAATTTGGCGTGGAAGGTCCTTTTTCCGATCGTTGCCGAGGTTTGCATCTCCCAACCGCAACACGAATTCCGCTTGATTCCATGAAACACCCAAACGGACTGCGGTGTGGTATGCCACAAACTGGTCATAGCCGAATTCCCCAACGGCGAACCACGCTGCTCCGTAGTATCCGAACAGCGCGGTGAAATCCAATCCGACCCGGGTCTGGTGCAAGATGTCGTTATTCCTGTTCTTGATGACGACGCTTACCGCCGGCGAAATATCCCAAGCCGTTGGGATTTCAGAGACCAACGATGTTCGGCCGCCAAACCTCAAGGTCCATCTATCGATGCCGGAATCCGCAGGAAACTCGAAATCAGTGGTATGCATGACGTCACCATCCCCAGTTGCGAATCCGATTGCATAAAACGGCGAGCGCCTTTCGCCATAGTTCAGGTAAACGGCTGATTCGCCATCGGAGACTTGGGACAATATTTGGGCGTGGATTGCCATAAGCGGGATATGTAATAACAGAACCGCCAGCGGTAATAATTTATAGGATTGTCGCATGACACATTGATGACGATTGGACTGATCCAGGAATATTAATCCGTTTTGAAATGGGCTCAAATCTTTTTCGATTCAGAGATCGAATGCTCGATTCTCACACGCCTCCGATTCGCCGCTAGAAATTCCTTTTTCCCATGATCAAACGCCGCGCCGCAAAACCCTCATGGTGCCGGCAGGCCGTTCACTGCAATGGGGGATAATCAGGGTTGAACCACCGCGGGAAACCGGTCACGGAGCGGGTTCGGTGGAGGGCAGGTCGTGATTCCCCGGCCCGAAAGGCTTGAGGAGAATGATCAATCGAGGCAGCAAGGTCAAGGCAGCGATCAGTGCGATGACCATAGCCAGGCCGGTCAGCAATCCAAAGTAAATGCTGGGAATGAAATTGGATAGGACGAGGATGGAGAATCCGATGACAACGGTGATGGAGGTATAGTACATGGCATAACCGATACTGGCATGACTGCGATGCATGGCGGCCAAATAGTTTCCATCTACGGCGAACTCTATGCGGAAGCGATGAATGTAATGGATCGTGTCGTCCACCGCGATGCCGACACTGATGGCCGCGATGGTGATGGTCATCATGTCCAGGGGGATGCCGGCCCAGCCCATCAGGCCCAATATGGCTCCCACCGACAGGACATTGGGGACGATGGCGGCCACGGCGATCTTCAGCGAGCGGAAAAGAATCAGGAACATCACCATCAGCGCAGCGACCACCGCCCCCAGGGTGCGGATCTGGGAATTGAACAGAGATTGCAACATGTTGTTGTAAAGCACCAACAGTCCGGTCAGCCGATAGCGGTCTCGCTCCAACCCCAACTTGTGGCCCAGGTCGTACTCGATTCGATTCAGCAACTCGTTGCGCCGCAGGTTGGGGTCTGAATCACGCACCCGGACGGAGAATCGCACCTCATTGTCGTCAACCGATACGTAGGGGTCCAATATGATTTTACGGAAGCGCTCGGGCAATTCGTTATACATGAGCGCCAGCATGAAATTGTCCAGGGGTTTGCCTTCGTTGAGCACTCTGCCTACTTTTATCATGGTGCCCAACGAGAGCACCTTTCCGGCTTCAGGGAGTGCCTCAAGGTAATCGTGTACCCGCTCCACTTCCGCCATCTTTTCTGCAGTGAACCAATATTGCGCTTCATTCTCGGTGGCCTCGAACTCCTCCTCGAATTCGCCGAATAAAAAGTCTTCCTCGTCCTCATTCTGATTCACGGCCACCGGTTCGGGTTCCTGAGAGTCCTCTTCCTCCTCGAACCGAAGGATGACGTCCAGGGGCGTGGTGCCGCCCAATTGGCGGTCGATGACTTCCATGCCCTGGTATATTTCAGTGGACGACTTGAAATAGTCGATAAAGCTGTTCTCGACCTTCAGCCGTGCGGCTCCCGCCACGCACCAGACCAACAACAGGCCGCTCACCACGACGATGGCCGTGCCGTGGCGCTCCGTCACCTCGGCCAATTTCCGGGTCAGTGCAAACCGCTTCTCGAAGCGGGTGTTGGGTTGCAGGTTGTCCAACTGCATCAAGACGGTGGGGAAGATCAGAAACGTCAGTACCAGGGAAACGGCAATGCCCGAGGCCATCATCCAGCCGAAGTTGATGATGGGCAGAATGTTGCTGAGCAGCAGGGAACTGAAACCGGCGATGGTCGTCAGTACCATGAACAGGCAGGGGTTGCCCATGGAAAGCACCGTTTCCAGCACGATATCGTGGCGGCTGCCGTTCGGATTGGCGGCAATGACCTCCCGGTAGCGCACGATCAGGTGGATCGTGAGGGCCATGGTAATGATCAGCTGCAACGAAATAAAATTGGAGGATATGACCGTAACCTCCCAATCGAACATCCCCAACAGCCCGGCGGTGGCCACGACCGAAAAGGCGCAAGTGAGCAGAGGCAACACGATCCATCGCAGCTGGCGAAAGATGATCCACAAGGTGAGGATGAGAAAGATCACCACGCCGACGCCGAAGACGCGCAAATCGTTCTTGACGAAGGTGATCAGATCGTCGGCGATCATGGGCACGCCGCCCAGGAAGAGCTCGGCGTGGTCGCGGTAGCCCCCCATCACACTGCGCACCTGAACGATGAGGTCGTGCCGCTTACCCCGCACACGATCCCGATGGCGCTTGAAGTCCACCTCGATTTGCGCCAATGCGGCCCGGTCGCCCTCGGTCAGCGTCCCCTGCCGCTCCTTCTCCCGCAGCCCATAGCGGCGGTTGACGAAATCCCCCCACACCGGGTCTTCCTCCAGGTCGATCTGGAGGGCGGTGGTGGTGAAATCGGCGCTGACCAGCAGGTTGCGGTAAATGGCACTATTCAGAAATTCGTGCCGGGCCAATTCCTTGTCCACTCCCGGCGTTTCCAGGCTGGGCACCTCACGCAGCAATTCCTTGAGCGGCATGGGGGGGCTTTCCATCAACGGAACGTCCAGCAGGGAAAGTACGGACGTCACCCCTGCCAACTCCTCAAGATCCGCCTTCAAGCGGCGAATTTGATCCAGGGTGGCGTCGGCGAGCAGATCGCCCTGGGGTGTGTAGGTAATAACCAGAAAATCTGGGGTGTGGTAGCGCGTGTTGATTTCGCGAGAATAGCGGAGGTCCTCATCGTCCTCCAGCAACAGGGATTCCGCCGAAGCGTCCACTTCCAGCTTGGTGGCCTGATAAGCCAGAAAGGCCGTGACCAGACAAATCGCGGCCAGCACCAGCCTTGGGTACTTCAGGATGTATCCAACGTATAGGTGCCGCAATGTATTCAACCCGCCTTGGATTTACCCTCTGCATCGGTGGGAATGGTGAAACCGCCCGTCGTTTTCAAACGCTCCATCAAATCGGCGAAGCTCGACTCTTTCAGAAATCCAGAGAATTGGGAGCGGTAGGTTTGTACCACGCTGACGCCCAGGATGACCACGTCGTATACCAGCCAGCCCCGTTTTCTTGACTTGTAGAATTTGTAGACCATTTCCAGCTTGTCGTCCTTGGTCACCAAGCGGGTCAACACGTGGATGCGCTTCTTCACTGCGGTGGCGTCTGCCACGACCACCTCTTCGTCGGTGTAAAGGTCCAACTTCTCCAAGTAGGATTCCTGCAAGCGCAATACGAAAAGTTCGACGAACGCTTTGCGCTCGGCTGGAGAAAGGGGCTTCCAGTAGGTTTCTCCCAGGCAGACCCGGGCCATGGTGCGAAAATCGAAAAACGGATTGATGGTTGCGATAATTTTCTGGTTCCGTTCCTTTTTATCGATCTCCTTGTTTCGCAAAAAACCGATGACGATGTCGATATTGGACTTGACCAGCTCCATCACTTCCGCGGTGTCGTCGGCCCGGACGAGTGGCATCGTCAAAAGGGTCGCCAAGAAGGCGATGGCTAGTATCCGCATGGTCACTCCAGGATTTTTTGAGCGCGATGTTGCTCGTATACTTCCCGCAGGAAGGGATATAGATCGAGCGCGTCTCGTTTCAGATTCTCGTATTCACCGATATGCAAAGAGACCTCGTTCACCTCAGCAAATACGCGCAGGGCCAGTTGGGTTTTCGTATCCACCAGGTAGGTAAGCGGATCGAGATAGATATCCGGCACCAAAGCGAACGTATCACGAAGATTGGAAGGCCCTAAAAAGGGTAGCACAATGTGCGGCCCCGGTCCTACGCCCCAATATCCCAGGGTTTGCCCAAAATCCTCGTCGTGCGCTTCCAAGCCGAACCATTTGTCCGCGGGGTCCCACAATCCTAAAATCCCGATGGTAGAGTTCAGCGTAAATCGCAGGGTCTCCTCCCCCGAATTGCTGAATTTCGCCTGCAAGAGATTGTTCACCAGCCGAATAGGATAAAAGAGATTGTCGAAGAAATTGTCGATCCCCTGGCGGACATACAGGGGCAGGACGAATCGGAATCCCTTGCCGGCGGGTTGCAGGACCCACAGGTAGAGCTTGTCGTTGAAAGCGGTCATGGCCCGGTTATAACCGCTGAAGGGATCCTCGATGTCCGCGGTTTCATTGGCGGCGAACTCCTGGTCCAACTCGGCCGCGAATTCGTCCCCGAAATCGTCGAATTCGTCATCGCCGAAATCATCGTCCCCAAATTCTTCGTCCCCAAAATCATCGTCCCCGATATCCGCCGCATTTTCGTCGACCGCCTGGGCTTGGATCATCGGCAGAGACGCACCCCCTCTGGATGACTTGGCGGGCGACCAGACATTTCCGGCAGCCGCTTCCGTTTCGCTTCCGACAAAGCCGATCGTCGCGCCGGAACGGTGCGCGGATTGGGAACAGCCACCGGCCAACAGCCCTCCCGACAGCCCTGCCAACAGTACTGCCAACAGTACTGCGAAAACCAGCAATAAGCCGGGAATCCCCGAGCGCGGCACCTGGGCCGATCCGGCCGGCGCGCCCGGCAGGGTTCCCTTTGGTATCAGGTGACCGATATTCACCTTCAACGACACCATTGCGTCAAAAGGCTTCCTGCCACGGGTAGAAGAAGAAGACGGTGACCTCGTTGCCCTCGTCTCCGGTGGCGAAATCGGCCCGGTAGACCTGGCCGGAGCCGGTGATCAGCCGCAGGCCCATGCCGTAGGATTCGCGGGACTCGTCCCACAGTTCACTGCTCGTTTCCGCTACGGTGCCGGACTCGCCGAAAAAAGCGATCTGGATGCCGGTGCGCACATCCTTCCAGAAGAGGTAATCGAACGGAGTCAGCTCGTCGGTCAGGTTCCAGCGGAGTTCCACGCCGTAGAAGGCCGTATGGGCCCCCTGGAACCGGTTTACAGGGTACGAGCGCAGCCGGTCCAAGCCCCCCAGTGAGGCCGCGGTGCCGTTCTTCCGCGCCGCGACGGTGTTGTCGATCTGCTCTTCAAGGGCCTTTTCACACACAGTATCCCCCGAGGTGCAAACGATCCCCAATTCGGCCTCGATGGCGTTGCGGTCGGTATTGCCCTCGCGCGTCACGTTGGCGTCCGATTGGTAGTAGTTGAAAGCGAGCGTGCTGATCTCTCCGACGGGGAAATAAATCGTCGTGTTGTAGTTCGTCACATCGAATTCGGCCTCGTTCTCGTCAGCGGCAGGAGTGTTGGTGGTCTGCAGGCGTAACCGTAATCCCGCCCTGGGGTCCTGGAAATCGTCGGTCAGATCGATCTGAATCGCGTAATAGGTCGATTCCGTTTCGTTCACGACCGGATCGTCCAACTCCGCGATCAGTTTCCCTTTGGAATCCCGCAGGGCAATAGTCTCCACGCTTTGCATTTGCGTACCGGCAATGAGGTCCAGCCGCCGGTCGAAGAAGGTCAGCGTCAAGGCCGGACCGCTGAACTGTGCCGAGCCGAGTTCCAAGATGTTGAACTCATCCTTTTTGCTATCCATCCCCCGCTTCTCGTAACTGTTCAACGCGAGCTTGGTGATTTCACCGGCAAATACGTCCAGCAGCAATGTCTCGGAAATCAGCGGGACCTCGGTGAGCTGGACGAAGTATCCCTCCACGTCGCCGAGGATGACGTTGGCTGACGCATCCGCCGTGGATTCGAAAACGTTCGAAAAGTTTCCCAGGAGAAAAAATCCGCTGCCGATCCCCGGCAGGCTGTAAGGAAGCGGGACAAAAAGATGGGCCGGTTCGGTGGGGAATTGCTCCTTGCGCCGGTCGGGAATCACGTCGGCATGGAGCGGCACGCTCTCGAAAACCATGATGGCCATCGACACGCCGACGATCGCCGAAACGAATTTGGAATCCAAAATCATTTATTGCCTCCGCCCCTTATTGATTTACCGGAATTTCTCAGATGGAACCGTCAATACGGCCCAAACGACTCCTCCAACGTCCGATACCACTATTATCAAACCGAAATCCACATCATACCGGTCGTTCCTTTTTTTCGCGGAGAGGGGATTTGAACCCGATCTTGAGGGATGGTGACGCAGCAATGCAGGCTAGAGTCAGTCTTCCTCTGGGAAATGACGGGTTCAGGATCGGATTGAACGGCTCCTGAAGTTTTCCGCAACGTTGCCTTCACGGACCGTGTGTGGGATGAATCTCTCGTGATGACGACCGTTCCCTTGAAGATCGCTTTCTTCCATCATCGAACCATGGAACACGAATGCCGAACGGTTCGGGAACTGCCATGTCCAGCCCACCTTCCCGGCTGATTTTGCCGGGCTTGGTGTGCGCCCAACTGTTCGGCACGTCCCTGTGGTTCAGCAGCAGCGCGGCTTTGCCCTCCCTGATCCGTGACTGGAGGCTCTCTCAGGCCGACGGGGGGCTGCTGATCTCCGCGGTTCA
>JACZRV010000030.1 GCA_022574555.1 SAR324 cluster bacterium
CACCAGAACTGGCTGTTGATTGCCAGCCTCATTGACTGTAATTGTCACAACTTCGGAGTCAACCGCGGCCGAGTCATCTGTGGCGTAGAAGGTGACACTGTAGGTTCCCGACTCCAAGAATCCCGGTGTCCAGTCGAATGTTCCACCGCCGGCCGATGGTGTGAATGTCGCGCTACCCGGAAGAGCTGATGTTGTCACTACCGGTGTGGATTCGGCGTCTGTCGATGACACGCTGAAGTTAAGATTGATATTTTCTGTAGTGGACTGCGCGCCGATAGAACCTACTTCCGTATTGCCTTCGAGAATCAGGTATACGTCGGGCGTCGAATTGCGAACTTCGAATATCTGTTCGTCAACAATGACGCCGCATGGCGGGTCCTCAGCCGGGTCTAGCCAAGAGCGATCCTGGTCCGCGACGATATCAAAAATATCTTCGGTACATAGCAGAAAATCAAGGTCCACTGCCTTAACGAAAAGATGAGCGAGCCCGACCGGTAGATAAATCAGGCAATCGGTTTGCCCTCTGTCGCAATAGCCGACAATTGGTCCGGTGGTGGCGGAATCCCTATGTATCTGAAGGATCAAATCTTGAAGGTTCACGATGAGGAGCTTTCCCTTTTCAAGCGAGGCCGTTGCCGAATCGGGTGCCCAGCTTCCCGGCCTGTCCGCGAACACTTCGACACTGTCGAGTTCCGTGGCTTCGCCGTCCAGATACTCGGACTCTTCGACAGCGACGAGCAGCCGAAGCGCCGAGTTGCGTTCCAGGAACTCGATCCCAAAATCGAGTTCGCCATCACCAAGGCAGGCAATCAGATTTTCGTCCGCCGCGGAGGCTTCGAAGAGATACAGAGTGACGCCGGTATTATTGATGATGCGGAAATCGGACGCGAGGGATTGGTCTTTGCCCTCGCACAAGCTAACCGGTTCGGGTTCGAGGGTAGCGTCGTCCTTATTATTGGACTTATCATCCCCTGTTATTTGGTCACACCCGGCCAGCGCCAGCGCGCCGCTCAGCGCGATGGCGAGCAAAAGGGGACTGGAAGATATATTATTCCAGCGACGCGGGAATCTGTAAGCCCCTTTCGACGCGGCGATCCTATCCACTTGCTACCCTCCTCATTTCGAGTGGATTCAACGCCCACGCAAGCGAAAAGGAAAGAAAGCGAAGAGAGGGTGGTGCGTCCTTACTTCCTGAGTCCTGAATTGCAGGAAGTATAAATTATTTTGGACCTTAAGAAAAGCATTTTTTTGCTCGGTTTTGAGAAGGGAATATACGTGACACAATACCTGGAAGCGATGAGGGCATCACCGGGCAACGAAGACGGGCGGGCACGGGGCATGACGGGCCTGTTGATTGTGCCCGCCCGGGTGAGCGGTGGATTGGGAAGGCGCCCGGTCTTTGCCGTGACGCTGAGAATCGTGTATCACTGGGATCGTCAACACGGAGAGACGAGGAATGCTCGACACGCTCAAATACGCCAAGCGCCTGCGGGAAGCCGGATTCACCGAGCAGCAGGGGGCGGAACGGGCCAACGCTTTGAAAGAGACCCTCGATGACACGCGAGCTTACATTCCGTGACTATTCAAGCGAGCCCCTATTTCGATTAGATCGACCATTCGACCGATTGGTGTTGATAATGTCGATCGAAATTGCGCTCAAAATTGTAATATTGCTCGTGCTGCTGTAAGGACGATTTCGCCCGCGGTCCATCACGACGCCTTGGCGATGGTGTCGCTGAAGGTGAGCCGCCCGTCCTTGACATCGACGAAGACGAGCATCCCGTCCTTAATTTCCTGCCGCAGGATGGCCTTAGACAAGGGGCTCTCCAGTTCCTTTTGGATGGCCCGCTTGAGGGGCCTTGCGCCATAAGCGGGATCGTATCCCTTCTCCGCCAGGAAACCGAGCGCGTCGGCGCTCAATTCCAGCACGAGGGAGCGCTCTTGCAGGCGGCCGCGCAGGCGCTCCAGCTGGATTTCCACGATGGCCTCGATCTGATCGCGGCGCAGGGAATGGAAGACCACCAGGTCGTCCAGGCGGTTGAGAAATTCCGGCCGGAACACCTGATGCACCTGGTTGGTGACCTGGGCCACCATCTCATCGTAGCGGGCATCGTCGCCGCCGAATTCGGTGATGTGCTGGCTGCCGATATTGGAGGTCATCAGGATGACGGTGTTCTTGAAATCCACCGTGCGGCCATGGGCATCGGTCAACCGGCCGTCGTCGAGAATCTGCAGCAGCAGATTGAGCACTTCGGGATGGGCCTTCTCGATCTCGTCGAAGAGGATCACGCTGAAGGGCCGCCGCCGCACCGCCTCGGTGAGCTGGCCGCCTTCCTCGTAGCCCACGTAACCCGGCGGCGCGCCGATGAGGCGGGCCACGGCGTGTTTCTCCATGTATTCGGACATATCGATGCGCACCAGATTCTGCTCGTCGTCGAAGAGAAATTCCGCCAGGGCCCGCGCCAGCTCGGTCTTACCCACGCCGGTGGGGCCCAGGAACATGAAGCTGCCCAGGGGCCGTTGGGGGTCGGCGATACCCGCCCTGGAGCGCATGATGGCGTCGGCCACGGCGGTGACGGCTTCATCCTGGCCGACGATGCGCCGGTGGAGCTCCTCTTCCAGCCGCAGCAGCTTGGCCATCTCGCCTTCCTGCAGCTTGGAGACGGGAATGCCGGTCCAGCGGGAGACGATTTCGGCGATGTCTTCCTCGGAGACCTCCTCCTTGAGCAGCTGCGCTCCCTCCAGGCCGTCCTGGTGCTCCCGGCTCAACGCTTCCAGTTCCTTCTCCAATCCGGCGAGGGTGCCGTATTGCAGCTCGGCGACCCGGCTCAAATCGTATTCCCGCTCGGCCACCTCGATGTCGTGTTTGGTCTCCTCGATTCTCGATTTCAGGTCGCGCAGCCTGGCAATGCCCTCCTTCTCCTTTTGCCACTGGGCCGTATAGACCGAGAGGCGTTCCTTGCAATTGGCCAATTCCTCATTGATCTTGTCCAGCCGCTGATGGGACGCCGCGTCGGTCTCCTTGAGCAGTGATTCCCTTTCGATTTCCAGCCGCATCACGCGGTGCGAAAGCTCGTCCATCTCGGCAGGCATGGAATCGATCTCCACCCGCAGCTTGGCCGCCGCCTCGTCCATCAGGTCGATGGCTTTGTCGGGCAGAAACCGGTCGGAGATGTAGCGGTGGGACTGCACGGCCGCAGCGACCAGGGCGCTGTCCTTGATGCGCACGCCGTGATGCACCTCGTAGCGCTCCTTCAATCCGCGCAGGATGGATACGGTGTCGGTCACGTTGGGCTGGTCCACATAGACCTGCTGAAAGCGCCGCTCCAGGGCGGCGTCCTTCTCGACATACTTGCGGTATTCGTCCAGGGTGGTGGCGCCGATGCAGTGCAGTTCGCCCCTGGCCAGCATCGGTTTGAGCAGGTTGCCTGCGTCCATGGCCCCCTCCGCACTGCCCGCGCCCACCACGTTGTGGATCTCGTCGATAAACAGGATGATGCCCCCGTCCGATTCCTGCACCTCGCGCAACACCGATTTCAGCCGTTCCTCGAACTCACCGCGGAACTTGGCCCCGGCGATCAGGGCACCCAGATCCAGGGAGACCACCCGTCTGTCCTTGAGCCCTTCGGGCACGTCGCCGCGCACCACGCGCTGGGCCAGACCCTCGACGATGGCGGTTTTGCCCACGCCAGGTTCGCCGATGAGCACCGGGTTGTTCTTCGTCCGGCGGCTGAGCACCTGCACCACCCGGCGTATTTCCTCATCGCGGCCGATGACAGGGTCCAACTTCCCTTGCCGGGCCATCTCGGTCAGGTCGCGCCCGTATTTCTCCAGCGCCTCGAAGGTCTCCTCCGGATTGGCCGAGGTGATGCGCTGGTTGCCACGGATGGCGCGCAGGGCGCCCAGCACCGGGTCCCGCGCGATGGCTGACTCCAACAGATAGCGGCCGGCCGCGCCTTTTTTGCCCTCGGCGATCAGCGCCAGGAAGAGGTGATCCGTGCTGACGTATTCGTCGCCGAAATCACGCGCCTCCCCCTGGGCATTGACGATGGCCTCGTTGAAGGAGAGGTGGGCCGCCACCTGACGCCCGCCGCCGCTTACCCGGGGTTCCTTGTCCAGCAGCACCTTCACGCCGTTGATCAGAGCGTTGACGTTGCAGTCGAGCTTTTCCAGGATGCGCGGCACGACGCCCTGCTCCTGCTCGGTCAGGGCCAGCAGCAGGTGCAGCGAGTTTACCTCCGGGTGCTGCATCCGAATCGCGCGGTGCTGAGCGGCCAACAGCGCCTGCTGGGCCTTTTCGGTGAATTGCTGAGTCTCCATCGCCATTGCCTGCCTCCCTGTCGCGTGACCGCACGGGATCGAACCGCATCCCGTCCCTGGTTCCGGTCCAATCGCCATCTTTCAGATCCTGTTAGCACTTATAACATATGAGTGCTAACAGGTCAATATTTTGTAATGGGCTACTCAACCATCCGGTCGACGAAACTCCCTGGCCAAGTCTTGACGAACGCGGTACGATTTTGTCACATTCTCTTGCCGGCGAACGGCACCCACGATTTTTTGTATACGCGACTTATTGGTGGGCGCAGCTCGAATCCGATTTTAATTGAAGAGGGGCAGATGCCAACCAACGTTTTCCTAAGTTTCGCAATGGAAGACAAGCCATTGGTCGAAGTGTTCAGAAGCCTGGCAAAAAACCGAACAACTAATCTGAATTTCAAAGTTTACTCAGTAAAGGAGCCTTTTGACCGGGCGTGGAAGACCAGGGTAGAGTCCATAATTCGCTACTGTTCGGTTACCATTTGTTTGGTCGGAAGCACTACTCATCGCAGTGGGGCGGTCGATTGGGAGATTCGAAAAAGCATTGAGCTGGGCAAGAAATTATTGGCGGTATATTTGATCGAATCACCTGTCATACTACCAAAGGCACTCGCAGAATGGGGCATCGAACCATACCAACGGGGGTCATTTGTCAGGAATCTTGGTCAGATTGCATCATGACCGGCTCGGAAAAATCCACTCTTCAGCAGATATTGTTTCCATCTGGGAGCCCAACTGAAGATATCTCCCGTTCGCAGTTGTTGGAGCAGTATAAGATATTCGTACAGACTTCCGAGGCGCTGGTCAGCAGACGACAAACGGTTAACGCCTTCTTTCTTTCGTTAAATACTCTTCTGTTGGGCGTCATAGGATTCTTACTGAAAGAGGGTGTATCAAACATCTACGGAGGACTTGGTGTAATTGTCATGGGAGTCACGGGTATATCCATGGCGATTTTGTGGCGCAGGCTCATTCGTTCATACAACCAGCTAAACAGGGGCAAATTTGACGTCATCCATATCTTAGAGCAACACCTCCCGGCCATGATGTTCAAGGCGGAGTGGATTGTATTGGGCGAAGGGGCAGACAAGACAAGGTACCTTCCATCTACCCGGACTGAGATGACTATTCCCTGGGTATTCGGATCCCTCTATTTTGCAGGAAGCGTTGGCGCTTTTGCTGCGACCTTGGAAGTGTACATTTCAAGTTTTTGAAAAAGTGGATTCCGTATATATGTAGTTGATGCAATATAACGTTTCGCGATAACCGATTTTCAGGGCTTTGTGCTGCCGGCGGCTTCCCAAATACGTTGACGCCAGTGCCGCCTTCGAGGATTCAGGAGCGCCGCGTTCGCGTCCTCGGGCTTTGGCGCCGGCGACGCACGGATTTACCAGGACCCTGCGATCACCCGGCATTTCGGTAGCCGAGCCGGTCGAGCATCTTTCCGGCTTCCTTCTCGATCACCGCCCGGTCTTCCGGGGTCAGGGCCTGGAACGATTTTTCGTTCATGTTGCGGATGGGCGATTTGACCTTCTGGATTTTCCACACCTTATCGTTCAGATAGGCGGTCTGGCCCGGATCGATGCCGAGGAACTCGCAGATCTTCTGGAAAGTCGCCTCGGGCGCCTCGGTCATCTCTTCGTAGCGGAGCAGCAGCTTGTGCTCCAGATGCTCGAAGTCTGCCAGCAGGATTTCATTGCACTTGGCCCATTGCCGTGCCGCCAGGTCGATGGCGTGGCCGGTTTTGCGCCGGATGCCCTCCGCGATGGCGTAGCCGTCGCGGATGATGCCCACGAAGTGCGCATTGGGGAAGTGGGCTTGCAGCCAGCGGGTGCGCAAGGAATTGGGCGGCGACTTTTCCAGGAATACCGGGCGGTTCAGGTCGTTGAGCTGGCCGCACCATTGCCGTTTGAGCCGCTCCGCATCGGCGTGCCCCGAATTGGTTTCGTCCATGCGGACGCCCTCGGCCAGTGCCCACAGGCGCTGGAATTGGCCGGGCTTGAAGAAGACGTCGGTGTAATGCTGCCCCTCCCGGTGCATGGAGGCGATGCGGGGATGGCTGGCCAAGACCTCCTTCAGGAGCGTCGAGCCTGAATTGGTGGAACCCACCAGGAAGGCCCATTTTTCGGGAACCTGGACCGTGCCGAAGCGGCCATAGTATTTGATTTGCGCTTTGCGAATGTAGGAATGCAGTCCCATGGTCTCCCTACCGGAGATTTCGGCCCTGAGATACCGGATCAGCGGTGCGAGCCTGTCACCGGGCGCGGCCACTGGCAGTCCCTTAGCCGAGGCACTGGAAGGTGAGGCCCCGGCGGTGCCTGTGGCCATAGTGAGTGCTGGGAACGCCGGCTGTCAACAATCCGCCGGGGACATTTCGGCCTGCGCATCCAGGCCGAAGGTAGTCAGTGCGGCCGGACATTACCCCACTGACCCACCATCCCATCCACGCCGCTTGTATGTGTAGTATTTCGGTAGTGTCTCAGTTTGAAATCCTGCCGAAACAACGCCCGGAACTTGCGCTTTTTGGCAGATCATGTCTGCTTTCTGGCCAACGGCAGACCATAGCGCACGGCCATTGGCACAGCTGATCCTGATCCAGTGCCGACATACGTTGATGAACGACCATCAACAATTCGCAATGGAAATTCTACACTGGTGGCAGCAAACTCGCGAAGTAAGAAAAATCCTCCCCGACCCTTTCTAGCTGCCCCCTGTCAGCAAGAGCCATCAGTTCAGCAAATGCCCGAGCCTGGCAATTAATCGATTTTGCAGGATTAAACTCAATATCGGTGTAACCTTGGTAAGAAACATTTTCACTAATCCATAATCGATGTGGAAATAGTGTTCTTATGTATAGCCAATCGTAAAACGCGTTTTTGGGGGATAAAGGAAACTGCTCTCCCACGAACTCAAAACCTATCAGCTCACCGGAGCTTCGGAGTCTGGGGTCTTTCTTCGCTTCTCTTGGCAAGAGCATGAATAGGTCGGTGTAGGGACCTCCATGCCGAAATACTTTGCTGCCTTGATAAGCACACTCTAGGAAAATGTCGCGATCTCCAACCTGTAGCTTCAAACTAAAAGCGCTGAGCCTGCGTCCGACCTCGTCCTCTGACTTGCTGGAAATTTCTAGCAAACGATCCAAACCGCGAGATTTCGCAGCTGCATGAAGCGCTGTGATGTTTTTCTTTTTTTGAGATGCTGCCATTCCAGGGTTCCATTTGAAGTCTATTGGAACCTCTGAAACCAGTAGTTTCCCCTTTTTCTGAGGGACAAATACGGGCCTTGTAGCCATTTTAGATTTTTCGCTTTATCAATTCGATAGGGACAATTTTTGGTACAAGGATTTCACATTTCTCTGCGTTTTGAAGTCGCACCTGAATATCTGGGTCATCCCAGTCGGTTCGAGTATAAAGAACTTCTCTATCAAGTTGCTCCAAGCCATCTTCGACGTTGAGTAATTCGGTTCCCGCTTTGTTGGCAACGCCAAGGGTTATCTTGACGCCCTCAATTTTCAAAACATCGGGGTTGATGGGGAGGTATCGAGGTTTAGGCATCCTGCCATCCATATGTGCAACGTGACACATCGGGTGACTTGTGGTGAAACAAAGGTTTACATAATCTTCCAACCCTTTGTGAACGTCAGCATCACGGCTCCACTCGTTGCCTCCAAGTACTGCAATCGCTATTCCGTTCTCGGTCGCCTGCTGCTTTGACAAAATTCCGTGTTTGGCAATCGAAGGCAGATTGGCACTATCGGTAAAATGATAGAGCGACCTGTAGATATGACCAACAGCCAAGATTTTTTTGAATTCCTCTACGGTCAATCTTGTCTCCAGTTGTATTTGACATTTAGGCCGGAGTGCGCCCAGATTTGCTACCTTGAACGTTACCATGAGTCGGCCATGATCTGTCTATGAAATAGCCTATGAGTTTCTTTCGCATGGTTGACCTTCGTTAAGTGGTGGACACATGACGGTATATTAAATCAACTATTTCTGCCGTCAAGTTAACTGCTCCGGTGTTGGCGAAACTCGGACTTAATCACTGTACCAGAACGATGACCGTTTTCGGACCATAAGTTGAGATGAGAGACCGCTTCGTGCTTTCAGCACGTCCAAATTCAACCTGAGACACTACCAGTATTTCCAAACACTTGTGCGAAATCCGCCCCTGGGTTAAACACACAGGATGACGGATACACGACTGGATGGTCGGGAAATTCTGCTGTGTGTGACCGGGGGCATCGCCTGTTACAAAGCGGTGGAGGTGCTGCGGCTGCTCAAGACGGCGGGGGCGGAGGTTTCCGTGGTGATGACCGCCCACGCGCGGGAATTCGTGGGGCCGCTGACCTTCCAAACCCTTTCCAACCGCCCGGTGGGCACCTCGCTGTTCGACCTGGACCAGGAGAGCCGCATCGGCCACATCAACCTCGCCGAGCGCGCCGAACTGGTGCTGGTGACCCCCTGTACAGCCAACTTCGCCGCCAAGCTGCGCGCCGGTCTGGCCGACGACCTGGCGTCGAGCGTCCTGCTGGCCACCGGCGCGCCCATCTACCTGGCCCTGGCGATGAACGACCGGATGCTGGCCCATGCTGCCACCCGGGAGAATCTGGAGGTGCTCCGATCACGGGGCGTGCATCTCATCCCCCCGGAGGAGGGATTCCTGGCCGAAGGCAAGATCGCCCTAGGCCGGTTGGCCGAGCCCGCCGCGATCGTGGAACGGGTCGCGGCCCATTTCGGGAACGAAACGAGCAGCGACGAAAAGAGCAAAGGGGGGATTCTGGCCGGCAAGCGGATTCTGGTGACCGCCGGCCCGACCCGCGAGGCGATCGATCCCGTACGCTTTCTTTCCAACCGCTCCAGCGGGCGTATGGGTTTCGCACTGGCCGAAGCCTGCCGCGACGCCGGTGCCGGGGTCACCCTGGTGCATGGCCCCTCGGCGCTCGCCGTGCCGCCGGTATTGGAAGCGATTGCCGTAACCACCGCGGAGGAGATGCGCCAGGCCGTGCATTCGCGTAGGGAAGCCCAGGACGCGCTGATCCTTGCCGCGGCGGTTTCCGATTACCGGCCGAAATCCCGGTCGGCTCAAAAAATCAAGCGCGGAAAATCCCCCCGGATCACCCTGGAACTCGAGCCCAACCCCGATATCGCCGCGGAAGTGGGAGCGGCCAAGTCCAAGGGGCAAGTGCTGGTGATCTTCGCCGCCGAAAGCGAGGATCTCCTGGCCAATGCCCGCAAGAAGCTGAAAGCGAAAAATGCCGATCTCGTCGTCGCCAACGACATCACCGAGCCGGGCTCGGGGTTCGACGGCGCCGAAAATCGCGTGACCCTGCTGCGGCCAGGGCGAGGCGAGGATATCCCCGATGCGGAGCACCTTCCGCTGCAGGACAAACACACGATCGCCCGGCGCATCGTCTCCGTGATGGCGGACCTGATGAGCGGCTCATAATCCGCCGCTGCCTTCCTGATCTTGGCGATTCGGCCAAAATCATTCTTGGTCGGGGGTCGACCGCCTGCCGCGGCGCCTGCGGCGTCGTTTGCGGCGTTTGCGCGCACCGTCGTGCAATCCGGTCGAATTTCCGGTGGTGCGTTTTCGGGGCCGGTGGTGGTCCAGGATCGGCAGCACAGGCAGGTCCGGCATGGCCGCCAGGCCTCGCTCCACATAGGCGTCCTCCAATTCCAGAATATTGCGCAACAGGATGATCAAGGTCCATGCCTCGCGAATTCCCGGGCGGCTGGCGGAGAAGGCTTCCACCCCTCTGCGGTGTTCCCAAAGCAGCTTGCGGGCCGCTGCGAGGATTTGCAGGGCAGGTACGATCTGGCCCTTGAGCAGGCCCCATTCACCCAACATCACCGGCGCCTCCAGGCGGAGGTCGGCCATCACGGCGCGCTTGAGGGGAACGGGCAGCCGGTCGCCCCGCAAATAGGCCACCAGCTCCGAGCGGGCCAGGGAGGCCAATAAACCCAAAAGCGCGACGGTGGGTGGGATGGGCTCTCCCTCCCTGCTGGTCCAGCGGTCCAATTCCTCCAGGTAGGGGCCGAGGAGGGGGAGCGGATCTTTCAGGGCCCCGCGAGTGAAATAACGCCTGTGTTCCTGCAGGGCCAGGAGAGGTTTGAGCAGGCCGTTACGGTCGAACTCGCCGAATACCCGCACCGCGTGTCCGCACGACAAAAATCGCTGGGTCTCCTCCGCCAAACGGTGGCGCACCGCGTGGCGCAGGTCACCCGCCATACGCCGCAACGCGGTCACCAACGCCGGGTCCAGGTCGAAACCGAGCCTTGCCTTGAACCGCACGGCGCGCAGCATGCGTACCGGGTCCTCGGCGAAGGAGACCTCGGGCGGTGATATGGTGCGGATGTTTCGTCGAGCCAGATCGTCCAACCCACCCACATAATCGACGACCGACAGTGAATCGGGGTCGAAGCCCAGGGCATTGACGGTGAAATCGCGGCGGAAAGCGTCTTCCCGCGGCGACCCGTACATATTGTCGCGGCGAATGAGGAGGGAGCTCCTGCCCTGGCGCGCGGGCCGCGCGCGAAAGGTGGAAACCTCCACCTCCAGGCCCTGGTAGCGCAGAAGTACCAGCCGGAAGCGGCGGCCGATGATGCGGGCGTGTTGAAAAAGAAGCTTGACCTCGGGTGGGCGGGCCGAGGTGACGATATCGAAATCCTTGGGGTTGCGGCCCAGCAACATATCCCGCACCGCGCCGCCGACGATGAGTGCGCTGAATCCATTATCGCGCAGCCGCCGGCAGACGGCCTTGGCGGCGGGGTCGATCTGATCCGGGCGCACCGGGTGCTCTCCCGGGCCCAGTATATGGGGCGCTCCGCCCAGGCTGGCGGCCAAGCGGGCCGATGCCGATGCGATACTCCGGGATTGGGATGCGGGCATGGCTCGCGGCTGAAAAGGTGGAACCCCCTCTGGCAGTCCCCGTATTACGCGTGATCCCCGCCGTACGGTAGATTAGGTTGTAACGCCGTGGCGCCCGCAGAGCAAGAAAACAATGGACCGGCAAGACGAAAGGTTCCGGATCAGGCTGAACGTCAATCCTTGTTATTGAACTTGTAATCTAATAAATGACTGTTGAAGTGCTGGCTTGTTCCGGGGAGGAAATCGTGGATTGTCCGAACTGCGGATTCGAGAATAGCGCATCGGCGAAATTCTGTAGCGAGTGCGCGGCGCCGTTACAGCTAATTTGCCCCCAGTGCGGGCATTCCAACGCGTCCCGCAGCAGGTTCTGTAACGAGTACGCCGTACCCCTTGCCGCAGATCGCCTCCAACACGTTCATGCTCGTCGCTTTGACCACTGTGAAGGTGGCCACATGCTCCGCCTTCCACACGTCCCGGTGGTCGAACCCCATCCGCCACCCCTTGGCGCGGAAGATATCCAGCGCCTCCCTGGGCGGGCCGTGCGTGAAGGCGAAGCCGGGTTTGGGGGTCAAATCGGGCATGTGATATCCATTCAATATGGACAAGATCATCGAGCAGCACAATAGCCTGGAAATTTGGTTTTCGACCGGTGCCATCGTTGTTTCGATAATAGCTCTAATTCTGAGTCTGGTCGCCAACAAGCGCGGTCTGAAATTGCAGGCACGCATGGTCGAAATTGAGGAGGCGCGTGACCTGGAGGGGCGCAAGGCGAAAGTCCAAGCCTCTTTTAGCAGGCTGGGACCGAACCACAAAAATGGTCCTATAATCAGGTTGCGGGTTGAGAATCAAGGCCCAGGCCAAGCCCGAGATGTGGCTGTCATGCTGGATCGCGAACCAATTCGCCGGCACCGAGCGTGCCTTCAGGGCAGCGGCGACCTGGAAATATCTGAGTTGGGGCCTGGTGTCCATTTCGATTGGCTCCTGGCGGATTGGTACGGGCCTCGTGCTGAAATTGAAATCACGTGGGACGACGATTCAGGGGATCATAACCAATTTCGATCAAATATTTCAATTTAGCGCCATTCCCCGCCCCTCTGCGACGGCGCGGTCGATCTCCCCCCGGATCGCCTCCAGCACTTCCTGGCTCGTAGCCTTGGCCACCGTGAAAGCGGCCACGTGCTCCGCCTTCCACACCTCCCGGTAGTCGAACGACGGCTTAGCCTCTTGGCCCTCAGGTAGGCCAGCGCCTCCGGTGGCGGGCCGGGTGTGAACGTAAAGCCGGGCTTGGAAGGCGGTAAAAACATATGGTCGAGTTTCATTCCGTGTTAGAATTGTTAGTTTACTGAGGATTGAGCGGCGAATATAAATTGTGAAAAAGATTTAAGATGCCCTTATGTAATTCTATATTCTAACATTTATTTTGGGTCGAATTATGGAGACTAAACGTGAAGATGAACTTTTCGAATGTTTACAAGCTGAAGGGGATAGTTCTATAACCATTCGCAGAATTTCAGAAGGTATTCATGCGTGCATCAAGAATATTGGCCGTTTGTTGTCTGACGCAGTTCTTCTAGCAAGAAAACGGAGATTTGCTAGTAGTATTTTTTTGATCCAGAACATAAAAGAAGAAATTGGCAAATTGTATATACTCATTGATTATTGTAGGTTGGATAATAACAAACACAGTTCAACCGCAAAGAACCTATGCAAGTCATTCTACAACCACGTGAATAAAATCGCTTATTATACATTGTTACAAGACAAAGACCTTCCAGGTGTATCAAACATGCAGGAAGCTCTCGAGTGTTTTTTAATTGCGACAACAAGGTATTGGCCTGGAGATATTGAATCAGGAGTACCAGACCTTCCCGATGAGGCAACTATGTGGAGAGAATGGCCGTTGTATGTGTGCTATGTCAAAGACGGAGACTACTGGCAGCACCCTACGAACAATACCTATAGCATTATTTTCGAAGCTAACCCCATGCCTCCATTAGCATTAATAATTCCAATTGCACATAATATCTTCAAGATAAATAGGGCCGGTAGTTTTACCGAGCAAATCCTTACGGAATTGCGTTCCGTTTACAATGACTGTTATTTCAATGAATCAACACCAAACACGGAAATTGAATATCGGGAAAAACTCTTTGATCAGCGTTTGGCAAAATTAAGGCCTATCAACCCAGCAATTTATCAGTCTTCGATCTTCACTAGCTGGCCTATCTATCATTTCACAACAATGAAACGACCAACTACCTATCCCCCGCCCCCCGCGCCTTGAACAGCGCGCGGCCCAGCGTCCGGGCCAGCTCGCCTATGCCAATCTACCCTAGCGATTCCGCAAGCTTTTCGGTCAATTCCTCGTGGGAACCGGCTCCATCCACAAGGATGCGCACGGGGACGTTCACCGGTTCCAATTGTTCTTCCCATACGGCCAGGCCGTCGGACTAGATCTCGTCCAGCAGGTCATAGCGCCCTCCGGGGCACGGCCTAGCTGGACACCACGAGTCCGTCGACGAGCAGCGCGGGGATGAAGCGGCGTGAGAGGTTGGGCTGGTAAGCGTTGCCGCGGGCTCGGATGGCCTTGAGCAGATCGAAGAAGTTGCCGGCGAGGGTCACTGAATCCACCGGGTGCACCCGGCGTCCATTTTCCACCCAAAATCCTTGCACGCCGATGGAGATGTCTCCGCTGAGGGAATTGCATCCGGCGCCGCCCTCCAGTTCCGTGACCAGCAGGCACTTTTCCGGTATCGCCGTCAGATCGTCGAGGCTCTCATTCCCCAAGGGCATGACCAGGTTATGGCTCGTGGTGGAGATCCCGCCCGTATAGCCGCGTCCCGCGTGCCCGGTCGATTGGGTGCCCTCCTTGCGGGCCGATTCGATGTGATAGAGGAAGTTGGCGAAGCGCCCCGATTCGATCAACGGGATGCGGCGGGTGGGGATGCCCTCGGCGTCGAGGTAGCTGGAACCGCCGGCGCCCCTGCGGTGGGGGTCATCCTCCAGGTCGATGGCTTCATCGGCGATGACCTGGCCGAGTTTTCCTTTCAGCCTCGACCGTCCTTTCTGTGCGGCCTCTCCGGAAAAAGATCCGAAGAAGAACGAAAGCAAATCGGGGGCGCAGTCTGGGTCCAGCACCACCGGCAGGCGCCCGCCGGCGATGGGCTTGGCGCCCAGCAGATCGGCCCCCCGCTTGGTGGCCGTTTCGCCCACGGTTGCGATGGCTGCGGGATCCCAATGGCGCTGATTCCAGAAATAGCTGCCGCTTTTACGGCTTCCGTTTTCTTCCAGCAGGGCCTGGCAATAGCCCCCGACGCTGTTCTGGCGCTGCCGGTAGTCCACGCCGTGGACGGAAACCAGCCGCCGTTCCGATGCGGAGCGATAGACCGCGAGGCGGGAAACGGCCGTTACGCGCGAATCAGCTTGCAGGGCCCGGGATTCCATTTCCAGGGCTGCCGCCTCCAAATCGGCCACGGTCAGCGATTCCAGTTCAGGATTGTAGACCCCTAGGGCGCCGGCATGCGGAATATCCGCCGGCGGTTCCGCCATCACGACTTCGGTGGGGTCCAATAGGGTGGCGTTTTCCTTGGCGGCAAGAAACGCTTGCTCCAACGCATGGGTCTCCAGCCGCTCGGTGAAGGCGATGCCGGTGCGCCCTTCGTTGACGATGCGGATGCCCAGCCCCCTGGCGGTGGACTGATCCACCTTTTCCACCCTGCCCTTGTGCACGCGAACCGCCAGGCTTTCCTGACGCTCCAGCACCAGGTCCACGTCCTTTTCCCGGTGCTCCCGGGCCAGGGAGCGGACAAAATCGACGGCTGCCTCAGGCTCCATCAGCGTCCCCCGACCAGAATGGAATCGATCTTGATGGTGGGTTGCCCGACGGTGGTGGGTACCCATCCGCTGGAGGCGCCGCACATGCCCGCGGCCAGCTCCAGGTCGTCGCCGATCATGGAGATGCGCGGCAGCACTTCTTGCCCCTTGCCGATCAAGGTGGCGCCGCGCACAGGTTCGGCGATCTTGCCCTTGCGGATTACATACCCCTCCTGCACGGCAAAATTGAACTCGCCGGTCGCCGGATCCACCGAGCCCCCGCCCATTTTCTTGGCATACAGGCCGAGATCCACCGAGCCGATCATCTCCTCCACCGTGTTCGATCCACGGTCGATGTAGGTATTGCGCATGCGGGAGACCGGGGCGAAACGATACGATTCCCGCCGCGCCGAACCGCTGCGGGCCACCCCCACCTGCCGGGCGCCGAGCCGGTCGCTGAGGTAGGTCTTGAGGATGCCGTTTTCGATGAGTACCGTGCGCTGGGCGGGCAGCCCTTCGTCATCCACGTTGTACGAGCCCCAGTGGCCGGCAATGGTGCCGTCGTCGATGGCGGTTAGAATGGCTTGCGCCACCGGCTGACCGATCTTCCCCGCGAAAGGGGAGGCATCCTTGCGAACGGACTCGGTTTCCAAGGGATGGCCGCAGGCCTCGTGGAAGATCACCCCGCCGAAGCCGTTACCGAGGACCACCGGCATCGTGCCGCCGTCGATGTACCCGGCACCGGCCATGACGGAAGCCCGGCGTCCCGCATCCTGGGCGATCGATTCCAGGTCAAGATCCCGGAAGAACTCCCACCCGCCCAGAATTCCCGGTGTTTCGGAGGCGGATTGGGGACCGTCCTCCTGCTCCGCAATTGCGGACAGGCGCAGGCGGGAATAATGCCGCGAATCCTCGACCCAGAGCCCCTCGCTATTGGCGATGAGCACCGATCGTTTCTTCTCCGAAATGGATGCGTCCACCTGCCGGATATCGCTGCCGGTTTCCCGTACCAGCTCATCCAGCTTGCGCAGGACATCGAGCCGTTCCTTCTTGGGCACGGTCTGCGGATCCACCATCACCAGATGGCGGTCGTCCAGATCTTGGCGCCGCAGGCGGTCCGGCCGCCGCCCTTCTCGGGACTCGCGGGCCAGATTTTCGGTCAGGCGCAGCAATTCGGCCTCGCTGTCGTCGCTGCTGTAGCCGTAGTAGGCGTCGTCGCCGTACATCAGCCGCACGCCGATTCCGAACGAGTTCCCCGATTGGATGCGGTCGATCTTTCTGTCCAGCAATTCGATGGCGGCGCTTGCGGATTCCTCGACAAAGACTTCAGCGAAGTCGGCGCCGCGGCCGAGAGCGAGTTCCAATATTTTTTCGATGGTTGTTTTGGGCAACATAGCGTTAATCTATTGAAAATTCCCTGACCCCGCGGTTCATAGTCATGATAGCAACCGTGATCCAAAAGACCAGCAACCGGCATCAGGATCAGGGCGAATGCAAAGTCTGCGGGAGCCGTCTCCTTCGAGACGATGGCTTCGCCATCTCCTCAGGAAGACGGCTCTGGACCCGCGTCCCTGAGGAAGTCCCGCGCAGCGGGACTGTCTCGAAGGGCGTGCGAAAGACTCTGCACTTGCCCTGCATCAGGATAGATGCTTTGCGGCATTCCACTCGGCCGCGCGGATGACGATCATTCTGAATTATGATGGGTATCAACCGCCGGTGCGCCCGGCGGGTCTTCCAGATTCGGGGGTAACGTGAGCGCGTTCGATAGCATCCTGCATACCGGCCGGCTTTTCCTCCGGCCGCTGGAACCCGACGACGCGCCCTCCCTTTTACAGTACGCCCAGGACAACCGGGTTTGGCTGGAGCCCTGGGAACCGGCCCGGAGCGAGTCCTATTACACCCTGGAGGTGCAGCGAAATATCCTTTGCCAATGCCAGCACGACCGCCGGGAGGGCAACGGCGTGCTCTTCGGGATCTTCGAGCAGGGCAACGGCAGGAAAGTGCTGGGGCGAATCAGCATTTCGGGCATCGTGCGCGGAATCTGGCAGAACGGATTCATCGGCTATTCCGTCGACTACACCCGCACCGGGCGTGGCTATATGACCGAATCGCTGCGCCGTGTCGTGCTCTATAGCTTCGCCGAACTGGATCTGCACCGCGTCCAGGCGTCCATCCTGCCCCGCAACAAGGCATCGGTGCGCGTGGCGGAAAAGGTGGGCTTCCGCAGCGAGGGGCTGGCCAGCCGCTATATGGAAATCGACAACGTGTGGGAAGATCACGTCATCTATGCCTTCACGGTGGAGGATCTGCGGGATGCCGTCCCTTCCAGTTTTTCAGCCAAGTGATCCTCCGGCGATCTCTCGGGCGTCTGCTACATCTGCTACATCACCAAAGCAAGGGGATTTTCCAGCACGCGGGCCAGGGTTCGCAGGAACTCCGCGGCGGTGGCGCCGTCGACCACGCGGTGATCGGAGGAGAGGGTCAGGTTCATGGTGTGGCCCGGCACGACGGCATCGCCTTGCACCACCGGCTCGCGCACGACGGCGGATACGGCCAGCAGGCAGGCTTGGGGGGTATTGATGATCCCGTTGAACTCGTCGATGCCGTACATTCCCAGGTTGGAGACGGTGAACGTGCCGCCCTGATATTCGTCGGGGGTAAGCTTCTTCTCCCGGGCCCGCGCCGCCAGTTCGCGAATTTCCGTGGCGATTTGGCTGCAGCTCTTGCGGTCCGCAGCCCGGACCACCGGGGTGATCAGCCCCTCTGGGGTGGCCACCGCGACGGAGATATCGATGGTGTGAAACCGGCGGATGCGATCGCCCAGAAACTGGCTGTTCACCATGGGGTGAAACTTCAACGCCACGGCGCAGGCCTTGACGATCAGGTCGTTAATGGAAATTCTGACATCGGGGAAATCCCGTTTCAGGTCCGCACGCATGTCCAGCATGCGTTCCATGCGAACCTTGCGCGTGGCCTGGAAATGGGGCACCGTGCGCTTCGATTCCTCCATCTTGCGGGCGATGGTTTTGCGCATCATGCTCAAGGGGAAATCCTCGAAGGCCTCACCAGAGTCCACCACCGCCAGCGCCGGGCGGCCCGTCACCACAGCCGCTGCGGAAGCGGCCATTGTCTCAGCGCCTGCGGCAATCTCAGCGCCCGCGGCAATGGCGGCGTCGACGTCGCGCGCGACGATGCGGCCACCGGGTCCGCTGCCCGTGAGCTGTGCGATGTCGATATTTTTTTCTGCCGCCAGCTTCCGGCCATAGGGCGAAATCTTCACCCGCCCCCCAGGTTTACCGGCCGCCGCCGCTACCAACAGCGCTGCCGGCGGGGGTGGCGCAGTGGTTGGGGCGCCGGGTGGGTCGGGCAGGGGGGTTGGGGGGGGCGCTGTGGTTAGGGCGCCGGGTGCCGGTGACGCCGGAGATGGTGCGGGATCCGCGGGTGGCTGGGGAACTGACGCTACGGGTGATGCCGCTGCCGCTCCGGCCTTGGCCTGCTGCAACAAATCGGAGATGTCCTCTTCCTTCGAATCGGCCAGGATGGCGATCGGTGTGCCGACAGCGATTTCATCACCCGTACCGACCAGGATTTCCCGCAAGACCCCTTCGTCGACCACCTCGAAATCCATCACGGCTTTGTCGGTCTCGATTTCGGCGAGCACCTCGCCCACTTCCACCATGTCGCCCACCTGCTTGCGCCAAGCGCTGATCACGCCCGATTCCATGGTGGGGCTAAGGCTGGGCATTGTTATTAGAATCGCCATGGGTCACCTCAATTGGTTCTGCACGATAGACTCTGCACGATAGGCGTAGCCGCTGGGCGGAACGGGTTTTCCACGAATGTCATTTTAACAAATCGGCTGCGGAACCCGACATGCGGCGGTCAAGCGCACTGAATGCCTTGGAACTGGAATCGGCGGCTCGAATTCCCCGGCAGGGGCGCGGGGGTATGGCATGTCCCCACGTGCGCACGGTATTACCGGTCATTGCATTTACCGGTCACCGCATTTACCGGTCATTGCAGCGTGTCGCTTCTTGTTTATGCCCTGGATCATGCACGGCCGGCGCACTGGGGAACGAGATCAGGGGCGAATCGAACCGGAATGATCCGAGCCCGTTTAGTACCACATGTTCAGGAAGCCCGATAGAGCACCGCTTTCACGGCTTCGACGATCCCCGCCACCGACGGCAGGCTGGCCGCCTCGATATTCTTGGCATAGGGCAGCGGATTTTCACTTGCCGTCACGCGTCGGATGGGGGCATCGAGATCGTCGAAGCAGGCGCCATAGACCTGATCCGCGATTTCCGCGCCGACACCCCCGAACCGGTGGCCCTCCTCGACGATCACCATGCGGTGAGTTTTACGTACCGAATCAGCCAGAATATCCAGATCGAGGGGCTTGATGGTGCGGGGGTCGATCAGTTCGACGCCGATTTCCTCCTTTGCCAGCACTTCGCCCGCCTCGGCAGCCAGGTGCAGCATGCGGCCGTAGGCAACGAGCGTCACGTCCTGCCCTTCCCTTTTCACCTCCCCGACACCGATGGGCAGGGTGTATTCCTCGTCGGGAATCTCCTGCGCGTCACCGTATAGCAACTCGTTCTCGATGAAGATCACCGGATTGTCGTCCCGGATCGCCGATTTGAGCAGGCCCTTGGCGTCGTAGGCGTTGGAGGGCATGATCAGCTTGAGCCCCGGGATATTGGAGTACAGGCTTTCCAGGCAATTGGAATGCTGGGAAGAAACCTGGGCCGCAGGTCCGCCGGGGCCACGCATCACCAGGGGAATCGGGAACTGCCCATTGGACATGTAAAGCGTCTTCGCGGCGTTGGATACGATCTGATCGAATGCCACCAGGGAAAAATTGAAGCTCATGAACTCCACGATGGGGCGCAATCCGGTCATCGCCGCGCCGATGGCCAGGCCGGTGAACGCGCTCTCCGAGATGGGCGTGTCCACCACCCGGAGAGGCCCGAAGCGATCCAGCATGCCCTCGCTGACTTTGTAGGGGCCATTGTATTCGCCCACCTCCTCGCCGATCAGGAAGACGTTGCCGTCACGTTGCATCTCCTCGACCATCGCCTGATTGAGGGCTTCACGATAGGTTACGGTTTGCATACTCGGGGATGTCCTCCGCAGGGTAATCCTTCAATTGGGAATCCAAAGGTTGTTTGGGTGGACTTGCACGGCTAGGGAACAAATACGTGTCTGTCACGGGCCGCAGGGTCGGGGTCTGGGCTTTCCTCGGCAAACTCGACGGCATCCAGGATCTCCTGACGGACTTCCTTGTCCATGGCCTTGGCGGCCGCATCGTCCATCCAACCCAAATCATTCAGAAATTTCTTCACCTGCGCAATGGGATCGGCCGTCCGGTAATTCGCGATCTCTTCCTTGGAGCGATAATTGCCCGGGTCCGAAATGGAATGGCCCCGGTAACGATAGGTCTTGGCCTCGATCAGAATGGGACAGGGATCGCGACGGCGCTTGTCCACGACCTCCTTCATGACGCCGTAGGTTTCCAGCAGGTTCATGCCGTCAACCTGGAGACCTTCCATATCATACGACGCTGCACGCACGGCCATGTTGCTCACCGCGGTGGATCGCGACACGGAGGTGCCCATCCCGTATAAATTGTTTTCCACCACGAAAATGGCCGGCAGATTCCACAAAGCGGCCATGTTGGCCGCCTCGTGGAAGACGCCTTGGTTGATGGCGCCGTCACCGAAGAAAATGACGCTCACCTGCTTCGTGCCCATATACTTGGCCCGAAACGCCGCCCCCAACCCGATAGGGATCTGACCGCCCACAATGCCGTGACCACCGAGGAGATTTTTCTCCTTGGAGTAGAAGTGCATGGAGCCGCCTTTGCCCCCGCATACCCCGGTCACCTTGCCAAAGAGTTCCGCCATCAGTGCACCCGGGGGGATGCCCAGGGCCAACGCCACCCCGTGGTCCCGATAGGAGGTAACGACGTAGTCGTCCTTGTCGATGGCGGCCAGTATACCCGTAGCCACCGCCTCCTCGCCCATGTAAACGTGCAGGAAGCCCCCGATTTTGCGTTGCTGGTACATCTGCTCCGCCCGTTGCTCGAAAAACCGGATTTCCAGCATCTTGCGATACATCTCGATCAGTTTTTCCTTACCCAGGCCATCGACAACGGCTTTTTGGCGGGAGGTGGGCTTGGCGAGGGATAGGAGCTTGAACTGGACGTGTGGGAATTCTACAACGCGCCGATTACGATCCGAACGTGCTACAGCAGGCTTCATGGGGTCACCGCTGAAAATTAAACCGTTGACAATCTACGGATTACGATATGATCGCACATTTTGGCGCGTCAATCGGATATTCGTAATATGGTCATCATTCTATTGTCATCGTTTTATAGTCATCATTGTATGGGGCCTAACTTGATCCGATCCGGGTGTAGAGCGGACTTGGGTATTAGCCTGAGCTTCGGCGGCGGCGGCGCATAGGCACCGCGGACGCGTTCAGGCCTTTCCCCGCCTGATCATTGTGACCCGGCGCTCCACGGATATCGGTGAGACGGTTCACCATCCCCTATGGTGCCCTGTCACGGGCCAAGTGACTCTGGTCAGTCGCAGATGCAAACGGTACACTTGACCCAATCGAAGAGGGGACCTCGGTTCACCGCCGGTTTCGCCCCGCCATGTTGGCCCGGCGGTGTTCCCCACGCAATGTTTGCCCCGCGGTGGCAGCCGGCACATAAAAATCCGATGGCCTGATCGTGGGAAAACAATCATACCGTATGTTGAACGAAAACCGCGAACAAAGAATCCCCAAGCGCGTCGCCCTGCATACCCTGGGGTGCCGGCTGAATCTGGCGGAAACCGACGCCATCCGCAGGCGCTTGGAGGCTGCCGGCTACCACGTTGTGCCCTGGGGGCAAGAAGCCGAGCTGTGCGTTCTCAACAGCTGCACGGTAACGCAGCAGAGCGAAGCCAAGAGCAGGCGGGCCTTGCTCGGCATACGCCGCAAATATCCCGATGCCCAGCTGGCCGTGGTGGGGTGCTACGCCCAGTTGGCCGGGGAGTCGTTGGCCGAGGCGGGGCTGGCCGACCTGATCATCGGCAACGGGGAAAAGCTGAAGCTGGACGAGTTCCTCCCCGCCCTGGAGGGAAGAACAAAGCCCCTGGTGGTGCGGCCGCCCATCTCGCGCAAGGGATTTCGCATGGATGTGCCCGCCGGCCAAACCGGCACGACCCGCGCGCATCTCAAGGTGCAGGACGGATGCGATTTCATGTGCTCGTTCTGCATCATCCCCTCCGTCCGGGGCCGCGCCCGCGCCCGGCAACTGGATGATTTAATGCAAGAAGCCCAAGGGCTCGTGGAGACCGGAACGAAGGAACTGGTATTGACCGGAGTCAATGTGGGCACCTACCGGGAGGCCGGCCGCAGCCTCGAACAGGTGGTGGATCAACTGGATCGCCTGCCCGGCCTGGCCCGCATACGCATCAGTTCCATTGAACCCACTACCGTGGCCACGGGCCTATTGGAACGGATGGGCGATCCCGGCCACCGGCTGGTGCCCTTCCTGCACCTGCCCCTGCAATCCGGATCGGGACGCACCCTGCAATCCATGCGGCGCCGTTACACGCCTGAGGCGTACCGATCTTTCGCCGAACGGGCGCTCGATCTCGTGCCCGGCCTTTGCCTGGGCACCGATGTGATGGCGGGATTTCCCGCTGAAGACGCCGCCGCTTTCGCCGAGACGGTGCGATTTCTGGAAGGCCTGCCCTTCGCCTACTTCCACGTCTTCCCCTACTCCTCCCGCAAGGGCACGCCCGCGGCACGCAGGCCGGATCACGTGGCTGCAGGTGAAATAAAGCGCCGCACGGCGATCCTGAGAGCGCTCAGCGACGCCAAGCGGCTGGCGTATCAGGGGCGCTTCATCGGCCACACCCTGACCGTGCTCTTCGAGCAGCCCAAACGTTTGAACCTCGCCCAAGGTTATACGGAAAATTACTTGCGCGTCGAAGTGAATGCCCCCGAAGCCACCGCGTTGCGCAACCGCATCCTGTCCGTGCGGCTGATCCGCTCCGGGGACCGGGCCAATCTGGCCACGATGCACGGGGAGTTGGCCGAACCGCCCGCTGATCAGGGATCGGGCTGATTACTCCGCCCGATCAATCCGGTGTTGGCCGAGGCTTCGGATCGGGCTTGGGCTTGGGAGATGGTCCCGAAATGGGGCCGGGTAGGGGTTTTTCGTGTATTTTCTGGGATTACGACTGAATTCCTAGTTCCCAATCAGTTCGATGGGGAAGGTATTGGAGTAGATGTTGTTGCCCGTGATCCAGACATTGGTGTAGCGTATGAGCCGGTTTTCCGGGAAGCCGCTGATCTCCGAAATCCGATTGTACACGAAATCCAGATAGCCGATGCCGTCGATCAGTCCACGCTCCTTGGCCTCGTCGGCGGTGAGCAGCCGGCCATCGGCGATCTCCCGCACTTGCTCAGAGGTCATTTTCGCTCTTCCGGTTTCGATCACTTTGATAAATTTTTCGTGGAATTGGTCGACGATCTTTTTGAGCATCGCCGTTTCCTCGTCGGTGCGGGGCCGGTAGGGGGAATCGATATCCTTGAACCTGCCGGAAGTCACCGGATCGACTTTGATGCCCAGTTTCTTCATCAGGCCGGAATAATCCATGTGCGGCATGATGACCCCGATACTGCCCGTCAGCGTGGTGGGATGGGCATAGACCTCATCGGCGGCCATGGCCACGTAGACCGCGCCCGAAGCGGCCAGATCGCCCAACGAGGCCACGATCTTGACCCGCTTGCTCTTTTTGAATTCCATCAGGGAGTGATAGATGATGTCGCTGTCGGTAATCGTTCCACCCGGGGAATTGATGCGCAGCATCACCCCGCGGATCAGGGGATCCGCATAGGCGATCTCCAGTTCCTGGCGAATTCGGGCGGTCATGCCCGGTATCAGGCCCAGTTGGGGCACGAACAGGGGTTCGTTGGAAATGGGCCCCCAGATGTCGATCATGAGGATTTTGTCCCGCCCTTCCCCCTGGAGCAGCACTTCTCGAAATCGGGGCTGGTTGGATGCGACGAAGCCCGAACATCCGGCGAACAACACGGTCGCGGAGAGCAAGGCCAAAACCTGCAGGGTGATCCGCTTCATTGTTCAGGACAGAGATTTGAAAAGATTGAACATTTCGATGGCGGAAAGCATGGCTTCCTCGCCCTTGTTGCCCGCCTTGGATCCGGCGCGCTCGATGGCCTGTTCGAGCGTATCGGTGGTCAGCAGCCCGAATCCCACGGGCAGGCCGAACTCCAGCGAAACCTGGGCCAGCCCTCTTGAGGCCGCCGCGGCGACGTAATCGAAATGGGGGGTCTCTCCCCGGATAACCGCGCCCAGGGCCACCAGCGCTCCGTAACGGCCCGATTGAGCCAGTCTTCTGGCCGCCAGGGGGATTTCGAACGCCCCCGGCACCCAGACCTCATCGGTATCCTCGACGTTGCCTCCGTGGCGGCGAAAGGCATCCAGCGCACCCTCCCGCAGCCGATTGGTGATGAACTGGTTGAATCGGGAGACGATCAACGCCGGTTTCAACCCGGCGGCCGTGAGATTGCCTTCGAACCTTGCCATGTTGGGGTCAACCTTCGCGAAGGGGCGGCCCGCTCCACGACGGTCTCTGTTGAGTCTTGCGGTTCCGACCGGTGAACTCGAATCGCCTCAGGAGTCGTAGTCGAATAGATGGCCCAGCTTGTCCTTCTTGGCCATCAGGTAGTTCTTGTTTTCCATCGAAGGGGGCATTTGCAGCGGCACGCGCTCGACGACCCGCAGATTGTGCCCACCCAGCCCGACGATCTTGCGGGGATTGTTGGTCAGCAGGCGCATCTTGCGCACGCCCAGGTTGGTCAGGATCTGGGCACCAATGCCGTAGTCCCGCAAATCCTCTCCGAATCCCAGGCGGTGATTGGCTTCCACGGTATCGGCGCCTTCGTCTTGCAGGTGATAGGCCTTGAGCTTGTTGATCAGGCCGATCCCTCGACCCTCCTGGGGCAGATAGAGAATCACTCCGCGGCCTTCGGCGGCCACCATGGCCATCGCCGCCTGGAGCTGTTGGCCGCAATCGCAGCGTTCAGAGCCGAAGACATCACCGGTGAGACATTGGGAGTGCACCCTCACCAGAACCGAGTCCTCCTCGGTCCATTGGCCCATGACCAGCGCGACGTAATCGTCGTCGGTATAAACGTTTTGAAACCCCAGTACCCGGAAATCCTTACCGAAGCGCGTGGGCAACCGTGCCTCCACCATCCGTTTGACCTGCACCTCGCGCGTTTTCCGATATCGGATCAGGTTCGCGATGGTAACCAGTTTCAGTCCGTGGTCGTCGGCTATCTGGCGCAAACGGGGATAACGCGCCATGCGGCCATCGTCGTCCATGATCTCGCAGATCACACCCGCGGGCCGCAAGCCCGCCAGCCGAGCCAGATCGACCGAGCCTTCCGTCTGCCCGGCCCGCACCAAAACCCCCCCACGCTTGGCACGGAGTGGGAAGATATGTCCCGGACTGCGCAAATCGTGGGGCTTGGCCTTGGGATTGACAGCGGTCAATATGGTACGTGCGCGGTCGTAGACGGAAATCCCCGTCGTCACGCCACTGGCCGCCTCGATGCTGACTGTGAAATTCGTGCCCAGCGGGGTCTGGTTGTTTTCCACCATCAAGGGCAGCTCGAGCTGATCCACGAGCCGGGGGTCCATCGCCAGGCAAATCAGCCCTCGTCCGCGGGTGGCCATCAAATTCACGATTTCCGGAGTAACCATTTCCGCGGCACAGGCAAAATCGCCCTCGTTTTCCCGGTCCTCGTCATCAACGAGGATGACCATCTTGCCATTGCGAATATCCTCGATCGCTGATTCGATATCGTCGAATCGCAACTCGGCGTTCGACGCTGTACTCGACGTCATAGCGGAATTCTGTTTTGGCTCGGCTTTCACGTTCGCTTCCGCTCAATCTTCAACGACAGGATCGGTTGAGGGCAATCCGTCATTTTGGAACAGTCCGTGGATCAATATATCCTGGCCCAACGATCGTGGCGGGGATAGGCTGATCCGGGGCGTATCCGACAATCGGTTCAGCCCCAGTTCCCCACACCAACCCGGTGCCGTAGGGTCTCCGATCACTCTACCGGAAATGAAGAGAAAAAGCTCGTCCGCCAGCCCGGCGGCGATCAGTCCGCCATGCACCGAGCCGCCTCCCTCGACGAGGATCGTTTCCAGACCCTGATCCTTCAACCAGGGGAAAAATTGCTCCGGCATAGGAAGGTCGGTGTCGCAAGGGAATACGGTGGCCCCGGCGTTGCGCAGCCGCTCGATTCTATCGAGCGGCGCCCTCCGACCCACGATAACGAACTTTCGGCACCCGTCATGGGCCAGGAACTTGGAGTCTTCCGGCAGGCGCCCGCGGGAATCGAGCACGATCCTTGCGGGCGACGGTATCTTGCCGGCGAGACGCACCGTCAGGCGCGGGTCGTCCGCCAGCACCGTATTGATCCCCACCAAAACGGCATCGTGGAGCGCGCGTAGCTCGTGACCAACCCGCCGTGCCGCCTCCCCGGTGATCCACTTCGATTCCCCGGCGGCGGTGGCGATTTTTCCATCGAGGGTCACCGCCGCTTTCAATGTGATCCACGGCTGGCCGGAACCCGCCAGTTTGGCCTGCGCCCGCCCGGAGTCGAATTCCAATATGGAGCCCTCCAATTCCTTCACCTCCCATCTAACCCATACAAAGGCCTCACGGCCCGCAGACAGGCTTGCATCCCGCACCCGGAGCGCAAATCCGAGTGGGATTGGTCCGCGCCACGGCTTGATAAATTGGAAAAGGGTTGCCATTCCAATTTGCTTATCGATCTCGGCTTACTGGTGGCTCCGAAAAAATTTGACAAATAGGTCATCGATCCGTAACTTGCGCAGTACGGGACACTCATTGGGCAAATCCCGGGAAACAGGTGCACCGAAGAATTGGAGACGGCATGAAAACGAAGGATCGCGCCTCCCAGCGAGGCCGGGTCAGGAAGACCCCAGCCACCGTAACCCATCATATAACATTGGAAGTGGGTTCCTCAATTCTTATCGATCCGACGGGGGAGAGGCTGCGCATCAAGGAAATCAAATCGGGTACAATCACATTCGAACGGGAGAAATTGGACCTGGCCAAGTCGGGTTGATCGAACCTCCCACGGAATAACCGATCAGCCTCCCCACGTGGGAAAGTGATCCGGACATCGAATTCCTCCCCCGCCGGCGTGCTGATCCCGTGGGCGGAGGCCGATTCCACTAGATGGAATCGTCGGCGCTTCGATTTTCTCCCAGCACCCGCCGCATCCGGTATCGGTTTCGAGGCACCGCAAGCTGCCATCCTATTTTTTCGGAAGGTTTTCGCCGCCCGTTTGGGCGTCCCGGCGACTCGTTCAGGCTATCGGAGAGTTCTGCGAGGCGGCAAGGGGATGGTAGGCGCGATAAGCTCGACGAAAGTCGGGGGAATTGACATGGGCATAGAGCGCGGTGGCCTCCAACTCCTGGTATCCGAATAGAAATTTGATCGCGTCCAAGTCCATTCCCCCGAGAATCAGGTGGATCGCGAAGGCATGCCGTAGGGTGCGGGCATTGAAATTCTTGTCGATCCCGGCTTGAAGCGCGTGTTTCTTAATCAGCTTCCACACCCCAATTCTGGAAATTCGCGTTCCGTTGCGGCCGGGAAACAGACAGGGCTCCTGAGGGTGAAGCAGCCGCGCCAGCCGGGCAGTCTCCATGTATCTCCCCAGCAATAACCCGGCCCGATCCGTGATGGGCACCATACGCTCACGTTTCCCCATTAATTTAACGAATCGCAAATTGAGTTGGACGGAATCGGCGTTGAGGGCGGTAAGCTCGTTGAGCTTGAGGCCCGACGAGTACAACAATTCCAACATGGCGCGGTCCCGAAGTCCCAGGTAGTGGCTTTCGTCCGGTGCCTCCAAAAGCGCCCCCACCTCTCCCGGTGTCAGCATGGCCGGCAAGTCCGTCCAGAATTTGGGGTAGATCACCCTGTCCATGGGATTGGCCGATATCAGACCCGATACTTCCATAAAGCGGAAATACAGCTTCAGGCTGGACAAGTGCCGGTTGACGGAACGGGGTTTCAGCCGATGGGAAAGGTGAGCCTGATATTGCACCATCTCCTCGGTAGTGATCCGCCGGAGCCCATCCAGATCGGCCATCTCTCGTGGCTCCAACCATTCCTTGAATCGGAGCAGGTCCAGGCGGTGATTCTGGATGCTATTCTCCGAGTAGCTCTTAAGATGGAGATCCGCGGTGAATTGCAGGATCAGCCGGTTCATGGTCCCAAAGGAGAATGGAATTGGGTCTCGCTGGGGGCGGGGCACCTTAAATCCTGGTGCCCATGATCGTTCACGTGTAACATTTTGACGCGCCGGCGGAAAGTGGCAAAGAACGGTGCCGCTCCCAAAAGGGTTGCATTGGCCGGGGAGCCCACCCTACAATATGCGCCGGGACCAATCGATCCGCTTTCCTCCCGATGGGGACCACCTCCACTCCTATGCCACCCATGGTTGCACCCGCGGACCCCACCTCATTGCAATTGTTGCGTCATCGGTTCCTGATGGAGGATCCCGATCTCGTCACGCAATGGCTGTGGGAAGAGCATCCCCAGACCGCTGCGTTTCTGCTGAACTGGCTGGGAGCACCGCCGGTACTGACTGCTTACATGACGCCTTTGCCCCTTCTTCAACAGGCCGATGTGTTGCACCGCATCGCTTCCCTTGGCGTCGATCACCAACCGACGGCGTATCACGAGGAAATATTGATCGATGCCCTGCGGCGCATTTCGCCGTATCTACGCGAGGCCGGTAGCGATTTGACGGCCGAAGATCCCGTGCCCAAGCGTGGTGTGCGGCTGATTCGCCCCTATTTGGGCGTATTGAATACGGAGGAATTGCAACAGTTGCTCGAACAGATGGCCGAGGTAGACCCCGCTTTCGCCCGCGTGGGTGCCCTCCTGGGGGCACAAGCCTCCACTGGGAATGAAACGAGCGACACGGTGCACGGGATATTGAATGGATATTGCGATCTGCTCGGATTCGCCTTTTCGCGCTGTTTCAGCGCACAGACGGTGGTTTATCCGGAACGGGTGGACATGGTGGCTGCCAGCGGATTTGCCGGCGAGGATCTCGGCCGCCGCATTCCGTTCCGGCTGGCCTTGGCTGGCTGCGACTCCCACGCGATCCTGCTGATCTCCACACCCTTGTTCATCCGGTATCTTGAGTACGCCTTCGGTTCCGGGACGCCCTATCAGTTTCAGGATGTCGCCAAACCCGAACTCTCCGGCATCGAAATCGAAGTGGCGGTTTCCCTCGGCCAAATTCTGGCGGGCTACCTCGATGTGGCCCTTGGGCTGGATGAAGAAGGTGATGGGTATCAAGTCGAACCCTTTCCCGCCGACGATCTGGCCGCCGAACTGAAGGAATTCGGTAAAACTCCCATCCTGGACGCGCAGCTCACGTTCAAGGTCGGGCAGGCATTGAGCGGCGGTATCACCCTGCTGATGCCTCCCTCGCACCTGGTCGATCTGCAATCCAAGGTGGGGAAGGCGTTGTTCGATACGCTGCTCGGTGGGGCTCTACCCGGTCCGCCGGCCCCCACCGATTCCCACGGTGCGGCCACAGGGGCTGGCGCGTCTCCGGAAAGACCGCTGGCTGACTTCGAAGCGAAACTCGATGCGGGTGCCGGAGACGGTGATTCCCCCGATCGAGATGATGCCCCTAGCCCGGCGGATGACGATGACCCGTCGGGGACACTGGAAGAATTTCTCTGGAAAATCGAGCTGGAAGAGGCGGAAAAGGCCATCGAAGAAATCGAACCCCGACCGGCGCAACCGCTGGACCTGTTCTTGCGAGGCTATGCCCCTGAAAAAATCGCGGAGTGGCAAACGGTTTCCGGGGAGGAAAAGGAGCGGCTGGCCGAACTCCACTATTTTTACGGGACCCAACTGTTTCAGAAGGGGCTGTTCGCCGACGCGGCGGAGGCGCTGGAAAAGACCGTTACCGAACACTCCGGCCATGAAGGCGGCCGGCTCCTGCTCGCAGCGGCCTGGGGCGAGTTGGGTTTGTATTTCAAGGAGATCGTGGCGTATAAAAAATTGATCGCAGAGGGTCTGGCCTTGCCCGAGTCCCAGGTGCTTTTGGCGCGGCGGCTCTCCTTCCTGGGCCGCACCGACGATGCCTTCACCGCGCTCAAAGCGGCGAATGACCTGGGCTATCAGCCGGAGGATATCGTCGAGGCAGATCCTTGTTTCCGGGCCCTGCAAAAAAGCGTAAAATGGCGACAATACCTGATCGATCGTTCCTAAGAGAGACAGCCGCGGCCAATATGACCAGTTTCGTATTCATGGGCGAATCGCCACCAATAGAATCATTCGACGATTTATTGGCCTATTTTCGCACTGGCGAAAAACCGGCCGGCGAATGGCGCTTAGGCACCGAGCACGAGAAAATCGGCTTTTACCTGGAAACTCGGAGCCCGGTGCCTTACGAGGGAGCCAACGGCATCCACTCGGTGCTCGCCGCCCTGATCGAGCAATTTGGGTGGCGGCCGGTTACCGAGGGCGACAACCTGATTGCCCTCGACCGGGGTGAGGCCAATATCACCCTGGAACCCGGCGGGCAGGTGGAACTCAGCGGCGCGCAATTGGCCACAGCCCACGACGTTTGCCACGAGCTGCGGGTTCACCTACGCGAGATCCAGGCCGTCTCCGAGCCCCTGGGTATCGTCTGGCTGACCCTGGGCCGCAATCCTTTCGTGACCCACCAGGAAATGCCCTGGGTGCCCAAGGAGCGTTACAAAGTGATGCGCGCATACCTCCCCCAAAAGGGATCCATGGCCTTGGACATGATGGTGGGCACGGGCACCGTGCAAACCAACATCGATTATTCCGATGAAGCGGACATGGCCAAAAAGCTGCGCGTCGGTATGGCGGCGGCGCCGATCATCAATGCGCTGTTCGCCAATTCGCCCTTCGCCGCGGGGATGCCCTCGGGCTACTTGTCATCCCGCGCCCATATCTGGCTCAACACCGATCCGCAGCGATGCGGGATCATTCCCGCCGCCTTCGAGGAAGGCTTCGGCTACCGCGACTACGCCGAGTACGCGTTGGATGTGCCCATGTTCTTCATTCACCGCGACGGCCGCTATATCGATTATGCCGGCCAGAGCTTCCGGCGCTTCATGGAAAAAGGACTCGATGGTCATGTGGCCACACGGGAGGACTGGGCGCTGCACCTGACCACGATCTTTCCTGAAATGCGGCTGAAGAACTATCTGGAACTTCGCATGTGCGACACCGGATCGCGGGATATGATCTGCGCGTTGGCTGCCTTGACTCGGGGCCTCTTCTACGACCGCACCACCCTCGACGATGCGGCGCACATGCTGCGCGACGTTTCTGCCGAGCAGTTTCCGGCCGCGTTGGAAAATGCCGCACGCTGGGGGCTGCAGGCAGACCTGTTGGGCAAGCCGATTTGGGAATGGGCCCGGGAGTTGATGGCCCTTGTCAGATCCGGACTGAGGCGCTTGGACGCCCGCAACGCCGAGGGCGAAAACGAGGAGGTCTTCCTGGCCCCCCTGGACGAAATCGCCGAGACCGGCAAGCCACACGCTGCATTGCTGATGGATCTCTGGAACGGTCCCTGGAAGCGGAGCCTGATTCCCCTGTTCAGCGAGTCATATTTCCACTAGGCGCCCGGTTCGCCCCACGCGGCCGCGGTTGCGCTCCACACAACTCCGTTGCTTCACATGGCCACGGTTGCGCGCCGATGGATGACGATTCGCCCGTTGGATTCCGCCCCGATCCTCGGAGTTCATGGCTTTCCAGAGGCGGTTCGATTCAGCACCGTTCAATCAGAATCGTTCAATAAGAATCGTTCAAACGGCCCCGCGGTGAACGGCATCGTTCAACGGGCCGATGACTCAGGCCGCGACGATTCAAGCCGGCAGTGGCTCGCCTTCGAAGAGCTGTACGGTCACTGCGTCACCGGCCTCGATGCGCTGGGTATCCTCGGCGATGACGACAAAGCAGTTGGCACGGCCCATGGAATGCAGCAAGCCCGAACCCTGGTCCCCGGTGAGCCGCACCTGAAGGGTGCCTTCCGGGCCGGGATGGAGGACGCCTCTGAGGAAGTGCCGTTTGCCGTCGGTCTTGGAAAAGGGCTCGGCGATGGGTGCCTGCAAGGTGCGAAATCCCAGGTCGGGTTGCTGCATCGCTTTCATCAGAGCCGGGCGGACGAGTTGAAGAAAGACGACCATCGACGAAACCGGATTGCCGGGCAGGCCGAAAAAGAGCTTCTCCCCCCGAGTGCCAAAAACGACCGGCTTACCTGGCTTCATATTGATCGTGCGGAAATGCACCTTTAGGCCGACTTCGTCGACGAGACGCTTGACGTAATCGAAATCGCCCATGGAAACACCGCCAGAGGTGATCAGCACGTCGTGCTCGGCCAGGCCCGCCTGCAGTGATGTCTTCAGTGATTCCTCGCTGTCAGGAGCGATGCCCATCAGGTGGGGAACCGCTCCGGCCTGACTCACCAATCCGGCCAGGGAATAGCTGTTGGAATTGCGCACCCTTCCCGGAGTGAGCGGCGCGGTGGGCTCGACGATCTCATCGCCCGTGGCCAATATGCCCACTTGCGGCGCGCGCAACACGGGGACATCGGCATATCCCAGCGCCGCCATCATGCCCACGGTAGCCGGCGTGAGCCGCGTTCCCTTGACGAGGGCAATTTCTCCCTTTCGCATGTCCCCCCCCGCGACCCGTATGTGGTTTCCCTCCCGGGGCGGTTTTCCGATCCACACACGCTCCCCTTCAAGCCGGGTATGCTCCACCATGACCACGGCATCCGCTCCCGGCGGGATGGGCGCCCCGGTCATGATCTTCATCGCCTCGCCGGATTTCAGCGCGCTGCTGGCCAGATGATCCGCCGCCAATACTTCCACGACCCGCAACGGCCGCTCGCGGCAACTCGCCTCGTCGGGCAAATCCGCCGTGCGCACTGCATAGCCATCCATGGCCGAATTGTCGGCGACGGGAATGTCTTCCCGGGCGGCGATGTCCATGGCCAGCACCCGGCCATAGGCCGCGGTCAGGGGAACGCTCTCCACCTTCTGCAACGGGCGAACCTGGCCCAGAACGATTTCGAGGGCTTCCTGGAAAGGGCGCACGGCGCGAATCCTCCGCATCTGTTGACGCGCGTGGTGAAATCAATAGGGCGAAATCAACACGTCGAAATCAACACGGTGAAATCAAAAGAATACCCCGGCGGAGGCGCATGTCAACGTTCCGTAGATTCACGCAGATAACGTGGATGGTTGGCTTTCCTATTATTCCTATCGGCGTTTATCCGCGTTCATCGGCGGTTCCGAGTAACAAAGGTGGTTCAAATGCGGGCCATGACCACCCGCCGATTTCGCTCGGGTGATCGACGATCGGCTGACGAATTCTGCTAGATTGTGGACGACTATTTCTGATATAGAAATGATCCATATCACCAAGGCCTATATCGCCAAGGATAGTCCGCATGATCTCATCGGGGAGCGAAGTCATGCGCAAGACTTTGCCGCTGTTTTTTCTTATCCTGTATTTCATTCCAACGGCAGGGATGGGGCAATCCACGTTGCCTACCGCGGCCGTAGCACCCATCGCGGCCATTGGGGAAATATCCTCGGCACAGCAGCAGATCATCCACACCAGCCTGGAAGCCCTCCTCAGCAGCGACTACAAGCTCATCTCGCAGGAGGAGTACCGGCGGGCCGAGGAGATCGCCTTCGAGCAGTTGGACTTCGACCAGTGCACGGAGGATCAGTGCGTCCGGCTGATCCAGGAGGTGCTGCAGGTGGAACGGCTGTTCATCCTGCAGATCATCCGCGATGAGGATTTCACCCAGCTCAGCCTGACGCTCTTTCGCGGCGGGGAGCGCATCGTCCGCGCGGAGACCTGCGAGGGGTGCGGCACCGCCCAGCTCAACGCCAAGTTGGGGGTGCTCTACGCGGGCATCGCGGGCCAGCCACCCCCGCCGCCCGCCGCACCGGAGGGCACCCTCCGCATCGCCGGATGGACACCCCAACACCGCCTCACCATCGATGGCCGCTCCGCCACGCCCGACCGCGACGGCCGGTTGCAACTGGAACCGGGCGAGCACCGGGTCGTCATCAGTCGGCAGGGATATCGCGCCAAATCCACGCGCACCCTCATCGCCGACGGCAAAACCACCCGCCTCAGTGCTGATTTGGAGCGAATTGAACCGGAGCCCATCGTGATCGAGCCGCCCGACGACGGCCTTACCGCCTGGCGCTGGCAATGGGGATCGGCCCTGACCGTCGGTCTGCTCGCCGCCGCCTACGGCATCAGCGAAGCCCAGGCCACCGAAGACGCCAACGCCCGGCAGGAGGAGATCATCGCGGAAATGGAGATCGCTGCCAGCCAGGACGAATTCGACCGTCTCGATGGGGAACTGCAAAAAGAGGCGGACGCCGCCGACACGCACCAAAGCAATTCGGACACCGGTGCGATCCTCTCCGTTCTGCTCCTGGGCACGGCGCTTTGGATCTACAACGATTCGCCCAGGTCATCCACGGCGGTCCTCACCACCGTGCCGTATCTCTACGCCCACAACGGCGCATGGCGGGTCGGCGTGGCCCTGCGCTGGTAATCACTCAATCTGTTCGGAGAGCCCCTATGCACTTCGCATCTCTTCAAGTGATCCGAAAAATGGCAAATATCAGGTCGCCCGCTCCTTCGAGACACCCCACCACTTACAAGCGGTGGGGTTCCTCAGGGAATCGGGCTCCGGTGTCCGCGTCACTGAGGAGATCGCGGAGCGATCGTCTCGAAGTGCGCCGCTCTTAGGAATTTTCCGGACTACTTCTATTTACAGCCCTTTGCGCCCTCCTGGCCCTCGCGGCTTGCGGCACCGATCCCATCGACGACAAAGGCCCGGCCACCTGCGAGACGTGCGAGGACCAAACGACGGATACCGGAGGAACAGGGGATACTGGGGGTACGGGAGGGGGATACGGGCGATACCACAGGAACCGAGGATACAGGTACAACCACCGCCATTTGCACCGACGCGACGCCTTGCTCGTGGAAGTTGGTGACGGCGAGTGCGCCGTGGAGCGGGAGGCACGGTCACACTAGCGTGG